>JBHGAU010000004.1:0-65835 GCA_041946675.1 Methanotrichaceae archaeon | reverse complement strand
AGATAAGGGCTGAAAGCATCTAAGCCCGAAACTGCTCCTGAAAATAGACCGCTTAGGATCCTCGTAAAAGACGAGCTTGATAGAGCCGGAATGTACGCACCAAGGTAACGAGGTGTTCAGTTCGCGGCTACTAATCATCCCGCAGCGCTCCATTATGCTCAGGCGTAATCTGGTCGTAAAGCTTGAATCAAGATTGGCTAAACGCTAATCGAAAACTGGAATTGCTTAGCTTACTTAGTTGGAAAGCAAATGCACGGTTCGAATCCGTATCCAGTAATCGAATATGGCGGCCATAGCGACGGGGTAACTCCTGATCCCTTCCCGAACTCAGAAGATAAGCCCGCCAGCGTTCTGCACTGTACTCAGATGCGCGAGCTCTCGGGAAATGCAGATCGCTGCCATATTCACTTATCTTTCTATCTTCTACTAATATAGAATATGAATGTTTACTTAAAATCTATCAGAGCTCGAAAATTACTGTCATCACTCTAACAGCCTATCATGGAAGAACGGTCGATAGTCTACTATCCGCCCGAAAAGTGAGCTGACATATTCACTAAACTCTATTATTTATACATAACTCTAAATGGATGCAAGAGTGATTCCAAACGTTTGAACCACTCTTTGGAACTTTAGTTTAATTTATATTACTGTTTTGTAAAAATGCCGCTCCCCGCAGCCATGGAGTCCATGTCAACGTTCTGGAATGATAGATCCATCTTTGTGGGAGAGATCATCCATCCCCAAAGTAATTCATCTTCATCCACTAAGCTAAGTGATTCGTTATCGGAGCTGATTACTCCTATTACCGTTTCTACCTGTTTAGGATTTTCGGCTGGGATGATTTTGCCGACGAATCTTGTTCCATTCTGCTCCTGGATCATAATAGTATTGTTATCAGTCCAATAGGAAGCATTTCCTGTATACATCCAATTGGTGTTCTTCAAATATCCTACTGACTCAAAGCTCCCAGTCCAATTGCCGATCATGTTGGGTATATCCGCTGCTAAAACTGGAATACATAGGGCGAGTAAAACAATTCCTAATGCTATTTTCTTCATGCTTCATCCACCTCAAGTTCTAATTGCTGTTTAGAACTGCTAAATCTAATTATGACTTTCTAGTATAAATTTTTTCCTTTTATCCCATTATTAGGTTATGTTGATATCCAATATGGAATATATCTTCAAATAAACAGAGATAGGACAAAATTTATTGCGCTTCAGCCTTAATATTCTATCAGGTTGCAAATGTCCAAAAGATTAAAAGATCTCGATCCTTCACAGCTAGGAAGCATTCTGGGAGTACCGGAAGATCATCCAATTATGGGCGATGAAGTCATTCGTCTACATCTATATAACCGCAAGAAGATGAACTGGTATCTTGTTGGGTACAGCCCTTTAAGCCGAAAGTTCCTCGGATATTTCGAGAATCCGATGGATACGATGACCTCCGGCTTTTATGCACTTGAGGATATTTTAAGCTATGGAAAAAAGGGTGAAGACTGGGAACCCCTCATAGATGAAAATTGGAAAACCATTCAGGCAAAGGAGATACCGCAGCTTCAGGGATATATTGAGTATGTCAAACATGGCTTGGATGATTTTACTTAATTAAGTCCTGTTTTGAGGATAGCTCATTTTACTCAATTTCATCAAACGCATACTCTTCCCAGCAGCGATTCCCGGCGAGTATTTCAAACTCCGGCGGCGTGAGAATGGGAATCTTGTACCTGCTCGCATCATCCAGCGCCACTCTGGGACAGGCCGTAGAGACTGCAGCCTCTATTCCCAAGTTAAGCAGCTTGTCAGGCTCGATGTTATCCAGATATACTAGGATCATCTCTTTTCCCTTTTCCTCGCCCATCTTCTTGATCCGGCTTGCAAGCTCCATTCTCTTCTGGCCGGGCTTCTTGGACACTAGAACAGCAAACCTCTTTGCATCCATTGCCCGTGTTATGGATGCAAAGCGCCGCCTGAGCATTGGATTCGGATCGATCTCCGATACTTCGCCGGTGACAGGATCAGCTGTTACTACTCGCTTTCCTGTTGCCATGGCAATGCCTAAAGGATGAAACTTGCCTGTTCCGATAAAGAGGTATTCATCAGCATTCTCTGATCTGGCGGCATTGTAACAGCAGCCCAGAACCTGACCAGGATACTTCACACGGCCGCTGGTTTTGCCGATAATGACCTTGATCCCATGCTGCTTCAGAACTTCAAGCGCCTGGTTGAGCTTATGGATATGCTGAACTGTAGTAGTTATGCAAACTCGCTTCGACTTGAGCAGAGGAACTGCATCTTCTACAACACCTCTTAAATCATGAGGCATCCTGGCTTCTATATAAATGACCTTTCCAGCATCTCCTGCATTTCCCATGTTTCCTGCGGTTTCTGATGCCTCCCCGAGCTCAGCATGACCAAGGTGAAGCATAAGGTCCACATCTTTGCAGAGAGCCATATCCAGATCGCAGGCGCCATAACATTGATCTCCGGAGATTATTACCTCTGCGCCGGTTGCTTCCTCGATCTGCCTTGCCAGAGATGGCAGAGCCCTCTTCAGGCCCTCTGGAGCCTGAAGGCCAATACGCTTTGCGCCGCTCCCCCGTATCAGATCAACGGTTTTTTCAAGGTCGAACTGGAGGCCGGGCTCAGAACCACTTATCGAGTGTGCTCTGTCCACTCCGATAAACCTCCTCAAGCCTGAAGGCTACCTTTTCCACCCTATCATGATCGAAGTCTCTTTCATCGACCAGAAAGGACATGATCTCCTTCACATTGGGCTTGGTCGTTTTGATAGCTCCGTAGTCGTCAGTAACTTTTGGGTGCAGGAAGAACTCCCTTATCTCTTCATAATGATCTATAGTTTCTCCCTGAGCAGCGAGAACAGATTCCAGGTCTCCATGCTCCCTGATAAGCTTCAGCGCAGTCTTTGGACCCACACGGGATAATCCCTTATTATAATCCGTTCCGCACATGATAGCTATCTCAATAAGCTGCTTTCTGCTGACTCCCAGCCTTGTTAGCTCTTCGTCTAGAACGATAAGCTCAGGCTCAACATCCACATAGACGTTTCTTCTAGGCAGCTTCCTCTTGCCGGTTATTGCAAGGTTTCTGATAACATTGGGGGCGCCGAATAACAAAGAGTCATAATCCTGGCTGCCTGCCGCATAAACATCACCAATGGCAGCCATATGAGCAGCCTGTGCCTCGCCCTCTGAGGGGGCCTGAACCATCGGCAGTCCCATTGCAGAAATCAGGCGTCTCGCATCCTCCAGAATTCTCTCATTGATCTTTGAGGCTGCCTGGGCATACTTGAACCCATCGCGACCTTCTGCACGTGCTTCCTCCCAGGCCACTGCAGCCTTTGCTCTTACCTCGGATCTCTCCTGGAGTGTTCCGTACTTGAATTGGAAAGGCTCTCCATCGAAGATGAAAATTGCCTTCACCCCTAATTCAATCAAGTTTGTTCCGCGGTAAAGAAGGCCGGATAGATGCGATGTCACCCTGCCCGTGCTATCCATGAGCGGAGTGCCGTCCTTTTGCCGGATTATGCTGAGAAACTGATAGAGTGTGTTGAAGGCATCTACGGCAATCCATTTTCCTGAGAGGTTCTTTATTTCTATCCTCTTTCTTTGAAGCAGCTCTCCTAAATCAACTCCCATGGTAGCTTACCTGTAAACTCTCTTTGATAATACCCTATTCTTTTATAATACCCAATACTGGCAGGTACATAATTTATAAATACCTACAGGCTGCCCGTAAGATCATTTAAATACCAGTTTCGAAGAGATATAAAACGGAAGTGTTCCTCATGATTGAGATCACAGATGCCGCTGCTAATATACTCAAGCGCAGCCTTGCAGAGGGCAAGGTAATCCGAATGTTCCTAGCAGCTATAGATGCAACAGGCGCCAACTATGGCCTGGCATTGGGCAATCCTGAGAAGGATGATGTGGTTTTCGATAGCCGTGGGATTAAGATATATATGAGCCCTCAGGACGCCGAGCTTCTTCGCGAGACGATAATCGATTATGTGAGCGATGATCGCGGAACGGGTTTTGTGATACGTGGTCCTGAAGATGAAATCGGAGGCTGTGGGGGCTGCGACCATGCAGATACCTGTGATCATGATACGGAATCCTGCGATCACGAAGGATGCGGCCACGACAGCCATGATGACTATTGATCAAACTTTTATATCGTGAACAAGCTCTTTATGTTCAGGCCTTATGTTCAGGCCTTATGTTCAGGCCTTATGTTCAGGCAGTTTTCGCCCAGCAGCGCAATACCTCTGCTACGCTCCATGCCTGTGCTATGCATCCATGCGGAGTAAACGTGGGCTCGGCATCGAATACCTCGCTTATGGAGCCTATGCCTGCCTGGTCAAGCTGAGGTATGAACCCGAGCAGGAACTTCCTTGCACCCTGTCGTTCTTCAGGATGAACCTTCAGCCAGGCATCGATGAATGGACCTATAAGCCATGCCCAAACAGTTCCCTGATGATATGCAGCATCACGTGCCCTGAGATCTCCGAAGTATTTTGATTTGTAATCAGGGCTGCCCGGTGCAAGGCTGCGCAGACCTACCGGCGTAAGTAACCGCTCTTCTACAACTTTGAGCACGGGCTCCCAATACTCCCTGTCAAGAATCGGGTATTTGAGAGATATTGCCATCACCTGATTCGGCCTGCATGATGGGTCATCGCCATGCTCGCCATCGACAACATCGTACAGATACCCGCCTTCGGAATACCAAAAGCGCTTATTAAAGGACTGCCTGGCACGTTCGGCATGCTCTGCCAGAGGCTTTGCAGAATCCTCGCCTACCTCCTCACGGACACATTCCTCAATTATCTTCAGGGCATTATACCATAGAGCCTCGATCTCAACGGCCTTTCCCCTCCTGGGCGTCACAACCCAGCCTCGCACCTTTGCATCCATCCAAGTGAGGGCATAACCTTCCTCCCCTTGTCTGAGAAGGCCGTCCTTTGGATCGACTCCTATACCGAATCTGGTCCCTCTTAAATGGTAATCAATAATCTCTCTCATCCTCGGGAGGAGAATTCTAAGAGTAGCTCTATCGCCTGTATTCTCAACGTAGCGATCAATGGCGTGGAAGAACCATAAGGTTGCATCGGCTGTATTGTATACCCCTTCGCTTTCTCCCTCAGGGAAGCGGTTAGGAATCAGGCCATCCTTAATATAATGGGCAAATGTGCGCAGTATCCAGCGCGCCTGATTATATCGATTTGTTGTTATGGTCAGCCCTTCAAGGCTTATCATCGTGTCTCTGCCCCAATCTGTGAACCAGTGATATCCGGCTACTACTGTACGGAGTTCATCTCCGGCTGCATTTGCCCTGGCCAGATCTACAATGCGTCCAATCGGGTTGACGATAAACTGATCTGCGGCCAGCACAAGCTCGCTGGCAGTCCCACCCTGGACCTCCTTTTGAGCTCTGCTGACCAGCCTTGCTCTCCTATCTATCTCTGCAGCAAATGCCTCATCGGGCTTTAATGCCATTATTATCTTCCAGCTATGGGTCGATGCCACAAGGGTTGCATCCCGGCTTGTTGTGAGGTCTGTGCTGAAGTAGCCCGGGCTCCAGAGCATGCCCCTGGCATCATATCCACGATCGGCCTCACGCCGGTAGAACATCTCCTGTAAAATGCCGCCTTCCATTGTAAATGTGGCATTCTGGCCATGTACCATCATTCTGAGAGAACGTAGTCCCGGATTTTCGGGCTCCGAGATTTCATAGCGATCCCCGATTAATGAGAGCTCATAAGGCAGCGATGGAGGCTGGCTAACTGGAGTGTCGTGGGATCGAAAGTTGACTGAAGGCCTTATCTCCAGCTTAACAGGTGCGGGTCCAGAAAGCAGATGATAATTGATATGCACTGTATTCTGCATATGCGGCATCAATATTCTTTTCTCTATGATGTATCCATTTATATCATATTTCCAAATAGGCAGCCCCATTTCCAGACGGAATTCAGTGAGGCATCGGGCTGCATCTGTAGCCACTGCATGATACTCCCCCTCTCCGCCGGAAAAAGGCATAGTCCTCCCGTCCGGCAGCCTCAGATGCTCGAAGAGGTGGTTGAGCATCATCCATCTGCCGAAAGGATCAGGCAGTGCAGATATCAGCAGTCCGTGGTAGCGGCGTGTGGTTGCACCTACGACAGTCCCTGATGCATATCCTCCGAGGCCATTTGTGACAAGCCATTCACGCCTCAAAAGCTGTCTGGATTCCAGGGCACATGCCCCGGGCCATGTTATTCTTCGAACTATCTCTTCCATTTGAATTCTCCCAAATAGGCTCGGCTGTCCTCTCTTGGTGCAAGAACTACAGCAGCATGTCCTGAAATATGCCAGCCATCTTTAGCATCCGGTTCGGGTGTTCCGCATCCTCCATATTTCGGATCTGTGGTGGCGAATATGACCTTCCACAGCCCGTTCTTTGGCGGAGCCAGCAGCGGCTCAGGCGCGGGATCGAGATGAATGTCTCTGCCTAAATTTATAAGCAATAAACGGTCTTCGCCCTGATCCGAGAAGAAGCGCAGCAAAAATGCTTCTTCGCCCAGCACTGCACCGTCGATGGCGCCTTTGCGCTGTGCGCTGAATGTTGGGTCGTTCTTTCTCAGCTTGAGAAGGTCTCTGTGCATTGTATAGATTCCTTCGTGGCTCTGTCGCTCTGATAAATCCAGCTTTGATCTTTCGAATAGGTCCGGATCGCTTGGATCTTGAATCAGCTCTTGCATCTCTCTTGTCGCAAGGCTTCTAAACTGTTTAAGGAATTTTTTACGACCCATATGTGCCAGCCTGGATATCTCAGGCTTATGGTCTGCAAAGTAATAGAATGGACTTGATGAAGCGAACTCCTGGCCCTGGAAAAGCATGGGCGTTCCAGGGATGAGCAGCATCAGCGTAGTAATTGCCTTATATCTTCCAGGGCTTGTCATCGTATGGGCTCTCAGCCCTCTGCCTGAGTTTGCGATCTGATCATGGTTTTGTATAAATATGACAAAGGCTGCCGGATCTATATCCAGTGCTGGTTGTCCTCGCCTTTTCTTCTGCCATTTATAGCGCTGGCCCTGGTACAAATATCCCCATTTTACCGCTGATATGAACTCCTGGGGCTTGCCGAGATAGTCAGTATAATATGCCTCGTTGTGCCCCGTCATAGCCACCATGGCACTATGATGGAAATCATCATTCCAGAGAGCATCCATGCCGTATCCGCCCTGCTCCAGGGGCCTGATCAAACTTGAATCCTGGGGTTCATTTTCTCCAATAACAATGGTGGCCCTGCCATGTGCAGATTCCCTTACACGCTTTACTATCTGCGTGAAAATATGGCAGGAGGAAGGCGATTTATCGTATATATTTTGTGTCGCATCTATCCTCAATCCATCCATATGGAACTCATCGATCCAGTAGCCGGCATTGGCCAAGAAGAACTCTCTTACAGGCTCAGAGTTCTTCCCGTAGAAGTTTATAGGCGATCCCCAATCGGTTTTATGAAGACCGGTAAAATAATCAGGCGAAAATTGCTGCAGATAGTTTCCATCCGGCCCAAGATGGTTATAGACCACATCCAGAATAATTCCGATGCCTACAGAATGTGCTTTATCCACAAGCTCGCGGAGAGCGTTCGGCTTGCCGTAGAGCTGAGAGGGTGCAAACAGATCGACACCATCATATCCCCATCCAAATTTTCCTGGAAACTCGGCGATAGGCATCATCTCTATAGCTGTTATTCCTGTATCTGCCAGTTCTTGCAGCTCGAGGCCGGCAGTCTGAAATGTCCCCTCTTTAGTGAAGGTTCCGATATGCATCTCGTAGATGACCTGGCCTTTCAGGCTGGACCCGGACCAGCCGCCATCAGTCCATTCATAAATCTCGGGATCGATAACCTGAGAAGGTCCATGAGGTCCCTGCGGCTGGAAGCGAGATGCCGGGTCTGGATAGATGTTTTCGTTCCCATCCAGACGATAGCGGTAAAGAGTGCCATCGCCAGTTTCCTCAGCCTTGCCTGAGAAGTAGCCGCTTCCCTCCGGCATCAGCTCGATCTCCATGCCTCTGGATCGACCGCTCTCTATCGCAGCAGCAACCGTTCTCTTATTTGGTGCCCACACCCTGAAATGAACACCGCCCTCTGGCTGCACCTCGGCACCTACAGGAAGCTTTCTGCGTATCGCCGGCAGCGACTTACTTTTCAATAAAGCATCTCCTGGTATTCGATATTGTCCGATATCATAATATTGATCAGTGGAGTATTGATCATCGCAATGCTGACCATCACATATTGATCATGACCATCCGTAAAAGATTATTCTCAAGTCTTTCGCTCTATCCTCGCTAACATAGGAGGAAGATTGATGTTTCCGTACCAAACATACTAAATATTATTGAACTTTGCGACGATAAAAGGGAATAGGAACAATAGATACGGGACCTGAAGAGCGAGGATGATGTGAAGAGATAAAGCATTTAGCTCCTGAATAAATGTAGTGGAGGCAGCAATTCAAAATGGCAAAAGCGACCACGAAATACTATTTCTAGATCCTGCACATTTTATCTGCAAATGCCCGCAAAGCAGCCGTTTAGAATTGATCCTGCAATGGATGAGTATATCCGCTCCAGATCAACAGATCTTAGAATCGCCACAACCTGCGAGGGACCGCTCATTTTTCCAGTCAGGATAAGCCCTCCAAAGCCAACGGACGTAGTAATGGAAGTCGGAGCACAGAAGCTCTACATATCGGCAGTTCAGGCTCCGCATATCAAAGTCATCGATGTTTCCATGCTTCCTCGCTGTGCGCTGCAGAAAAAGAAGTGCTGATCAGCGGCTGTCAAGCCACTGCTTTAGAGCCTTCATCGATTCGCCACGATGCGAAATTTTGTTCTTCTCCTCAATATCGATTTCAGCAAGGCTTTTTCCATCAATATAAAAGATTGGATCGTATCCAAAGCCCTTTATGCCCCGCTGCTCAAAGCCGATGTTGCCGTGCACCTCTCCGCTGAACATGACAGGATCAATGCCGGGCTCGACATAGCCCACAACAGAGCGGAAATAGGCTCTGCGGTCTTTGACATTCTCCATCAGCTTCAGTATCCCCTCATTGCCGATCGTCTTCTGGACATAGGCCGAATAGACCCCTGGAAATCCCTTGAGCGCCTCTATGAAGAGCCCTGCATCCTCGATCATGACAGGGCCTTTCAGCCTTGCGACAACCTCCTCCATGCCGAAGACTACTACCTCCTCAAGGGTATCTGCCTGGATCTCCGTATAGCCTATATTTCTTTGTTCGATATCATTGAAGATGCCCTGTGCCTCAACGAGCTTTCCTTTATTGCTGGTAACAAAATAGATCATGCTTTCTTTTGTCAGCCCATGAGATATTATATTCTTTGTTCTGATGCTACGCGCCGAGCTTTGATTTTAATCGCTATTCTTTCTTATTCTTAAATACTGGTTCTGCATCCAGGAACTATGATAAATGATGTATAATTTATATGCAACAGTTCTATAAAGAATAGTAATAGTAGTATCGGGAATATAAAGATCTATAGGGTGAAACCTTGGATAAAAATATGGGATTCGGAACTCGCTGTGTGCGTGCCGGAGATGGCGGGGATGCATATCGCGCTCATACCACACCGATTTATCAGACATCGACCTATACATTTGAAGATGCAGAACAGGCTGCTGCTGTATTTTCGGGAGAGATGGCAGGATACAGATACATAAGATCGCCGCCAAATACGCCAACGCATGCGAGCTTTATCGAAAAGATCCGTTCGCTTGAGGAAGGTGAGGCTGGTATCGCCTTTTCGTCTGGCATGGCAGCTGAGACTGCACTTATTCTTTCCCAGCTCAAAAAAGGTGACCATCTAATGTCCACCCGCCCGGTTTACGGCGGTACATATAGCCTCTTCTCATCTCTCGCAAAATTCGGCATCAATACCAGTTTCGTGGATACCGCGGATCTTACGCAGGTGAAGGCCGCAGTTGGAGATGATACCAGAATGGTGTTCCTTGAATCTCCCGCAAATCCCACGATGTCAGTCAGCGATATTCGTGCGATCTGTGAGATTGCGCGCGATTATGGCGCTCTATCCGCGGTCGATAACACATTTGCCACACCTTATTTTCAGCAGCCGCTAAAACTGGGCGCTGATTTTTCAGTTCAGAGCTGTACAAAATATATCGGTGGACACGGCGATCTTCTCGGCGGCGTAATTATCGGATCAGCAGAACTGATTAACAGCATCAAGCGCACAGCCGTCAATACGGGGGGAACGATGGGCACTCATGAGGCATGGCTCTGCATCCGCGGCCTTAAAACGCTGCACCTGAGAATGGAAAGGCATGCATACAATGCCCTCAAAGTTGCTGAGTTCCTTGAGGCTCACCCAAAAGTTGAAAGGGTGAACTATCCGGGGCTGAAGAGCCATCCGCAGCATGATATCGCCAGGAGACAGATGAGCGGCTTTGGAGGCATGCTCTCCTTTGAGATTAAGGGCGGGATTGTTGCCGGCAGAAGGCTGATGAATGCAGTATTGCTGCTCACGCTGGCAGTGAGCCTTGGATCGACAGATACGCTGATTGAGCATCCGGCATCGATGACGCATGCAGTCGTACCGAAAGAGGAGCGGATGAGAATGGGTGTCACCGATGGCCTGGTGAGGATATCGGTAGGTATAGAGGATGTGGAGGATATAATAGAGGATCTTGATCAAGCCCTGGATAAAGTTTGATCTTTTTGCAGGATCGAAAATCAAAAATAGAAAATTTGAGCGATATGGATGCCTCAAATAGAGTGTTCAGCGCAGAGTTCGATTGAAGAACGTCACCATCTGCCAGAAGGCATCCTTTGCCGGGAAGCTTTGAGAGAGCTGGCCGTTCTGAACCATGAAGCCATGCGGCTCACCGTAATAGACCTTCAGCTCAAAGTATTTGCCAGAGGCATTTAGATCGGTGGCATAGCGGTAGATATCCGAGATCTTGCTGGCCTGGTCGTGCGTTCCATGGATCATCAGCATTGGTGCCTTCAACTGGGCTATGAAGTCGGCGGGCTTCGATTGATTGTAGTTGCCTCCTGAGTAAGGGAATCCATAGAATGCCACGCCTGACTTTAACTCCGGCATCTGGGGAAGGAAGAGCATTGTATATCTTCCGCCCGCACAAAATCCGGTGAGTCCCAGCGAACTGGTATTGGCCTCATTCCTGGTCGTGAGGTATGAAATGGAATCCTTGATCAGCTGTCCGACCACCTCGTCTCTGGAGCTCTTATTGAATGTTTGCCATTCAGGCGCTATCACCGCAAATCCTTGTGATGCAAAGTTATTGCACAAGGTTTTGTAGCCGGGCTCAAGTCCATTGAACGAATGGATCAATACTACTACAGGCCATTTGCCCTCGTTCGGCGCTGCGAAATATGCTGGATATATCTTGCCTCCACTGGAGATCTGAACAGTTTCATTTTTGATTGCCATGGGGCTTGGATTTATCTGAGAGCTGCCGGGTATTATCAGGACTATTAGGCACAGGAATATTAGCGCTATCTTCATTTTATCACCTCAGAATTGGAATAACTTGCAGGCAACCGGATGGATTGCCAGATAGCCTGCTTTCATCTTATATTCCATTAATTTACGAATCCTAGAAGTTATAGAGCATGCATCATATAAAATTATTTGTCAAGTATTTTAGATCCTTATCTAAAAGATAGAAGGATGTCAATTTCAGCTATTTTATATCATAGGCCTGAGGCTTCTCATGCGCCTCCCAGTCCGCCCAAGTATAAACCTTTGAATCGAATCCCATAAGCTGCAGCGCGTACCAGACCAGGGACGCATTAGCGATATCTGTGGAATATACAACAACCGGCTTGCCTTTATTAAGCTTCGAGAATGTATCATTCAGCTTGACAGCATCCTTAACCTTTCCGTTTTCAAGTACATTGCTGGTAGGAATCCAGAATGAGTCAGGGATTCTTCCATCTCCGAAATCCTGGAAGTTCCTCGCATCGACAACCTGAGCAATGCCCGATTTTACATAGGCGTAATCTGCCAGCATCTCGAGGTCCACTTTTGCAGCATAGTTGACCTTCGGCAAAATCTTCGGCTTGATATCCAGAGGCAAGCTGGCTTCGGTCCAATCATCCAGATCGCCGTCCAGCAGCTTGACACTCTCCTGGCCAGTGTATTTCATCAGCCAGAAGACAAATGCCGCCTCTCCGGATTCAAAGCTGCTGCTGTAAACAACAACTGAATCGTCGCTGGAAATCCCTGCATCTCCAAGGATTTCTGTGATCTCGGATACTGGCCTAATTTTGCCGTTTTCATAAATGAATCTCTTCGCGGGGATGGAAACTGCGCCTCTTATAATTGCGTCTCCCTTAGAATGATTATTGGATACATCCAAGATCAGATCAGAGCTGGATACGCTCTGCATTGCTTTGAGATATTTTCCTTTCGGAAAGCTATCCGATCTGTAAGCCTGAATGAAGTCAGCTGATGAATCCTTTGAAGAGCCGACCGGTGACTTCGGCAAAGATTCAGCATCGTTTAGTGTGCTGCCAGTTGCTGCCTGTCCAACCTTCAGGCTGCTTCCTTTTGTCATATCCTGGATACTTGCACCGACCATGGGCACATCGGAGTTAATGAATGATTGTGCAGTGGTCTCCCAATCCTCAGAGCCACTGCCGCAGCCGCCGGGCGGGCATGCAGCATCTGCATATGAGAACAAGGCCATGATTATTATTGCAATTCCCAGAAAGATCAGCAATTTTCTGCCCATACCAAATGCCTCCGGATCAAATAAGGTTGAGATCGCAACCCTTTAGTCTTACTTCGGCATATGATCCTGCGCTCTTAAAGATTTCCCATCAATTATGTATAAATCACCATACAATCCGAATATTACTATTTTGTTAATAATATCGTCAATACCAGCCAAAAACGATTTATATGAATAGGCAAGAGCTACTCGGCAAATGTCTAAGGCGACATAGGCTATTGTACAATAAATGCCTTTACTATGCCTTCATCTATAAGGCGGTCGCTATACAGGCAATTATTGCTTGTCAGCCTATGGAAAAGATTAAAGCCATTAGAGCAAGATAAATTAATCAAGAAATATAAGGAGTATGTGAGATGTCCAGAGTGCTGGTTGGAGCTGTCAAGGCTTTTGCGGCAACATTTCTGTTAGTCATCATTTTAGCTGTCTTCGCAACAGGGTCACAGGCTGCGGACAAGTTAGAAGGCTATAAGCCTGCTCACGCCCTTGGATCTGGCGAAGATGACTGGTGGACCGGCTATCCACCTCAGAGCTCTGGGTCAGGCACATTGGTAGTTCATCCAAAATGGGTACAGGAATCCCTCAAGGATAAGCCTGTGCTTATTCTGGACCATTCAAGCAGCTGCACATCCTGCGCAGTGCAAAAGGCGAATATAGAAAAGGCTCTGGCCTCTTACGGCAAAGACGTAACCTATTATGACCTCATGGCAGATGAACTTGATAAAAGGGGCATCGAGATCCTTAGCACGTATGGGATAACGGGAAACTATGTCCCCACAACAGTCTTCATCACGCTGATAAAAAGTCCTGATGGCAAGGTATCTGTTGCCTGGCATACTGCAGAGGATGCAATGAGCGAGAGCGATATCGTATCCTACCTAAAGGATGCCATATATTACCATCAACAGAATGCATCCGGCTGGAGCAAGTGATCGCATAATGGCTGATGGGGGGTTGCTGCTGGCCAAAGCGCTCTTTTTGCTTTTTATTACGACTGCTGTTTTGAGCCTCTACGCCCCAGCGTCGGCAAGCAATCAGGCTATTGAAGCTCCTGATTTTACTGCTGTCGGTACAGACGGCGGAAATTTTTCGCTAAGCGATCTTCGAGGAGAGCCGGTAGTCCTTCATATAACCAACATCGAGATACCTCTTTGTAGAGAGTGCGAGAAGGATCTCAAAGCCCAAGTGAAGGCGCTTGCAGATTTAAGAGCGATGGATGGAAGCATAAAAATAGTCACCATCAATCTCCGAAAGAACCCTTACTCGAATGATGGGGAGACATTGGCAGAGGGCTGGTGGAAGACCAATATTACCTGGCCCTGGATAGAGGATATCGAGCCTTATAAGATCGGAAGCAAGTACATCGATTATTGGAATGTTCAAGGCGGCATGTCCAATCCCACAATCTTGCTGCTGGATAAACAGGGAGGCATTGCCGGAGTCTATCATGTCTACCGTGTGGGCGAAGGAGAGGTCGATGGTGTTCAGAGTGCAGAAACCATTTATAAAAAGATACAGGAGTTGAAAGGCTCCGGATGGAAGGGCCTGGAGGGCGAGATATCGCAGCAGAACGTCTCAGCTTTGGGCATGTTCATTCTTGGAATCGTCACCTCGCTTGCACCCTGCTCAATAGCCCTTATGATCGCTGTCTTCTCCTATGTCCTGACCATGCGCCGCAAAGATGAGTACTTGCGAAAGAGTACTTCCACATCAAAAGAAGGCTTTATGATAGGCATTGCCTTTACCTTCGGCATGGCCGTGGTCTTCTTTGTGCTGGGCCTGTTTATATCTCAGGTTGGGGTATTCATCCGCGATTCCAGGATCTTCGACTTCGTTGCAGGCATTATTATGGTCCTTCTTGGGATAAGCAGCTTCAAATCTCTAGGAGAGATTTTAGAGCCCGTAACCTCTCGCATAAGGAGAGATTCAACGGGCAATTCCGGAGAGGTCGGCGATAGCCTGCTTCACAAATCGATAAACACATCCATCGGTCTTTTCAAATATTCATCTCTAATTGGAGCCTTCACCCTCGGAATATTCTTCGCTCTGGGATGGGCGCCATGCGCGTTATCTATGGTTCTGCCTGTCTTGATCTGGCTTGCATCTCAGAATATCACGCCGCTGGCTGGAGGGATAATGCTCTTCATCTTTGGCATAGGTCACGGCGTTCCTATAATTCCTATATCTACCTTTTCGAGGACAGTCGGCGGCAGAATAGGGGACCAGTATATATCTGTAGGCCAATGGACCACCAAGTTCTTCGGGCTGCTGGTAATAGTGGTGGGATTGGTTTATGCAGCAAGATATTTCGGATATGTGCTGTGGTAAGGTCAATTCAAAATGTGATTAGAGTCCGGCCAATGGCCGTTTCGTGATTAAATCAGGCGATGTATATGAAGATAGAGATCCTTGGAACAAGTTGTGCCAAATGCAAGAGTCTTACAAAGAATGTTGAAAAGGCTGTCTCTGAGACAGGTATTCCGGCAGAAGTGATCAAGGTGGACAGCATCCAGGAGATCATGGGCAGAGGGGTCATGATGGTCCCTGCTCTTCTCATCGATGGAGAAACAAAATCCATCGGCAAAGCGCTCAGCGTTGAGGAGATCAAGAAGCTTCTAAGGCAATAAGCCTCTCCTGGTCATCAAAGCTTAATAAACCAATTTAAGATTTCAAAAGCCCTTCAAGTCTGTAAAGTATTTTTGTTCTCTGTATCTCCTTGAGACAGCGCCTGTGAATCTCCTTCGCATGTTTATCGTTGACTTCGAGTATCTTATTTGCATCTACATTAGTTAAAGTGGACGTCAAAAAAAGCGATAGCTCCCAGTTGACGACATCATTTACGAACTGGAAGTACCAGTATAACGACAGCAGGTCCTTGAGAACATCATCCGGCATCTGACGGTAGAGTCCCTTTATCTTTAGAAGATCCAAGCCCGATGTGTTCACCCTCATTAGCCCGATGTGAGTTCCTGCATTAAGCGAGAGCATATTATCCTTTATCTCCTGATATACAACCGCGATAGCGTTTTTAAAGTCCTGCCTGGATTTTCTATGCTCTCGTGCATCGATAAGGGTATGGGTCATAAAAACACCCAGCAATGTTGCTGCTATGCCTATCAATATAAATGTCAGCTCTCCAAAGGAAATATCTACTGCCATCGCATATGCTCCAATGCGTTGCTTACAAGGCTGCATTATTCTATAATTCTATAAGTGTTCTAATCCTTTTTATAAGTGATGTTCAAGATTACATATACTGCGATTATTCTCCTGGCATATCAGTCTCAATTTCTGGTTACCTTTTTCAAATCCTCAGCATATAAATCCATTAGCGCATATACTTATAATGCCTGTATCCCTGTCCATCAATATCCATAAGCGCGAATTCATCTGATGGCTGTAAGATGCTATCTGCCATTCTGCCCTGATGAAGCATTTCATACTCATCAAGACTGACAGCTCTTCTCTCAGTGAGGATCTTCCAGATGTTTCTCGCAGGCAGTGTTGCTGCCTGCGGCTGAACTATCCCGGAGAAGACAGTGGCCGAGCAGCCGCTCCCATATGAGCCAAAGCAGATGCGTTCTCCTGAATGGATATTCTGCCCCTCTGCAAGGCTTGCAAGCCCAAGGTAAATTGACCCGGTATAGATATTTCCCACCTGCCTGGATATCTGCGCCGATTCTTTTACCTTGGCGTCATATGCTCTCTGGAAGAGGCTGGCCTTTGAGAACTTTTTATCATAATTTGCGGCAGCTGCAGCGTAATCATTCGGCTCTGTAAAATCCTTGGGCTTCGGCTCTTTACCTATCTCAGCCTCAATCTCGCGCCACCGGCTGAGGTGTCTCCATTCGCGCCTGAAGATGGCAGAGGATGCATATTCCACCATCCTCGGGTATGGTATATGGAAGAGCAGATGCTCGATATGGTCTGTTGCGCACTCGTCCTCGGCCATCTTTATAATCGTCCGCTGCAGTGCTCTTTTCACATATGCGTTGAAGGCACCTTCCATTGCATCCAGATAGCAGTCGTTGCTGTGCCTGCCGTTTACTACAGCAGTCTTGGATCCTAGCGGCCTGAAGAAATCATTCTCGTCTCTTGTGAACACGCCGAAGATGCCCTCCAGAGCAACCAGTCGCGGATTCCTTTTGACCAGAAGCGAAACTGAGCCTGCACCCTGTGTGTACTCCCCGGAAGAGCGAAGCTGATATCTTGCTACATCTGAGGCCACAACAACGCCTGCCCGATCATCATCGACAGAAGACCAGTAAAATAGATTCTCCAGCGCATGGGTAGCTCCTATGCAGGCCGACTTGAACTCAACAGTGGAGCACTCCTCAAAGGAGCCCTGCCCATAGACCATCTCGAGCATGCCCACGACGTAGGTTCCTATTGCCTTGGCTTCATCCACGCCCGATTCGGTTCCAATATAGATCTTGCCTATATCCTTCGGATTGAGGTCATTTCTGCGCATAAGGCCGAGCAGAGACATGGCAGCCATTGTTGCAGCATCCTCGTGTTTATCTGGGATAGCCATACGCTCTATCCCTATTCCTTTTGTGAGCTTCCCGGGATCTATGCCCCTTGATGCTGCAAACTCTCCTGTCATCGGTATGAAAAGTTTCGGCACATAAACTGCAATGTCATCTATGCCCACTAGATCCCTGTGGCGCGTGTCTATCATCACAACAGTCTCCTGCTCTTTTCCGATCAGGTATCCGAGAGTTGCCCATATTGTTTTATAGCTTTTGCTGCTCGACATTGTATAAACTAGATAAATTATATTAATTAGAAGAGCCAGTATAATCATAAAATTATGAGGTAGGTGAGAATGATGGATGGAAGCGTCTATAAGGTAATAGTACTGGTTGGGACCTCCCCGAAGAGCTGGGAAGAGGCAGTCCAGAATGTGGTTGCAATCGCATCCAAGAGCCTGAGAGACATGAGGATTGCCGAGGTAAAGGAATTGGATGTAAGATTGGAGAACGGCAAGATAGTGGAGTACAGGGCCAAAGTAAAGCTATCGTTCAAATACGAGAAGGAACAGGATTAATCCTATCCATTTTTCAAGGTATAATCAATATAAAAGGACGCTGATCAAGCTTATGACGTTGAGCAATTGCCTCCGTCAGTGAGCTTGATCTCGAATAATCTTGGCCAGAGCTTCCCAGTAACAAACAGCCGATCGCCCTCAGGATCATAGGCTATGCCGTTGAGCACATCAGTGTTTTTGCGATCCTTAGCGCTCAACAATCCCTTCAGATCTATCCAGGATTTGACCGCGCCGTTTTTTGGGGAGATGACTGCGATATTATCCGTAGGCCAGATGTTTGCATAAACCATGCCCTTGATATACTCCAGCTCATTTAAGCCACTTAACGGCTTACTGTTATATCTCACTTTTATCTGTCCAACTGCCTTGAATGTCTCAGGGTCCAGGATATAAAGGGTATCAGTGCCAATGCTCATTATCAGGTGCTCACCGTCCGAGGTAATCCCCCATCCTTCAGTGTTATAGGTGAAGCTATCCGCCAAGCTCAGATTATCCTTATAGTACACAAGGCCAGTACCCGACTTCCAAGTGAGCTGGATAATACGGTCTTTCCACACAGTGATCCCTTCACCGAAGAATGAATCGGGAAGGCTTATCTCAGCAAGAACTTTGCCTGTCTTGAGATCGACCTTGCGTAATGTTGATTTGCCGTCAAGGCCGGTGCCTTCATAAAGTGTGCCATTATCATAAACAAGGCCCTCGGTGAATGCCCCTATATCATGAGGATAGTTGTTTATGATCTTATAGCCGTAAACTGGCACACAGGTATCAGATGCATTCTCTGCTTCTGCGGTCACCAATAGACCCGCTGTAGATACTGCAGCTATCAGAAGAATCCATTGTATTTTTCCAGTCATTATTGTCTCTCTTATCTAGCGATCTTATGCCATAGATAGATTGTGTTTTATAGGTCACGGTTGATTCCCTTCTTTAGATTAATTAAACGTTAAAATGTTTAATACGAAAGCTAAAAAGAGTTTATCTCAATGATCATTATCCTTCATCCATTATGTCGCGCTCAAATCGTTCTCCCATATACCGAATGCATTCTCTTCCGTGTCCTCACATACAACGAAATACCCCATTCCGGGAACTGCAGTTTTTGGAACCAGAACTTTTCCGCCGAGATGTTGAATCTTTACGATATATCTATCCGTAGATGAAACATCAATATAGTTAACGATCGTCTGACCCGGCCTCTGTCTTTTGGTAAGGCTGCCAGAGATCGCATTTCCATTCCCTGTCTTGATAATCAATCTATCGTTTAGGGAAGAAGCTTTGGACTCTTCGATACTCCAGCCGAAAAGCTCAGAGTAGAACTTCCTTGCCCTTTGAAGATCATCCGCAGGGATCTCAAACCAGCTTATCATCGCAACTTTTCCTTCATACCATCAATGGCTGCAGCCATCAATCACTTCATACAATTTTTTAGAGCCGTTGAAGTACCAATAGATTATATTGATATCTATTTTTATAAACATTGCTGCCAGGTTTCAGAGCATATCATCTACTCCCATCAAGCTCGTACTATTCCCCCATTGCTGTTAATATTATCATATCTGCCTTCTAGTATTATTAAAAATTTTCTGTTGATCCAGCTACTTTCTCCTAACTCTATACATGTCCATGTAATCATGAAGTGAAAAAGCTTAGTTCTCAAATTCCTTCCACATCCTGACCGCATTCTTCCCTCTGCCATAGTAATTCCTGAGAAGCTCCTTCTCATGATACCCGGCCCTGCGATAAAGCTCTAAAGCTGCAGGATTCTTTACAGCAGCCTCAAGCCTTATGCGCTTTGCACCCTGAGAGCATAGCCTTTCTTCCAGCGCGCGGATAAGCATTAAGCCTGCGCCCTTTCTGCGATAATCGGGATGTACATCTAGGGTATAAATGAATCCAGTATCTCCATTGGCATAGCCGATGATGAATCCTGCCATCCTATCGTCATCAAAGGCTGCTAAAGTCACCGCATATCTGATGAGGTACGCGAACATCCCTGGCGGAAAGGCCGTCTCCTCAGGAAAGCAGAGACTCTCGATCTCGACAATCTTTGAAAGATCAGCCAGCTCCGCCTTGCGAATCTTCATCGCTTCTCTGATACCTGTCTCATGACATCGGCATAAGCCCCGAAGACCTCCGGGATATCAACGGTGCCTATGATATCCACCACGCCAATCGCAGCAACGGGCTTCCCTTCTGCTATTATTGGTGCGACTGAGACAGGAACGCCTTTGTAAGCGCCGCTTCCGGGAATGGTGCGGATCGGCTTTCCGGTCTTCAAAACATCCTCGAGTATGGGGCCGCTGTAGTTCTCATCCAGAACCTTGCCCCTCTCAACTCTTACTCCGGAGTATTTGGCGCTGCGCAAAGTGACTGGCAGCTTTATGACTTCGTTGATTGCAAGGGCGAGCGGAGCCATGTCTTCGGACCTGGCATCCTCGGAGATCATAAGCCTGAGCATGCCAGTATATATGGCTGAGACATCCTATAAATTCTGCCCCTTATCTTCAGATATTCTTTCTTTTCACGCGTTCTTTCTCTTCAATTCTTTCTCTTCAGAAGCCTCGCCTGGAATCCATGATATTTGGCAAAGCCCTCTGCGTCACGCTGGCTCAGCGTCTGAGAATCGAAAGAGACCATATCCTGCGCATAGAGTGCATCAGGAGATCTCCTGCCCACAGATGTCGCGCATCCGGCGTAAAGCTTCATCCTGACTGAACCGTTCATGCGCTTCTGGCTCTGATCAATAAACGCGTTCAGGTCCGGGAACAGAGGATCGTCAACAAGTCCCATATAGGCGAGCTCAGACCAGGTCTCATCAACGATTGACTTGAACCTGAGCTCCTGCCTGGACAGGACCAGATGCTCGAGATCCTTATGAGCTGTGAGGAGTATTGTTGCGGCAGGGTGCTCATAGTTCTCGCGAGCCTTGAGTCCAAGGACTCTATCCTCGACCATATCTGTCCTCCCGACGCCATGCTCTCCCCCGATCCGGTTGAGCTTTGTTATCAGCTCGATCCCATCCATCTTCTCTCCATCTATGGATACCGGCACACCTTGCTCAAATCCTATCTCAATAATTTGTGCAGGCTTACTTGCATCTGGCTTCTTTGACCAGCTGTAGATCTCCTCTGGCGGCTCAAAGTATGGATCCTCAAGCCTGCCGCCCTCAATAGATCTGGACCAGAGGTTTTCATCTATCGACCAGGGCTTATCCTTAGTCACAGGCACATCTATCCCGTGCTCCCGCGCATAATTGATCTCCCATTCTCTCGCGAGGTCAAGCTCTCTCATAGGCGCGATGACACGGTAGCTTGTGCACCTGAAGACTTCTTCGAACCTCAGCTGATCGTTTCCGCGCCCGGTGCAGCCATGCGCAAGCGCATTTATGCCTTCCTTATCAGCGATCTCAACAGCCTTGGAGGCGATCAGCGGTCTGGCTATTGCAGTTCCAAGAACATACCCCTCGTAAGAGCCATTGGCCTTGATCAACGGAAAGATATACTTCTCGACGAACTCTCTTTTGGCATCTATAACATAATGTCTATCGGCAAGCTTCTTCGCGCGAAGGTTTCCTCGCTCGATATCGGCCTCTGGCTGTCCGACATCAACAAGAACAGTTATGACCTTATCAAATCCATACCGTTCCCTCAGAAGCGGTATGCAGACAGATGTATCCAGGCCTCCGGAATAGGCCAATACAACTCCACTCGAAATATTTCTCACCGCTCTCATACAATAAGCCATGCAAATTTAATGTTATCTCTTCTTTTAGAACAAAAGCAGGGCTAATGGATGCCCTTGATAGAGACCATAACGCAGCCTTAAATATCCTCAGACTGGGGTTACAGTCTGTGGGCGTTGACCTAGATGCCCCCAGCTTTAGTCGGGGAGTAGTCACGCGATAACTCTATAACTACAGCGGAAAAATGATATCATAATGACGCAGCTAATTTCGACTGCCGCTCTCAGCGTAGATTTTGATCAGGGTAGCCGCAGGCTCAATGCCCATGGGGCTTTAGCTTTAATGGTTCAGCCGGCCCTGAACAAGATCAATCAGAGGCTATCCGAGGAAAAGCCTGCCATGGTCAGATTAAAGGACATAATTGCCACCACCTGGCTTCCACCTATCCCCAGCGGTCCTTTCAGGCGGCTGGTGCTCAACGAGGCACGATTGGCAATTGGAAGGCCGGTACCTGAAACAGTCTCCATTGAGACGACACGCCTTTGCGGCTGCGCATGCGATCACTGTCTGATTAAGGATGGTGAGGGAGAGCTGAGCAAGGAACAGATCCTCGGCATTATAGATGAGGCTCTGGATCTGGGCGCCTGCATCATAACCTTTACAGAAGGCGACCCACTCTTGCGTGAGGATATCTTTGAGATCATTAAGCATATTGATCCTGAGAAGGCCATCGTCAATCTCTTTACGCCCGGCCTCGAAATGACTGTGGAGAAGGCAGTGAAACTAAAGGAGGCCGGCCTTTACAACCTAATAATAGGAGTATATAGCCCGGACGCTGCAGAGCATGATAAAATAAGGGGAATTGAAGGAGCTTATGCAAAGGCAATCGAGGCAATAAAGATAGCTCTTGATGCAGATCTGATGGTGACGATATCTGCCCACGTGAAGGCAGGCGATGTCGAGAAGATACCAATGCTCTACAGCCTGGCATCCGATCTGGGTGTTCAGGAGCTATCGATCTGGGAGGGCATACCAAGGTCTCCTGAGGAGCAGCTCAGCCAGATCGAGCGTGAGAAGATAATTGATATTTACAGAAAGATCAATTCCACGCCTGGTGGGCCTCGCATATTCGCTAACACTTATTTCGAGGGTCAGATGCTCGGTTGTATGGCAGGCCGGAGATGGGTGCATGTGGCAGTAGATGGCAGCGTCAGAGCATGCCCCTATCTGAACGTTAGCTATGGCAACGTTCTGGATAGCCCGCTCAAGGATATTTGGAAGGCCTTGAGAGACTGTGGAGAGTTCAATGGTTTCACCTGCAGCTGCCCGGCCCAAAATCTATTCGGCCGAATTTAGATCACCTTACTCTTTATTTTATGCTGTAATCCCTTCAGCGATGTTCATTTTGAAAATACTTATCTAATAAGTTCTAAAAGACTGCAGGATATCTCTTTGCCCTTATCTATTCCAAATAAATTCTTCAATAAAAAGTTACGGAAAATTATTAGTACAGATAACACTTATGCCACTTTGAGGTAGGATATGGGATTGATCAGCAGCCTGAGAGAGAGCCTTGGAGGCTGGATAAATAAAATTTTTAAGAAGAGGAGGGCAAAGATAGGAATATACGGCCCGCCAAACGCGGGCAAAACCACCCTTGCCAATAGAATAGTCAAGGATTGGAGCGATGGCGATGCCATGGGTACAGTCTCGCCGATACCACATGAAACACGCAGGGCCATGAGGCGGGAAGGCGTATTGATAAAATCCAACGGCTCAAGCATTGAGCTCGATATCGTTGATACCCCGGGAATGGCTACTAAGATCGATTTTAAAGAGTTCATGACCTATGGCCTGACTGAGCCTGAAGCCAAGAAGAGGGCCAAAGAGGCAACAGAGGGTGTGATTGAAGCCATCAAATGGCTTGACGACCTCGACGGCGTGCTTCTGGTAATGGATTCCACTGAGGATCCCTATACACAGGTCAATGTCACTGTTATTGGAAATATGGAGGCAAGAGGGCTGCCTCTTCTCATCGTGGCAAATAAAAATGATCTGCCGGAGGCATCACCGGCCAGGATAAAATCAGCCTTCCCGCAGCACCCAATAGTGCAGATCTCGGCCCTTGACGGATCGAATATCGATGGACTATACCAGGCAATAGCGACTCATTTCGGGTGATTTTATGAGAGAATTACAGATGGATCTGATCTCCGGAGAAAAGCTTGAGAGGATGACTTCCATGGAGAAGATCAGGCTTATCCTGGATAAGGTCAAAACTGGCAGGATAGTTGTCCTGGAGAGCGGGCTCTCCCCGGATGAGGAGGTGCGCCTGATTGAGATGACGATGAGCGAGATCCGCTTGGATGAGTTCTCGGGAATAGAGATCGAGAGCTACCCTGTCAAGAGGGAAAGCTCCTTCGTGAGTAAGCTTCTCGGGAAAAACGCAAAGGGCAGGATGACAGTGATAGGACCTGCAAACCAGCTCAGAACTATAGAAAAGAACCAGTATCAGATCAGCACTAAATTATCTGTAGGAGATTAGATGCCTCACATCTGTACCCGTTGCAACAATATCTTCGGCACCGGCGATGACATATTGAAGGGATGTCCTGTCTGCGGCTGGAGGAAGTTCATGTTCGTCAAAGAAGCACGGCATGAGGGGGAGCAGCAAGCAGAACAGGTTATAAACCAGTCTATGGGTGTCAGAAGGCCTCCGAAAAGGGCGGCTAAAGATCGATCTATGGAAGGATTGGCGGAGGTATCGGCAAAGGGATCTGTGAAGAGATCGGCGAAAGAGGCCAAAGCGGACAGCGTTGGGAAAGCACGAACTGCTCGCCCAAGACTGCACTCTGTTTCCGAAAAATCGCCAATAAAACCTATAGTGAAACCTGTGAATGCCAAGATTGATGACAGGATTGTTGATACGATTGCCGAAGATAAAACACCAGTCGCACAAGTGGATGATAAGCTTGAAAGCATAAAAATAACTGCGCCAGGAACCTATGAGCTTAATCTGCCATCGCTCTTTGAAAGGGATGAGCTGATCATGGCTGTGAAGGAGGGAACTTACTTTATTGATCTATCCTCAGCCTTCAGAAAGGGCAAGAAGGAATGAGATCCTTCTAATGAGATCCTTCTAATGAGATCCTTCTAGTCCTGATGCATCTTAATCTCTATCTCTTTCCAGTCCTGGCCAACGCCTCGAAGGGACTCGGCCATAGCCCTGCATACGTTGCCTATAATTTCCCGGGTAAAATCATTCAGGGGGATGACCTTGCCATCCGCCATAAGCTCGACCTTCATCACTTAAGCTCCACCAAATATGGCTATTGGAAGAGTAAAGACTGTGCTATTGGCACCTACGGCAACAGGCAGAGTGAAGACCGTGTTTGCCTCCGTGGTAATATTCTGATTCTTTATAGCAAACATTGGGGTAATCGTTATCGGGGATGGTCCATTTATCTTCAATGCCGAAGTGGTTGACTCGACCTTCGGCTTGCCGAGGGTGCTGAGAGAAGAGACCTGTGGTGTTGCGCTCTCCCCAAGATGAGTGGCCGGAATGCTGGCCATGCTTTGAGAGATAACTGGAATATTTATAGTACCCTGATTACTCCTTCCTAATGTGCTGAGATCTATCACATTATCTGCACCAGCTGCAATCAGCACGCCTGCTAGAAGTATCGAGACAACGATGATTGTGAGAACCAATTTCATTATTAACCTCCTTTCTCCCGGTACGCGGGTCGTACCATTGTTTTTATCCTGGTACTTGTAGTTTAACCATTTATTCCTTTTGCTGATCTATAGAGCATTTGCCGATACTATTGCAGATTCAGCTAATTCCATAAAATTACTTAGATCAGCTAAAAAATGATGGCTACAAAAAGCCATTCTAATAGTTTAGAGGTGTAGCTGCTTGCGATGTCTGTGTCGGGGCCATTCCCGGTGTCGATAGAGACATCTGGCCGGCTGATTCGGTCACGTGAATGCTGCCCAATATGCCCAGTGTCACAGCCTCGGGATAAGTTGAGGTTATATCTACTAGTGCCATGCCAACGGAAACTGGGCCGCATCCACAGCTGCTGCTATCTAGCCAGTATTGGGCCTGATAGAACTGGAGCCCAGTGGGTACACTGGCTATGCCTATTGGCACTCCAGAGATAATGAACCCATTCCTGCCATCTATCACCCGCTCTTCAGCTGCAGTGGTATTGATACCTCTTATTGCCATACGAAGGGCAGTAATCTCCTCGCTCACCTGTAGTGTGGAATCCGTGAGGTTATTGTACTTTGTTATGCTTATTGAAGCGCCTGTCATATTATCAGTTACAATTACTATTGGATATATCGTGGCAAAGGGATATACTGCCGGATTCGGCGTTTGAATCTGATAGTTCATTCCCGTGTTCATATTGAACGATACCATATAGGGTCCTGCCTGGCGTGTTTCAGGAGCAGCTAAAGATACGGAAGACGTTATTAGGACTAATGCTGCTGCAATTATTGCTGCATTTATTAACCTCATCTTCAATAACCTCCTGTAGATGGATTACTCGACTCCGGACTGTAGCCGACAACATCAATATTTATAGCGTTGCTAAGCTGGCTCCCTATTGAGAAGAGCAGTATATGCTGCCCTATTGTATCCGCATAGAAACTTATCTGGCTCGACCCTGGGTAGAAGTAGTAGTAGTTCTTCACCATTTGGCCATCCGGGCGTATCTCATAGAGGTATCCACTGCCGCCTGTTGGAATGATTGCCAGAAGTGTTAAAGATGAACCCTGGGGAACTGTTGCGTACTGGGCCCAGCTGGAAGTTCCTTCTATCCATAAGGAGTTGCCTCCCGTGTATGCAGCATAGGTCTGGTATTGAGAATATGGCACCGCCTGATTCTGGCCTATGAAATAAAGGCTCACTGGCACATTTCCGCTGGTCTCGTATCTTTGAGGTGCGGTGATATGCACAATTGGAGGGGCTCCTATGGGCATTCTATAGTACTGAGTATAGTCTATCGAGAAGAACTTCTGGAGTCCGTAGGATTGATTAGAGACAGGATAGGGATATTGGCTGATGGGAATGCTTGAGGGATTAGTTCCGATAGGGGTATAGTACGGCCCTGTTATATATACCGGCCCAGAGCTGAGCCAGTCTTGAGGAGATCCAAGGTCCCAAAGCTGACTTGAGGCTGATCCCATCAGAAGGCCCATGAGGAGAACCGATAGGCATAATATCTTTAGCATGAATCTTTTCACCGTAATAAGACATGCTTTAAAAAAATTTAAAACTATCCCATAATGCCATTCTCATATTTCAATCTATGTAGTGCTTGATGGACTGCCGGATGCTGTTGGAGTCGTCGGTCCTGTAACACACCCTCTTGTGCAATGAGCACCCGTCGGACATCTTGCTCCTGACACACAGGTACAACCCGTTGCGCATTTGTCGCTTGTAGGACAGCTTGAACGAGACGGGCAATCTGCACTAGTCAAACAGTGTCCGCCTGTTATGCATCCGGTGCAGCTCGGACAGCAGGAGTTGGTTGAACAGCCGGTGCCTGTTGGACAATTGCTATTGGTTAAACAGCCGCTACAAGATGGACAGCAGGAGTTGGTTCCACAGTCGGTGCCTGTCGGACAATTGGTATTGGTTATACAGCCGCTACAAGATGGACAGTAGGAGTTAGTGGTACAATCTGTGCCCGTCGGACAGGAAGTGCCACTGGTGCAGCCTGTTCCAGTCGGGCAGTCACAGTTGGATGGGCAGCTACTGGAGGTTATACAGCCAGCAGTTGAGGGACAGCAGCTATTTGTATTGCAATTACATCCGGTTGCACAGCCAGTTCCGCTTGGGCAGTTACTCCCAGTGAGACAGCTTGTGCCTGTTGGGCAGCAACTACCTGTTACACAGGTCGTGCCTGTTGGGCAGCTGCTTCCCGTCATGCAGTCTGCGCTGCTTGTCGGACAAGTGCTCTTTGATGAGCACGCTGAGCCGCTAGCGCATGTGCCGCCGGTTGGACAATTGTAGGCAGATGGACACGCAACACCGCTGGCACATTCACAGCCGGTCGGACATGTAGTCCCAGATACACAATTACAGCCGGTAGTGCAGCTTGAACCTGTAGGACAGACCGCACCTGTCGGGCATTTAGAGCCTGTAGGACATCCGCTATCTGTTATACTATTGGCCTGCAATACATTTGCCTCCTCAGCATGAACGCTGACGGTCCATAGCAAAATGAGGACTACCAGCAACATTAAAATATGTCTCATATTCTCCTCCAACACTATTTTTAAAAGAAATCTCTTTTGGCATTTTAATAAATGTATAGGAATAGATTGTTCTGACCGGTTATTATTAATATGCGTACCTTCATGAGATACGTAATCATCTTGGCTAGATCTTTTAGTATTTTTCCCGACAGGTTGCTTAAGCCTGATGGCAAATATTTGAAACAAAGACAAAAAGTCACTACAATTCCTGATGAATATGCCGATAAGCTCTTTAAGATAATGTTTCAGAATCTATTATAATAAAAGGTTCTTGGGCAAGTGTTTCTTGCGCGAGCTATATCTTTGTTCAGGCTTAAATTTGATGAGTGTTAAAAAAGATATCGATATAAAACATAATGGCAAACTCAGCCGGTCATAGGCCGGCCGAGTTCCCTTAGGTGAATGTTTTGCCCGATGTATCTCCTTTATCCACTATCGCATCATGCAGATTATCTATTCTGCAGCTGATTTTGATCCAATTCTCAGGAGGATTTGATATGATCAAGGCAGTCGTATTCTGCTTGAAATATTTGTCCATCAGCTTTTCCAGATCGAACATTCCAGAGAGATAATCCTCCTTATAGTCAGCATCAGCGCTCAGGATTGCAATCACCGGTTTGCCTTTGAGTCCAGGGAATTCTGCTGTATAGTGCGCCAGGGGATAAGATAGGTTAAGAGATATCAGCAGCAGTATAGATAGTACTATCAGGGCGCTCATCGGGCTTCTGCGGTTTATAATCACTATCGCAGCTGCAACCGCCAGCAGTAAAATCAGCACCAGCATATTGTTCAGCCTATCTATGCTGGAGACATACTCAATCATTCCAATGGAAAGCTGAGCATGATCCCCAAAGCCTATCACGCCGTTGTTGAAATCTGTGCTGTCCGTGAACATTAGAACCTTGCCGTCTCCATATTTTGTTCCGGCGATGACAAGGTGACGGTCGAAGAGCGAGTTCATCTTGACCTCGTCAGGGAACTCCCTGCTCAAGAAGAACGGCGCCGTCTCATTACGGAAGTGCCCGAAATAGCTGGGCCTGGTTGTAACCTCAAACAGAGAGCTTCCGTTCAGCTTCTCGATGCTGTCGCTGGTCTCCCATGACTGATCTCCAGTCATGTATCGAGATATTATCGGCGGCAGCTCTCCTTTTTGCGTCGTAGACCCTGTGGAATCCGTATATATATCCTGAACACCCGTTGGCAGGAACCTGTATCCCAGCCTCTCAGCTATTGGATTGAGATTCGTACATTGACCATAGATATCCGTGTGCTCGCTGATTAAAAGTAGACCATTGCCTTTGCTTATGAAATCCAAGATTGCATTGACCTCAGAATTTGTATAAGGCTTAGTTACGCATTTTAGAATCAGCACAGCCTTTCTGCCATTGGAGATACTCTCCAGGGTTTTTAGAGAGATCTCATCGACCAACGTTGTGCCGACTGCGGTTACAGCCGGCACTTTATCGGGCCTGTCAATGATAAGATTGATATCGTAGAGGCTTGCAAGTATATTCAGCCATCCGAAATAATTGTTGGTGCCGCTGACAGGATCTTTTTCGTATGTTTTGATATAGTCCGGCCAGGTGGGCTCCCATTCGCTATGAGCTTCATCTATTATTATCTTTGGGTCCGACCTGGAAGTGATCGGAGTGTAATATAACAGCCCCAGAAGCAGGAATATTATCAATAGCGGCGCAGTTACCTTCTTTGAGTTAAAACTGCCGGCCTGGAATCTCTTGATCTTGGCTCCAGGGATCACCAGGCCTGCAAGCAGAATGGATGCCAGGGGAAGAGCCAAAGCCGACAAGTTATCAGGGATGAAATTGGCAGGCGATGGATTATACAGAAAATTCTGCAGACTGAGAATTGTGAAGACAAAAGGAACAGCGGCCACGGGGAATGCAGATTTCAGGATATTCTTTCGATCATCTTCTATGATGGCGAGTAGCAGCAGCTCTGCGACCAGCAGGGCGACAAAGAACGGAAGAAGAAGCTTTACATCATCGAGCAATATGGGCAGTTTGGTCCTCGTATGATAGAGCAGCAGATAGCCTGCATTGTTTATTTCATACCTTATCCCAAATAGAGGTGATATATCCCTGAGAACTGCATACAGTCCATTTAGCAGGATTCTAGTATCCGCAAACTGTAGGACTAAAACACCTGCCAGTGTTGGAAGGAAAGCCTCAACTTTGGCATTGATCGCTATCAGAGAGAATATCAATACAACGATCAGAGGGATATATGTATTATTGACAAGGCCCTTCATGAAGAAGAGTGAGATGGGTATTGCCAGCGAAAATGCGACTAAGTCACTCTTCCCGAGAGCATGATCTCTAAATGCGACCAGGAGAAGAAGGATAGCGGCCACTGCTACTATGAAGGCAGAGTATTCCCAGTAATAGAATAACATTATGTAGCTTCCCAAGAGGAAAAGCCCTGTTGCAAACCCTGTTACTTTGGATTCAAAGTCCATTTTCTTCCCTCCCTCCAATGGATGAAAGCAGGTTTTCAGTGAACTTCAATAGGTTCGGATCAGGATAGCTGAAGATCGGCTCGTACTGTACGAAATTCTTGAATATCGTATGGTCGCCTACCACTATTATCTGTCCTTTCCCGATTTTTTTGACAGCCATTACGGGCGTATTGTTGTAAAGAGCAATTGGCGTTCCACCCATGACCTCCACCGCAGAGTACATGGTGATATTTCCGCCAACTTCATTCATCAGAGGATTCTTTAGCGGTCTAACGCCTATCCTTGTCTCTTTCATATAAGGCAAATGATAACCCCATGTGGTATAGTTGAAATAGCTGATCTCTCCCAGAAGGGTCTCGTTCATAGACATACCGAAATCGTTGAGCAGTGTGTTTACCGGATGGCTCGATTGGTCTGAAGATATATCGGAATGGTATCCATCAAAGACTATCAAAGTACCGCCGTTCTCTACATAGTTCAATAGGTTTTTCTGCTCCTCAGTGCTGAATGGACCGGTTGGACCCATGGTGATATATGCCTTATATTTCGATAAGTCTTGGGGTGCATCCTTCACAAGAACGGGATTGAACCCGAAGTGCTGTGCAAATATGGCCACGAAGACATTCTTATACTGATGAGGATCTCCATAACCCTCAATATTTGCATGACCGACATCAAGAGCGACCATATTTGTCGGCTCCCATCTCGAAGGAACGGCAGCCTGGACGGTAAGCAGAAGAATGATTATGGAAGCTGAAACAATTAAAGGGATGACAGCATATCCGCGTGCTCTGAATATGCCCAAAGCTGCCAGAAGGGCCAGAGGGATAATGAACCAGGCGTTTCTCAGGATGCTGTTCTCATGGTTGAGATAGCTCATTACCTTCACTACAAAGGCATAATTGTACAGCAAGTTAGGACCGCTCATACAATCGGAATTTGCTATTGCCAGAACCCTTCCATTGCCATAGTTTACGGCTGCGCATATTGGAAGAACGCCATAATCCTCATTGCTCTGGGGTGCAACATCGCCCAAATAGGCGTGATTCTCTTCTCCCCAATCGCCCAGATCGGCCCATGTTGTATACTTGAGCGCATAAAGTATCATTGCATCTGATCTATTGGCTCTTAGTGTGGCCCCTGCAGTCTCCTCTGTGCTGTCGAAGCCCGCAAGGCTTGCAAAGTGGGGCTCCCAGAGCATGCTGTAATCGAAGTTAAGGTGCAGGCCGAAGTTGTGCAGTATAGGATTGAGGTTTGTATAGCAATCCATAATATTTGTATGATCTCCCAGGACAAACAGACCTCCACCGTTTCTTACGAAGTCTGTGATATACCCGATCTCCTGAGGGCTATACTTCTCTTCCGGAGTCTCCAGCACCAGTATGCTTATGCCTTTCAGAGATTCCGGCGATATCGTCTTGTTCAGGATCGTAGTCTCATAGCCTACCGTATCTAGATATCTGAGAGTTGAATGAGTTATCGTATCGTTCTCGAAGAATGCCGAGTCCAGTTTATGGTGGAATCCATCGTATGCGATTTTTCCTGTCTTCATCTGGCCCAGTGGATCGATCGGAGAGAGGCTGATCAGCAGCAGTGTCATCGAGATATACAAAGCCGCCTTTGTTATGGGCTTGACCTGCACCTTAGATGCGGCTCCAAGATCGTAGATGCTCGCAAAGACGAAGAATATAAATGTGATCAGCAGGGTTATCCAAGTATTCAGTGCTAGGCCTAGGCCATCTACTATTGCTATAGGAAGCAAGATAAATGCGGTCTTCAGAAGATGCTCATTTCTATAAAAATAATATATTGCTGCCAGCAGCAGAAAGATGTAAGGCACAGGATTTCTCAGCAAAAAGGGTATGAAGAACATTATGATGCCGAGCATTCTGGCCTTCTCAAATCTCTTCCATGAGAAGAAGATGAGTAGAGATAACCCTGATACCAGGCTGACGACATACATCGGCGTCATCAGCTTGAAGGTGGAATGTATTATCCCTGACTCCCAGGCTATAAAGAAAAGGAGAGGCACATAGGGGATGTAATCTCTGGCTCTGGCTGGTGCCTTTGATTCGCTGCTCATTTTTGGATCTCTTCCATCTATTTCGCTGCTCATATGTGCTCTTTGATCTTCGATGCTAGTTCTGGCAGCTTCTTCCTATAGCCCAGAAGTATGGCAGCAACGACTATTATCAGCGCACCAGCTCCAATCTTGAATAAATTATCCGTGATTGACATTGCAGCATTGTAGTAGTTGTAATTCGCCCTGAATACGATCTCCGTTTCATTTCCTGTATTTGCAGCACTCCAAAGCAGGGCATCTCTGCCGGAGATTAGGACTCTCTTAAAGGGATCTGTTGAATTTCCTTTTGTCACTACAGATGTTCCTATTCTCGCATCCTTTGGAGGAATAACAATAACGTTTGCACCCTGAGGCTCCCCCACGTTTACGCTGGTGTAGAGTGTATTTCTCTCGCCGTTCCTTGATAGAAGCCCGTTCCAGGTGAAGGAAAGATTGAACTTGTATGGTTTTCCGACCTGATAGCCGGCAAGAAGCATGGATATGGTTCGCTCGCCGCTGGCCTCATTAACATCAGCATCGATCAGTTGACCTAAGGAATCCTCGGCTTTATAGTCCTTCGTCTCTCCTCCTCTGAAGGAGAATGTATATAGGATGCTCGGCTCCTTGGGGATGATTGTGGTTGACCAGGTGCATCTGACGCTGCCGTCATCATTTATATCATAAATATAAGCATGATCTACGGGATCAAATGCGATCTTCTGGGGGGATGCCGTATTCTGGGCAGATGCTGAGCCTGCAGCTGCCAGATATATTAACAGTAGAGAGAGAATAGCAGCTTTGGCCATATGTAAACTTCCATATTGCAACACAATTAACTCTCCGAATAATCTTATTATCATAAGATATCGTATTTAGAACATATATTAAGCTAGCGGTTAATATTTAATCTGAAATTGTCCCGCCGATATCTAATATGTACTAATACTTTATTGCGGAGTTATCCCGATCAGAATGGAGCGCTTTAAATTTGCTTTAAATGTCTGCCAAATGTGGTTATATCTGTTTATCTATAAATATATAGGAACAAATCGTTCTTATTGATGATCATTACTATTGTTTATGTCTTCAAGTCCATAAAAAATGAAAATTATCGTCCGCATGCATTCAGATGATTCAACTGAACGCATGCAGCATCTATCAATCAATCAGCTCAAGTAGCTCGTGAAGAGCTTGTTCATCTATGTGATCCAGTGGGACTGTTCGAATGTGTTGCCGAAGATGAGCCTGTCGGGCATTTGGATCCGCTTGGGCAACCGCTGCCGCTCGGGCAGCTATGGGTGGTAACGCAGCCACTACTTGTTGGGCAGCATGAATTGGTTGTGCAGCTGGTACCAGTTGTACAGCCTGTTCCTGTTGCGCAGCCTGTACTTGTCGGGCACTTGGCACTGGTTATGCAGCCGCTACAGGATGGGCAGACGGAATTGGTTGTGCAACCTGTGCCTGTCGGGCAGGAGGTGCCACTAGTGCAACCAGTGCTTGTTGTGCAGCCTGCGCCGGTCGGACAATTGGTACCGGTTATGCAGCCTGTTCCAGTTGGACAGGTGGCCCCTGTTAGGCGAGTAGATGATGTTAAGCATCCAGAGCAGGTCGGACAGAACGAGTTGGTCACACAGGTTGTTTCGCTAGGGCATGCTGTATTCGTCGAGCAGCCTGAACCCGTTGGACAGGTTGATCCCGTTGAGCAGCCTACACCTGTTGGGCAGCCAGCACCTGTTGGACACATGGATGCTGTGGCACAGCTGCAACCCGTTGAACAGCCTGATCCAGTCATGCAGAGGCTTCCTGTCGGGCAGCCAGAGCCTGTTGTACAGTCCGTTCCTGTGGGGCAAGCTGATCCGGTGATACAGCCACAGCTGGTTGGACAGAATGAGTTAGTCGTACATCCGCTTGCAGTGGCGCATCCAGCACTTGTTGTACAATCAGTACCTGTCGGACAGCCTGCGCCGGTTGTACAGCCAGAGCCTGTTGGACAGCTCGAGCCGCTTGTGCAACCTGATCCTGTCGCACAATTACAACCTGTCGGACATCCTGAATTAGTTGGACAGCAGCTACCTGTGGTACAACGATCTCCTGTTGGACAGCTGCTGCCTGTTGGGCAATCTGCTCCAGTCGGCATACAGCCGCCAGTCGGATTCCTACAATGACCTTCTGTAGCCTTGGCATCCTCTGCAAATACACTGCCTGATAGCGCAAAGAGAGCTATGGCTACCAAAAATACCGCTACGTACTTCATGTTCTCCTCTCATGTAAATTTTTTTAAAAAACTTGGATAGCTTTTATAATAAAGCAATAGGAAAATTGCGTTCTAATAGCGTGTCATAAGCCGATGTACAATGCAGAGATACGTATGTGATATAATTAAAAGCCAAAGGATTATATATGCCTGTATAAAATATGATTGGACTCCTAGTGATATCCGGAACATAATTCATAATACGATAACAGATATCATCCCTATGTCAATTTACAATAAAGCTTCAGGCTTAAATTATATATCCGGAGTTCAGGGTAGTATATTGTAGTTTCATTTCATATAGATATATTTTTTAATATAAGTCTGATTATTAACCAGACCGGCTGCGGACCGAAAAATTTTTTACCCATAGGTATCTAAATAATCCACTTAGCTCAAAAGCTAATTGCATTCAAAGGATTAAGCAGCTATGCTATTTGGAAATTTCTTCATGTTTACTCATTTGGTGATACGATATTGATACTGCCAGAATAAATTATAATGGTGAGAATTTGATCAAAATAGGAATTGAATCCACATTTGAGGGACTTCGCAGAGATATTTTATCGCATCCTGAGAAGTTCTTCTTCATACTGGTTATTGATGGCCAAGCTGCCTTATGCATTCGAACCTGTAATTCGAAGGGAAATGAGCTGCAAGCACATGTTATTGACGGTATGGTTCCAGATTCCAAAGGCAACCTGAAATCTATTTTCGAAGATGTTATCAGAGACGCTCTTCTGGAGCAGATAGGCCCCGGGCTGCAGCTCTATGATGGAAAAGAATACATGGTAACAGGCGCTCTGGGAAAAAAGATCTCAGAGATGCCTGATCTCATCGAATGGGCAATGAAGTCCGTTTTAAATGCCGACAGACATATTATCATATTTTCTCCTTATTGATTTGAAATCCATTATCTTTTATGACTTCGATACAGTTATTTACAGAGCCATGGATATAACATGTTTGTCAGCAGCATTATCCTATGAACAATATCAATTTCAGGCAAATTGCTATTATGGTCAGCAATAGTAAAAATAGTAGAATAGACAATAAACGAGTTCTTATATGAGTTCTAATCCCGCATGCCCGGAGTCTAAAGGACTCCCTGAAGGCCAGAAGGACAGCGACGACCGACTTAAGGCTGAGGCTTTAAAGATACCGGAGGAGAGAAAAAGATTAGGCCTCGAAGGTCTTGTGGGAGGCCTGCAGGCGGTCGTCATAAACACTGAGCCTGAAATGCAGAGGTCGGCCATAGAGGAGCTCTTAAGATATACCGGTCTGAGGTTTCAGGAAGCTTTTCAGGATACAAGCCTAAGGACCTGTGTTCTTAAAGTTCCAGGAGCTCCCAATTTCAGATCGGCAGATTTCCTCATCACATGCCGGCTGAAGGGCAGAAATCCTTTTGAAAAGATCAACATAGCCCCAAAATCAAAGCAGCTTCCGAGTACTAGGCTTGAGACATTCATCTTCGAAACAAATGATATTGATAGGTATGTCTCCATCCAGAGATCTCAGGGCGTGAAGTTCCTTACCGATAATATCGTGGACGAGGAGAACTATTCTTTCATCCAGACTGAACCATCGAGGTTTACAGGCAACTCAATAGGCCTCATTCAATGGAAAGGCGGGAGAGGCGATTACAAATCGGCGGACTCAAAAGTCATCGACTGGAATCCAGAGAAGCCGGATCTCGATTATCTCAAGAATATAAGATGGATTGATCATGCGGCAACCAGAGTTAAGGCTCAGGAAAGAGATGCTGCCATAATCGAGTTCATGAAGCTGACCAACTATAAGTTCGATTTCGCCATTTATGTTAAAGGCCTCAATTCGATAACCAGCGTTGCAAGGCTCTCGCATTCAGATTATGCTGCCGTCTTCACATCAGGCATAACACCTTACATCAGCGATGAGATCTCAGGCCCTACGGAGAAGTTCATTCAAAACTACGGGATAAGGGTGCATCATATCGCCTTCCAGACGGAGAAGATCGAGGAGACGTTCCAGGCGATAAAGGACGACGGCATGAAGTTCCTGATAGAGCTTGTAGGCTCCCCGGAGGAAGGGCTCAAGCAGACATTTACTGAGCCCTCGAAGAATACGCTGCTGGTAAATGAGTATATACACAGGTACGGCGACTTCGATGGCTTCTTCACGAAATCCAATGTGACGCTGCTGACGGCGGCCACTGGCAAGCAGTAATGTTTTTGAGATATCTACTAAGGATAATACCTGGAACTGCTGCCTGAGTATATGCTATGTTTCCCTTAGAGCACCATGTCCTTGATATCTACATTAAATGGACTGAATCCTGGGAGTCCTCCATTCAAAGACTTCGCATACACTTTGAAGACCTCGATCTGAGGCTTGAGATTTCCGATAACTTTAAAGAGCGGATCATTTTCATCCAGAGATGCTGCAAGACATTCTCCTCCAGCCTCCAACAAAAAGTTATTGAGATGATCGAGCAAAGCTTGCATGGCCTCTGAAGCTCCAGAATTGAAGGCGTAATCCGTAATATAATGAACTTTAAAGTATTCTCCTTCGGCAGGAATCTTTTGCACCTTCATGAACTTTCCCAGCGGCCTCAAAATGCTTCCCATCAGCTTCCACATAAATGGCATTCTAGTATAGCATGTCTCAGCTATCAATGAGCTATCCCATAAGCCTGCACATGCCGCTATTCGATCACCTTCCCTGGCCACCCAATAATTATCAGATCCATATCCAGGAATGGAGTTTAAATGAGACAGAAAACTATCTGGCGTGAACGCCGCATAATGTATATATCCAGTATTGTATGTATTTAGTAGTTGTATTATCTCCGGAAGGTCTTCTTCCGCAAAGCGCTCTATCTGGAACTTATTTGAGAGCTTTGACTCTTTGTATACCGATTTTGCACATGTCTTGGCATCGAGCACATCTGTGTAGCCTTGCATTTCGAATAGGGATCTTGAGGCAAAGTTAGGCTCAAAGATATAGCAGTAAATGTGATTAGCTCCTATCTCCCTGGCCCTCTCCTCAACTACTTTTGATAGCTCTAAGGCAATTCCTTTTCGCCTGAATTCCGGATGCACCATCACCTCGACCAAATATGTATACGTCCCGCTTGAAGTTTCACCCTTCATTGTCCAGCCGATCCAACCTACCACTCTTCCATCTTCCTCCGCTACTATTACTTTCCAGTTATCATACATCTTGTAGCGGGAGATGATGTCAAACTTCCTCACACCCATTGCATATTTTTCGTCGCCGTGAGGACATAACTTCTCAATTTCCAGCATCTCTGGACTATCGGATTCTTCAAAAGGCCTGATTAGAACCATAATCGATCTCCCTCTTCGGCGATTTACATCTATTTTTTCTACTATATGTTCGTTATCCTTAGATGCGCATATGTAAATAGTAAACCATTTTCGGGCGAAATATTATAATATTAGTAGTAACTATACTAGTGTCCCAGGAAGGCTGATTGTGGAGAACATTAAGATCAAAGAATTTCCGCTGCTGGTTCTGTGTATAATTATCTGTCAGGCAGCAGGCTCTATTGGCTCATTTTTCACAAACATGTCGGTCTCCACTTGGTATCCAACCCTCGCGAAGCCCTGGTTCACGCCTCCAGGATGGCTGATCGGTGTTGTATGGTTCATCCTCTTCATACTGATGGGCATAGCCCTCTTTTTTGTTTGGCGCAACAGCTTGCACTTGAATAATGCTCTTATCAGAAACGCCGTCATCATCTTCGGAGCCCAGCTTATCGTTAACATCCTGTGGTCTGCAGCTTTCTTCGGCCTGCAGTCGCCCCTATATGGATTGGCAGTAATAGCCGTTCTCTGGGTTCTGATACTGGCCACAATTGCGATGTTTTGGCGTGTATCCAGGGACGCAGCGTTACTTTTGGTGCCTTATATCCTCTGGGTGAGCGTTGCCGCTCTCCTCAATTACAATATCTGGATGATGAACCATTAAATCTCTTTATATCTTCGCGATAACCGCTCAGGCTTTCATGGTTGATTATGGAATCAGAACTTTAGAGAATGCTCTAATTTGCTTAATATACCATAAAACTCATATATCACGAAAAATACGCATATTTATGGAAGCTCTCAAAGCCTTCGCAATTTTATTCCTTCTGGGAGCGGTTATTTCACCGGGCATCTGTGCTGCGGCCGCTTCAAGGAATAATAGCTCAAGTACGAGCATAACGGTTGCATCTGCTGCGACCTCTCATGCAGACCTCATTGCTTTTGTAGATAGTGCAGTAGCTTATGCCAAAGCCAATGGAAAGGATAATGCCATCAAGGAGTTCAATAACAACAAATCGACTCAGTTCATTAAGGGCGAGCTTTATATCTTCGCCGTTGATTTCAATGGTACAACCATAGCCCACCCATATCGACCGGATTTTGTAGGAAAGAGCCAAATGGATCTGAATGATACAAATGGCGTTCTCTTCTTCAAGAATATGGCAATAGTCGCAAAGAGAGGCAACGGGTCTGTTTATTATGTCTTCGCCAATCCTGCTCATAATAAGAAACCGGAGCTGAAGCTGACTTACGTCGAAAAGGTAGATGATACCTGGTGGCTGGGCGCTGGAACTTATCTATCCAATATATCGGCAAACTTCAGTCAGGCGTCCAGAAATAATCTCACCAGCTTCGTCGATTCTGCCGTCAATTACGCCAAAGAGAAGGGTAAAGATAAAGCATTGAAGGAATTCAACAATAAGAACGGCACATTCTTCAAGGGAGGCCTGTATGTATTCGCCTATGACTTCAACGGTACCACCCTTGCTGCTCCAACTCAGCCAAATATAATAGGCACAAACAGGATCAATGTTAATGATCCAAATGGAGTTAAGCTCATTCGGGATATGGATGATATTGCCAAAGGCGGAAAAGGTGTCACCTATTACATCTATGCCGATCCGACAAAGGATATGATGCAGGGTCTCAAACTGAGCTATGTCGAGAAGGTGGATGATACCTGGTTCCTGGGTGCAGGCATATACGCTCAATGAATTTCCTATGAATTGTTGATATCCAGTTGAATAACCCTAAGGCGCATAATCTGGCGCCTTAGACATATTTTTGAAAGTCAGTATTCTTATTTCAGGATGGATATGTAGTTAAGCGATTAAGAAAATGATGCATCGGGGAGCGATATGAGGCAACTGATACTATTAAGACTGATACTACTGATATTCATGCTACTAGAGATAGCGGTTTTAGCCTACAGCTTTGCACCCGCCCAACTTAGCGGCATTGACGGTATTGCACTGCTGAAGAACCTGACAAATGGCTCGGAAAATATTTCTTCGGCAAATAACACTACGTCCGACATCTCTTATGGGATATCAGTATCATTCAGCGGTGCTAATGGCAGTGCATTGCTGTCCAACTTGACGAATAATCCGGCGAATCTGTCCTGGGGCTCCAAGCCGCGAACACCACATCCATCGCCGTCGTATAGGGATGCTTTATTCGCTCAGGTTATCCATGATAACCACGTGTGATCCTACTGATTGGGATGCCAAGCTTAATAAGAATAGGATATTGGGTCCTGATAAAATAATAGATCTTGAATTTGCCTTAATAATCCAAGGTGTCCGCGGCTGACGGTGTATCAGCCAGATCTAAGCATTTTTAAAATATGGTAATGTCCGTTTCCATAGGGGCAGGAAGCATCATTATGGGCCTAATGATATTGACGGATCTGCCCAACAAGAATCAGGAACATAAACCTAATATTCGAATAGCACATACTCCACAAGGGGTCTGGCCTGTGAAGAGGATGCTGCTGAAATCGGTGCTTCTAACAATTGCGTATTTCCTTATCATCTTAGCTGCAATAGTGAACTCATTCGAGCTAGCAAATGCAAGCAAAAGTATGCAGGATGGGCCGACATACAGCGGCTATAGCTCATCATACAACAACTCCTCTATAAGGTTCGAAGGTCAAAGCAATATTATCCAGGCTCCAACAACTATGTCAGTCGGAAATGGGTACTACTCCACCCACCCGATCAGCTATGGCAACGCTATCGGCAGCCAGACCTCGATAAAGAACGGCCGTTCATCAACTTCAATGCAGCGGGATATCAGCTATGCCCATGGAATCAATGGTCAGATGGGTGTCGCGGCAACGGATAGCAGCTACAGCATAGATGGCTCTAAGCTCAAGAGCTCCTTGACTACTCACATGATGGTCGATGAAAATGTTACAGACGGCCATGTCCACATCGGAGTTCTTCAGGGGAGCAACAATTCAAAGCTGGCTACGAACGCTGATGGGGCTATCAATAGCGGCACCGATCCAACTGTCAATGCCTGGAAAAAGCCCGCCATGGAGATCGATGAGGACTACATCGGGACTTTCCATATCTATAAGAATATGACCATACACACCGGCTATAATCAGAATAAGAGGAACGATAACTGGCTCGACTTCCTCAATGGCGGCTATTTCGATATAATTTTGCCTGGGCCGGTCTCTAATGACGCGGATAATATCTTTAACTGCAAAGCTGCAAATCCCTGGAGGATTCTGGAAGCCAGGCAGAAATGACCTCACCTTTGGAAAATGCCAAATCCCGAATTCTCATTCGGTTGAGGATACAGATAAGATATAGTCCCGGATTATGCAGCCGAACTATAGCACAGCATATTTATGCGATTGAGGAAATCAAGCTTCAGGGAATGAAATGAGACGACTAATGCTACTACCACTAATTCTGCTATCAGCGGCAATTTTGGCCAATAGCCTGACGTCCATCTCTTTAAGCGGCAATGGCGGAATAGCATTACTAAAAGGCCTGACAAACAGTTCCGAGAACATGACTGCAGCCAATAATACAACGGTCAATCTTTCAAGCGGCATGAATTCGGTCTCACTTCTCAGCGGCAATAACGGGACGATAGTACTAAATAATCTATCAAAATCTCCAGTGAATCTGTCATTTGGGTCTACACCCCGCACGCCTCCTCCGCCACCGACCTACGATCCCAGAGCGCAGCAGGAATATGAGATCCTCAGGGCAAATCACGTGGGATATTGAGGCTAGACATCATGATGTGATGGCAACTTGACAAATTTCGGCAGTCCTGGGACCATAGCAGAATGGGATGAGTTAATTAGATAAGTGATCAGTGTCCAAAAGATATAGAAAAATTTCATTCCATCAGCATTATAATGGCAGTGTTGGAGGCGGTTTAATTGGAGACATATCCTTATCCTCAGGGCGAGAGCATTGTTAAATGGATTTCTACAGAGTGGCTAAGCCAGCATCTGAACGACGATGACCTCATGATTCTGGATGTCCAGCCCAATGTCCACGATTATATCATGGGCCATATCCAGGGTGCCATTTATCTAAATGAGGGGCTGCTCAGATCTGCCTGGGACCGTCTGCCAGCGGCATATGTGCCTCCTGAGAGCATCCAGCCGGTATTCAGCCGAGCAGGCCTTGAGCCCAATAGGCCAGTTGTGGTCTACACTGGAGCAGGCCGTTACAGTAAATGCACCAGGGGACTGGGGGATGGTCTTGAGCAGACGATGATGGCTTACTCACTTGTTCGCTTCGGCCATAATAAGGTCTACATCCTTGATGGAGGACTAGAGAAGTGGAAGGACGAGGGCAGAGAGCTTACTAAGGTCTTTCCAAGATGCAAAGCCTCGGATTTTAAAGTACAGCTGCGCAAGGATTACTACATCGAGTACGACGAGTTCAAGAGAATAAAGGATCGAAAGGATGTGATACTCTTTGATGCTCGGCCTGCTGAAATTTATGAAGACGGAGGTCTGTGGATCAAGAACGGCCACATTCCAGGCGCATTAAGCCTGCCCTGGAGGAGCCTTATGACTAAAGAGAACCCGAAGCTGATGAAGAGCGATGAGGAGCTTCAGCAGCTTACAAGCAAATTCGATATAACTCCCGATAAGACTCTGCTGATATATTGTGGCACAGGACGTGAAGCAACGAACGAGTTCCTGTATTTCAAGTTCTATAGAGGCCATGACCGGGTCAGGATCTATGAGGGTTCATTTACAGAATGGACTGCTTATCCTGAGAACTCGACTGTAACAGGCGGGAATCCTCAATAGACATGACAGCGATTGCGGTTGTTATGGCGACGATACCAGTGTCCTGATGGAAGTATAATCTGTAGAAATATAGTCCATAGAAATATAGTCCATAGAAATATAGTCCATAGAAATATAGTCCATAGAAATATAGTTCATAGAAATATAGTCTGTAGAAACGTGATCTGCATAGGCATAATATTTGGTGGCAGCAATCAAATTGTAATAGACCAGGTGTAATATGCTCTTCGAAAGGATTGTCTCCAAAGGGCTCGCTCACTACTCCTATATTTTAGGGGACAAGAACGATGCTATCATCATCGATCCAAGGCGCGATTGCGAAGCGTATGTCGAAAAATCCATCGCAGAGGGCATGAGGATCAGATACATCCTCGAAACTCATAGAAACGAGGATTACCTCATCGGGTCTATAGAGCTTGCCGGACGAACGGGGGCTGAAATCTGGCATGCAGACAGCCATCTGGATTACAAGTACGGCAGCGCAGTGAAAAATGGCCAGAAATGGAAGATCGGCCGCCTGGGGATCGAAGCCATTCATACACCTGGCCACACGCTGGGGATGATGAACTATCTGCTGCGTGATCCTGATGAGGTGCCCTGGATGGTATTCAGCGGCGATACTCTTTTTGCAGGAGAGGTCGGACGCATCGACCTGCTCGGAAGAGATAAAGAACCCGAGATGGCTGCCATGCTCTATGACAGCATCTTTGGGAAGCTGCTTCCTCTCGGAGATGATGTGATCGTCTGTCCTGCTCACGGCGCAGGCTCAGTATGCGGCGAGTCGATTGCCGAGCGACTCTGGACTACCATAGGCATAGAGCGGAGGAACAATCCTCGCCTCCAGCATAAAGATAAAGAAAGATTTACCGCCAATCTGATGGCGATCCAGCCGGAGAGGCCGCCTTATTTCACACAGATGGAAAGGCTGAACCTAATAGGCGCATCTCTTCCGGCTCTGCCTTTGCCAAAGCCTCTCGCCCCTAAAGATTTCGAAGCCGCTGCAAATGGCGCTATAGTGCTTGATACCCGGATGGAGCTTGGATTCGGAGCAGCACATGTTCCAGGCGCTCAGTCGATCTGGCTGGATGGCCTGGCAAGCTTCGCCGGCTGGTTTTTGAGCTATGATAAGCCAATCCTGCTTATAAACGAAACCAATGATCCTGAAGAGCAGACAAGAATTTTGATCAGATTGGGCTTCGACAGCCTTGCAGGCTATCTTTCAGGCGGCATGCTGAATTGGCATATGTCAGGAAAGGATAGCTGTGCCATTGGAACTATACCGATTCAAAGGTTCTGCGAGCACCTGGATTCCGGCGAAGATCCATGGATCCTGGATGCCAGGAGCGACGAAGAGCTCAAGAGAGACGGCAAGATTCCAGGAGCGTATCATATCCATGTGACCCAGATACCGCTTTGTATGGATCAGGTTCCGAAAGATAGAACGGTATATGTATTCTGCGGCAGCGGCATGCGTTCGATGATAGCAGCAAGCTTTCTGGAGCGCAATGGATGGAAGGACATGATAGTGATATTGGGAGGAATGGCTGGGTGGAAATCGGAGAGATGCCCTATTGAAAGGAAACAATAAAAAAGTATTCGTTAAAAGCAAAAATAGATGACTGAAGATTCACTCCCCATCTTCTCTCGCCAATCGCTTATAAAGCGACTCGGATTTGCAGGCTGCTGCCAGGATTTCCTTTTTGCCAAGACCAGCAGGCTCGAGGTTGAAGACAATGGTCTTTAGATTTGTCATCTCATCTATGCTGTAGCCGACTCCCTCACGTCCCATCCCCGAATCCTTTATGCCGCCGAACGGGAAGTATCCTACTCCATGGAGAGGATAATCGTTTATGGTTACTTCGCCGCACTCGAGTCCCTTTGCAATATGCCACATTTTATAGAAACTGTTGGTAAAGACACACGATTCAAGGCCGTACTTCGATGATTTTGCGAACCTCAAAGCTTCATCTTCGCGATGGAATCTCATGATCGTTACAACCGGGCCGAAGGTCTCCTCCTTGGCTATCTCGGCATAAATCGGCACATTATCCAGCACAGTAGGCTCATAGTAGGCTTCATGATACTTTCCGCCTCTAAGAAGCTCTGCGCCGTTATCCACAGCATTCATGACCATGGCATGAATCCTAACAGCAGCAGCCTTGCTTATCACAGGACCAATTGCTACAGTCTCATCCATCGGATCTCCGAACTTCCATTTATCAACCTCTTTGACGATTCTTTCCACCAGGTCGTCAGCAATTGTCTCCATCGCGAGTACTGCACTCACAGCATCGCATCTTTGTCCGGCGTATCTTAAAGATCCAAAAACACATTTTTCGGCAGCGAGATCAAGATCAGCATCCTCCAATACAAGAGCATATCCTTTTCCTCCCAGCTCCAGATGCAGCCTTTTCATAATAGCAAGCTGAGAGACCCGACGGCCTACCGGCGTGCTGCCTGTGAAGTTGATCATATCCAGCTTCTCGTTTGTTATAAGAGCATCTCCTGTCGCATCGCCCTGGCCAGTGAGTATATTCAGGCTGCCGCCGGGGATCCCAGCGCTCTCTAGAACCTTAACCAGCAGAATCGCAGATAGAGGATTGATGCTTGACGGCTTGACCACAACGGTATTGCCTGCCAGAAGTGCAGGAGCAATCTTTGATGTTGCCATATAGAGGGGATAGTTGAATGGTGTTATTGCGGCAACAACGCCTACTGGCTCGCGGATAACAAGAGCAATCTTTCCGACTGTGGTTGTTGACCAATCGCCAGGAACATACTCGCCGTAGATCTTTCTTGCTTCCTCCATCGTAAGCCTAAGCCTATGGATCGCTGCCTCAACCTCACCCATAGCATCGTGAGACGTCTTCCCAGCCTCAAGCTGAAGGACTCTAGTAAACTCATCCTTGTGTCGCTCGATGATTCCGGCAGCACAATTGAATATCTCGATTCGCTCTATTGCCGGCAGATCTCTTATGCTTCTGTTCTCCTTGGCAGCGTTGATAGCTTGATCCACATCAGCATGTGTTGCAAGCTGTGCCTTGGCTATGATGCTGCCATCGATCGGTGTGTATATATCGAATGTGCCGCCATTCTCGGATGCTCGCCATTTCCCACCTCTGAGCAGCTTGAATGTGTTTATGCCATCCGTGAAATCATAAATGCCGTCAAATGCTCTGCTCAGTCTAAATTCCGGACCATGTTTAGCCATATCATTGGACCCCATGAAGCCATTATATATTCTATAAATTTAGATATAGAATAATTCCCTGATTTTCTAATAGTAATAGCTGGATTTAGTAATAAACTTTTTCCGGATGATTCAAGGGATTAATTGGAATAGCTTTTGCAGCCAAAATAGAATCGCCAGGATCTGATGCCACCAGGGATCGATCCTGGGTGAAAAGATGTATATTTTATTATAGTCCTTAAGGCTCACATCCCTATCGACAGTTTAAGGGGTATCAGCACCTGATCGATCTCATAAATTATTCCGTTGCTATACCTCTTGGACTTGGTCACATTGGCGCCGCCAGCAACTTTTGCCCTAGTATCTATCGCAAGCGAAGATCCTTCTAGAGTCTTAACCGATATGGCACCGGTATTGTTGGATACTGCTTTGCTCTCCACTATGTGATAGCTCAGCAAGGTCATCATATTGCCCTTATTTGCGCTTATTGATTTTATCGTCGCAGCAGGAGCCTTTGAGAAGGCTGCATCGCTTGGGGCGAAGATTGTGTACGGCCCACCGCCAATCGCTCCCAGGCCGAACAATCCCTGGCCGTTGAGGTTATCAACGAGGCCTGCAGACTGGATATCACCTGCAAATGTTTTTATGTCACTCAATTTATTCGCTGCATCCACGAAGCTCATGCCTGCACCCTTTTGCTTGGGCATCAGCACTTTATCGATGACATATATTGTGCCGTTATCGTAATTCCTGGTTTGCAGCACATTTGCACCGTTCACCTTCAGGCCGCCTGTTGAGTTCAGGCTGAGATTCTCTCCTTCCAGCGTTTCTACTGAGGAAAGACTGCTTATATTGCCCAAACTGCTGTCATTCCAGATGACATGATAGCTCAGGACCCTCTTCATGTCAGTCTGGTTCTCCATAAGGCTGCTCAGATCTCCAGGGGCCATAGCTGCAAAGGCTGCATCGCTGGGAGCGAATACAATAAAAGAGCCATTGCCAATTATTATAACCCCTCGATTGTTCAAAGTCTCAGATATATTCGCATTCTGGACAGCCATTGAGAATGTGGTCAGGTTCAGAGCCTTCGATGCATCAAGGATGCTGCTGCTCGCTGTAGCGCTGCCTGCCGCCGATGCAAGGCCAGCGGAAAGCAAAGCAGTTGCTAATATTAATATAAATAAGGTTATTTTGGTTGAATCCATGATTAACCTCCACTCCTTAAATTATAGAGTAGGTAGCCTATCTAGGAAATATAAATCTTTCCACGTGCGACTATGTATTATGAAATATCTAAGGCCGAAATTTTGAATACCTACATCTGCCTAAGAGATTAGCGTGAGGTTTTACCAGGCTATTGTGGTTCTGCTGCTACTGGCCAATATTGCACAGGCACATGTTCCGCTGTTCCCGGAAGGGAATGAGAATATATCTTCGGCTATGCCGATATCGGATCCGGGTAAATCATGGGCTATCTACAGCACCATAGGCCCGGAAAAGCCGCAATACTATTCTTTTTATGTGGATGAAGGCAAAGAGATTCAGCTAGCACTCCTAAAGACTGCAAATCCACGTGAAAAGGGCTTTGAGCCAGGCATGGCACTTTTCGGGCCTGGGCTTAATTCTACAGGCCCGCTTCCGGGCTATGTGGAGATCCCCAGAGGCTATGGAGCCATTGCTGTAAAAATCAACGGCTCTGATCAGGCAGCTTACGAGCCTTTTGGGCCGAGCAGCTACTGTCAGCTATCGGATTTTAATATGACAGCTCCCAAATCAGGCACGTATTATGTGGCGGTTTACAGCGATGGCAGTAGCGCAGGCAATGCAAGCAGCAATATGAGCAGCATGAGCGGCCATTATAGCCTGGCCATAGGCTATCGTGAGGAGTTTACCTTTGCAGAGAGGATTCTTACGCCGCTGAGACTTATATCTGTCTATCAATGGGAAGGACAAAGCCTGTTTATAATACTGATGCCTATGCTTTTGGCTTTTCTCATTGGACTGCTCACCATCTGGCGCAGCAATATCAGCACTCTTTTTTATAGAACAGGCACTTTGGCCGGTTTCCTGATCCTCGGCACAAGCGCAACAGTCCTCTCCCAGATGGCTTTCAGCCTGACCCGTGCACCTGCAGGATCGGAGGTTGCCATAACAGTCTTATTGGCGATCATTCCTGCAGTCCTAGGAGTTCTTTCATTGCGCTTATCACGGGGCGAAGCGGGAATACTGCAGAGGGTTGTTATAGCGGTTGTTGGAACTATAGCTCTATTGGCAGGGTCCGGCCTGATAGCAGGTCCTCTGCTGGCAATAGCTGCGAGCATGCTGCCATCAAGAAGAGAAAATTTGAGGATATGAAAAATCTCATTCTCGAATAGTTGTTCTCTTTTCTTGCCAAAACAGTAATTGCTACTTTCTGGCACCTCTTTGGAAAAGACAAGACTTTAGTCGAAATTAAACTTAAACAATCCTCCTCGTCAGATTCGGCGGTGTCGTCTTCCCAAATTGTGCCAGTTTGAAAGGGAACCTTTATAAATAAAGTGCCGTTCTTAAATAGATCAACCAGCAATGTTCGCAGAGGGGATTTCCATTAAAGCATTTACCGCACTAAGCCATTATCTAATAGCAATTTTTATAATTATCTCAATCATTGCCGTCCCATGCCCGGCCTCCGATCAAGCAGTTTCAGCAAAGGATCTGACCTACATGACTGAGCAGTACCCGCCCTTCAACTTCCAGAAGGATGGCAAGCTGCAAGGCATCTCCGTTGATCTTCTCGAAAAGATGTGGGGAAAGATGGGCGTAGACCTGAACAGAAGTGCCATTGAGCTTCTCCCATGGACAGACTGCTATGAGAAAACATTGAAGGAAAAGAACACTGTTCTCTTCACGACCTTCCGAATCCCTGAAAGGGAGCATCTGTTCAAATGGGTCGGACCGATAGCATCCGGCAGGGATGCGCTCCTGGCAAAAAGCGATAAAAACATCAGCATCACATCGCCACAGGACCTTGAAAAATACAGAATAGGCGGCATTAAGAACGACATAGCAGTACAGCGGCTTCTTGATGAGGGCATGAAGAAGGAGGATTTGGTTCTTGAAACGTCTTCAGCGCCTATAATCGAAATGCTGAAGAATGGAACTATTGATGCCTGGGCATATAACGACCTGGCCGGCCTCTGGCTGATCCAGGAGTCAGGAGCAGACGCGAGCAACTTCAAAGTTGCCTATGTGCTTGCCCGCGGCGAGGGCTACTACACATTCAACAAAGAAATCCCTGATTCAACAGTCCAGTCTTTCCAGCAAGCTCTGGACTCTATTAAAAACAGCAGAGACGCATATGGAGTAAGCGATTACGAAAAGATCCTGACCAAATATATCCCGGCGACATATGTTGCCAGCATTTCGAAGCAGGATGGGGTCAAAGCCTTTCTGGATGAGGCAGTCGCCTATCTGAAGGACAACGGCGAGGAGAAGGCCATTCGAGAGTTCAATAACCGCTCGGGACCTTTTGTCAGAGGAGATCTCTACATCTTCGGCTATGATATGAATGGAACCTGTATCGTCCATCCCATCAATCAGTCCTTAATCGGACAAAAGGGCCTGTCGGATGCCAATGGAGTGGATATCGTTGGCCGCGAGATTGCACTGGCCAGAAGAGGCGGCGGGACCCTATATATTGTGTTCCCGAATCCTGCTGATGGAGGCAAGCCGGAGCTGAAGCAGCTCTATATCGAGGCTGTGAATAGCAGCTTATATCTGGGCTCTGGACTGTATCTCTCTAACATCTCTGCGGCCTTTGATAAGGCAGATAGAGATGCGCTTGTGGCCTATGTGAATGATGCACTTCAGTTCGCCAGGAAGAACGGCAAGGAGAAGTCTCTTGCAGTCTTCAACAATCCTAACGGCAGCTTCACGAGGGATAGCCGCTACATCTTCGCCTATGACTACGATGGACGAAACCTGGCCCTTCCTTATCAGCATGACCAGGTGGGCAAAAACCGCATCGAGCTCACAGATCCCAATGGAGTCTATTTCGTCCGCGAGGCCGCCGATCTGGCCAGAATGGGAAGAGGCTTCCATTACTACATTTATCCCGACCCATCAAGGAATATGACTCCGGCGCTGAAGCTGAGCTATGTTGTGGACGTCGACGGCACCTGGTTCCTCGGCTCCGGGATCTATGCCAAGAGCCAAGGAATGAACTGAGTATAAGAGAGATCTTCGCATAAGCGGCGATTTAGCCGCTTTGCTTTTTTCACAGCCCTGTAAAACCGCAGAATTGCCTACTATAATTCCAAAATTTACTCTCAGCGTGCTCCCAAAGCTAATATATATTGATGCCAAACTGGCTGACAGGAGGACCATAATATATGAGAGGCCATATAGCATTTGCAATTTTCCTGATAATGTTAATAGGAATATACCTTGTAGAGGCCAAAGACATGGATCGTCCTGATATCAGTATCAGGAATAATGCAACTGAATATACCGTTTCTGCAAACCTGTTGGCAAACAATACTCCTGCATGGAGCAATAGTGAGGAAGACTTCCGTTTCGCAACTCAGGGATTCATAGCAACCGATGATCCCCTGATTATTCCCTCCGATTATCCGAATATTACCGCCTGGAATATGGAAGTGTTTTCATTCCTGGATAATGGAACCTGTCCTGACACAATAAATCCCCTTCTGTACAGGCATGCCAGGCTAAACAACATTAACGGATTATTCGAGGTCGTTCCTGGCAGAATCTACCAGGTCAGAGGATATGATATTACAACAATGAGTCTCATTAAAGGTGATACCGGCTGGATTATCATTGATCCCATGAATTCAGTTGAGACTGCACGGGCTGCAATGGCCCTGGTAAACAGAACATTAGGGAATTATCCAGTAACGGCAGTCATTTATTCGCATCCTCATGTAGACCACTACCAGGGAGTAAAAGGAGTAATTACTGATGAGCAAGTTGCTGCCGGAGATGTCGAAGTCATCGCGCCGCTTGGATTCATGGAGCATGCGGTCAGTGAGAACGTATATGCCGGAAATGCAATGCAGCGGCGTGCTTCATACATGTATGGACTTCCGCTTCCACGTGACGAGATGGGTCTTGTCGATAACGGCCTTGGCAAGTATCCGGCAGTTGGGACGGCATCTCTTATTGCGCCCACGATTGATATTAATAGGACCGGCCAGAAGCTGACTGTTGACGGAGTCAAAATGGAGTTTCAATATAACATAAATACCGAAGCTCCAGTCGAGATCAACATCTGGTTCCCTGATTATAAGGCCCTTTTTATGGCTGAGAACTGCGTAGGGACGCTCCATAATATCCTGACCCTTCGCGGAGCACAGGTCAGAGACCCGCTTGCGTGGTCCAAATTCCTTGGCGAAGCACGGGGATTATACGGCGATAAGGCTGAGGTTGTATTTACTGCCCATAACTGGCCCAGGTTCGGAAATGACAAGGTCATAGAACTCCTTGAGAACCAGCGTGACATGTACAAGTATATCAACGACCAGACGCTGAATCTCATGAACAAGGGCTATACCATGGATGAGATCTCAAATATGATCGTTCTTCCGGAATCCCTGCAGAAGTATTGGTATACCCATGGATTTTACGGCCAGATCTACATGGCCGTGAAAGCGACATACCAGAAATATCTTGGATTTTACGATGCCAATCCCATTAATCTGAACAGGCTTCCTCCGGAGGAGTTTGCCCGGAATATCACCGAGTATATGGGAGGATCAGATGCAGCCCTGTTGAAGCTTGCCAAAGATTATGATGCAGGGCATTATGAGCTGGTAGCCTCAATCGCTCATTATCTTGTCTTTGCAGATCCTACAAATATGAAGGCCAGGGAGATGGAAGCTGCTGCTCTTGAACAGCTTGGATATCAGGCAGAGTCAGGTCCGGCGAGGAATGCATACCTGGTTGGAGCCCAGGAGCTTCGCAGCACTAAGCCTGTACAGGGAAGGACGATGATATCAGCAGATGTAATGTCTGCCATGTCTTTAAGCGAGCTTCTTGATTATATCGCAGTCAGGCTCAACAGCCAGAGAGCGGATGGAGCGAATTTCAAGATGAACCTGGTAATTAACGATACAGCGGACAAAGCATTGATTCAAGTGAATAATAGCGTAATTGATTACTGGTTGAACGAATCCTCGAAAGAATCTAACGTCACTGTCTATATGCCCCGTAAGACTATTGAACAGCTGGCGCTTGATCCATCCGTTCCTCTGAAAGGTGTGACTACTGCCGGAGATTCCTCTGTATTTGAGCGATTTATCGGGATGCTTGATATGTTTAATCCAGGGTTTAATATTGTCCTTCCCTGAACCCTTTTTTCCAATAAAGCTGAGATGATTTGGGAGGAAAACAAAATCTAAACTCAGTTCTCCGTTGCTTTCAGGTCCTGTATATTGCTGCTGCTCTGTTTATCGCTGCTATTGCTATTATTGCTGGCACAACTTTGCTCCTCAGAGACCGTTTGATATATGCCCATCAACACGCCCATTACAGCCGGTGCAATGAAAAAGCCGGCTATGCCTGCAACTATTCCGCCTCCAAGAAATGATAGCAACACAAGCAAAGGATGCAAGGATGATTTGGCATAGACGATGTAGGGCCTTATGACCAGCTCTGCCACATGCACCAATATGGATCCGGCCAAAAAGAATAATATTGCATCAACGGGCCCAAAAGCAATATACCTGCTTACTGCAGTCGGAATGAAAACGAGCCAGGTAAGAAATGGCACGAGACCTGCCAGGAAGACTATGGAGGCCATGGCAAAAGGTCTTGGGACTCCAAAGAAGTAGAAGATGGCAACAGATGTGATTCCGCCTGCGATAGCGGTATAGATGCTGCCCAAATAGATACCGGACAGAATTGAGTCTATCCTCTCCAGACATTTCCTTTGAATGCCGGTATTTTCGTATGGCAGGAGCAGCATTGCCGCATTCTCCAGCCTTCTTCCGTCTAATAGAAGGAAGTAGCACACCGGCAGGGATATCAGGAAGTTTATGATGCCCAAAGAGAGTGATCTGCCGATATTGACAAATGGAAGGCTCGCGATGAAAGGCGCAATAACCTCCAGTATATTCCTCAAGCTTCCGGATAGCTCGTTGAGCATGAGATGAGATAGCGGAAGAGTCGATACGAACCTTAAACTCGCGTTGAAGATCTGTGTCCTGTGCGCCTCAATCCAGATCACCTGGCTTACTGCCTCGCTGACTCCGAGCGCGAAGATCAAGGATAGAGGTATTACGATACATAGCGTTCCTGCAAGTGATCCGATCCTCCGTCTCTCTCCAAAAAGGTGTTTGATCGGGCGGCCGACATAGGCAAAGACTACGCCGAGGACTAGGCCATCAAGTAAAGGAAATATCAAATAGGAGATTAGTATGAGCAAAGCCAGGGCTATGACCGTAAGCCATCCCCTCTCGCCAAGCCTTTGCAGATTGAACTTCATGGGCAAAATTATCATTTATCACGACGCCATGGATATTTAGCTTTTGGGAATGAATGGAAAACTGTAAGAGGTAGAGCCATGAATGATATAAAACCAAGCCGCTGGAGCTGTATTCTTCTTATATCTATTTCTATTCTACGGCAGGCTGGGATATATCTCTGGCCCCCTGTAATGGAGTTCGGCATAGATCGACCGGGGATCTATGAGCTTTTCCGTATGGTATCCTAATGGGTCAGGACCTGAGGTCGTCATGACAATCGGAAATCAGCGTTTTCATTTTGGCCAAATCTTGCGCTGTAAAAGTAAAAAAATAATGAAAATAGGAAGTTTATTAAATTCCCTTGAAGCACTCGTTCAGATGCTCCTGGCTTGGAGGCTTGGTCATCAGGCTCACCACTATTGTAACCAGGATCGCCAGCGGGAAGGCAACAACTAGTGGATCGACCACAGGCCATGGCATCTGGGTTATAAGGACATCTCTCCCCAGGAGAAGCTTTGCTATTCCCAGAGGTGCAGATTCCGCCTTATGTATGAACAAGTACCAGAAGAGGGTTACGAATGCACCCGTGACAAGGCCGGCTATAGCCCCAGCCTTTGTAGCCCGCTTCCAGTATAGGGCAGATGTAAACATCGGCAGGAATGCAGAAGCGCAGAGGCCGAAGAATATTGCTGTACCCCTTGCGATGATATTTCCAGGGAGTATGTATCCAAGGATTACCGCAATTATTACGGCCAGAGTGATGCCGATCCTGGATATCATTATCGAACTCTTGCCCTTCTTGCCTGTCAGAGTCTCATACATATCCCTGCCTATTGCGATCCCCTGCACGTGGAACTGAGAGCTGGATGTGGACATTGCCGCGGCCAGAAGGGTTAGCATGAAGACGTAGACGAACCATTCGGGCAATGCTGCATTTATGAAAATAGGTATGATGCTGTCTGCATTTCCTCCTGCCGCTGCTATGGCGATCTTTCCCTGGGTCTGCAGGAAGAAGACGTTGGACAAAGCGCCAACAACGAATGCAACGCCTGTCATGGCCAGGATGAATATGCCTCCGATGACTACGCCGCGGTTGATCTCTCTGTTGGACTTAACAGTCATGAATCTGATGACCAGCTGCGGCATGGCTATGGCGCCGATTCCGACACCCATTACTATCGTCGACATCAGAGTCCACCACCACGAACTTCCGAAGACCGGCATCGACGTCCAGCCTGTTGCCCCTGCGGTCTTAGATGCTGCAGGCACCATTGAGGCCATATTCGTCAGAGCCTGATGTGCTGCAGTTATTCCTCCGAGGTGGGAGTAGGTGAAGACCAGCAGTATGACCATTCCGACGAACATAATCGTTCCCTGCATGGCATCGGTGTACATTACCCCTTTCAGTCCACCCCATATGACGTAAGCGGCGATTATTATAGTATATATCAACAACGCTACGTTATAATCTATGTTCAGGGTCGTTTTAATGAACTGAGCAGCCCCTATTATCACAGCCGCTGCGTACATGGGCATGCCGACGAATATCACAAAGCCGCTGAAATATTGGACGAACCTGCTATCAAACCGCTTCGCAAGCAGCTCGGGGAAGGTCATGGCATTCAGATTGTGTCCCATCTTTCTGGTGCGCTTTCCATAGACTATAAAAGCCAGGAATATCCCTACGAAGATGTTAAGCAAAGTCAGCCACAGCAGGGCCATCCCGTAGACACCTGCAATCCCGCCGAAGCCCACTATGGCAGATGTGCTGATGAAGGTCGCCCCATAGCTCATGGCCATTATGTAGGGATGAGCCTTTCTATCTGCCAGCATGTAGCCCTCTGCGCTCTTGGTCATCTTCCAGCCCCTATAGCCAAGGTACGCAGTGATCAGCAGATAAATCAAAATAATTACATTAAGGAGAAGATAATTCATCTAGATCATGCCTCCAGTTCCTTCTCCTCTTTGGCTTCCCAGGCCAGCTCCTCGGCGGCCTCCTCAGCTTCGGCTTCTGCGCCTTTATTCCAGTTGATCAGACCATATGCAATGCACAATAGAGTGCTTAAAATGCACAGGAGATATACAGCCAATATCACCGGATCATCTATACCCAGCACGATGACACCCACCTAACGCCTGCAGCTATAACTCCAGCTTTGAATTCACTAAGCTGAGATAGCGTGCTACTTTCTACCGTGATATCGAATAGCACATTATAAGGATGTCGGTCAACATTAAACATTAGGAATTGGATATGAATATCAGAATAAATGGCTAGCAATAATTCTATTCTATGCACAGCCTATATTGAAATCGATCAGGGTAGATTTGGATGCATAATCCTTTCCATAAGCCAGCGAGCCCTCAGCGATCTTTCTGAGAAGCTTGAACTCGTCCGCACACTTGCCGAAGTGCGGCCATCATGGCAATATAGTGCGAACATAGAGGGTTGTAAAACATAATAGCAACAGGCAGCTTGCTCCTCTCAACCGTCTCCTCCCAGTGGGCATCATCCAGTTCTATAACGCTTTTCTCATTCATAGAGAATCCATTTATTTATTATGTTGTATCCATTTATCCATTGTCATCAGCTTTTTCAACCATCAGGTGAAACGTTGAGCCTTCCATCAAGTTTGAGAGCGAGGGCCGATCTCGGATGTATCTGGAGATAAATATATCAGCAATTATCCTGGCAGCAGTTCTTGTTCTTATAGCAATAAGGCAGGTGTGCGGCATCACGCTCCAGATCTGGCAGATAATGCTGGGAGGAGCCATCGCCGTTATCCTGACAGACCAGATCCCTATCCAGGCCGCTCTGCTAGCGATCAACCTTGATGTAATGATATTTCTGGCTGCAATGTTCATCATCGGAGAGGCAATGCAGGAAAGCGGTTATCTTCTTCATGTTTCCTACAGGCTATTTGGAAAGGCACGCAGCGTGGACGAGCTGATATTGCTTATCCTATTCTGCATGGGATGCCTGTCTGCGCTGCTGATGAATGATACATTGGCGATAGTAGGCACGCCCCTGATGCTTTATTTATCCAGAGTCCATCATATAGCTCCCAAGCTGCTTCTCCTATCCTTGGCCTTTGCAGTCACAACAGGAAGCGTAGTGAGCCCTATCGGCAATCCTCAGAACCTTCTGATAGCGATAAATGGAGGCCTCGCAGATCCTTTCATAGAATTTTTCAAGTTCCTCCTCATACCGACAGCCATAAACCTGCTTATTGCCTATTTGATATTGAGGCTTTTTTATAAAGACCAATTCAAGAATGCGCCCATAAACTGTATCCAGGAACCCATAACGGATCAGAGGCTTGCGTTCTTATCAGAGATCTCATTTGCTTTGCTGATAGTGCTTGTGGCAGCAAAAATAGCTGCAGTGCTTCTATGTGTTGGCGCCGGGTTCAGATTGACCTATATAGCCCTGCTATCTGCTCTACCGATAGTAATCTTGAGCCGGAAAAGGCTGGAAATAATAAGGAAGATAGACTGGCACACGCTGATCTTCTTTGCGGCCATGTTCGTGCTGATGGAAAGCGTCTGGAGATCCGGCACATTTCAGTTCATCCTGACAAATGCAAATATCGATATATACTCAACGCCTACCATACTTGCAACTAGTGTGCTTCTGAGCCAACTCATCTCCAACGTGCCGTTTGTTGCCTTATACCAGCCGCTCTTAATAGGAGCTTCAGCAAAGGATCTGATGGCTCTGGCGGCAGGAAGCACTATTGCTGGCAATCTCTTTGTCCTCGGGGCAGCCAGCAACGTAATAATAATCCAGAATGCTGAGAAGAAAGGAGAAACCTTGACCTTCATGGATTTTGCCAGAGTGGGCATACCACTGACTGTTGTCGACATATTGATATATTGGCTTTTTCTCGGATAGTCCATCTATCGCTGATATTCACCATTTCTCAGATGGCCAACAATCGCAATGAAGTTAAATACAGGAGGCTGCCAGCTTTAATGGTAATGATAAAAGATACAACGGTATCATGCTACGATAGCCATTCGAATGATTATGATACCTACCAGTCAACAGTAGTTCCGCATTATCAGGATATGCTCGAGATTGTTGCCGAAACCTGTGAACGATACATAAAGCCCAATTCGAAGATAATCGACCTTGGCTGCGGGACAGGCAATGCATCCCTTGCCGTCCTGAGGAGACTTCCAGCCAGGATATTCTTAATCGATGGGTCCAGCCATATGATCGATATCGCTTTAGGAAAGATCAACCAGGCCCATGAAAATATCATCGCAGGATATAGAACTGCTGATCTCAATGACGATAGCTGGGCAAACGGACTTGGAATTCGAGAGTATGATGCAATCGTGTCTACTTTAGTCCTTGAGCATCTGCCCTTTGCTGAATACAAATCAGTCTTAGGCAAATGCTATGACCTCCTCAAGCCAGGAGGCTGGCTTATAGCCGTCGAGGGCTACGATGAAGAGGGAAGCGATATCCTTCAGTGGTTCAACCGGGAGATGGATGCTCGTAAGCAAAAACTTGATCCGAAACTGTCTGGTTTTGTGGCACGTCTGAGAACTGAGAACGAGGTGCATTATTATTCAACCAAAGCCCAGAAGGAGGCCTGGTGGAAGGAGGCAGGCTTCGTTCAGGTTCAGGTGGTCTGGCAGTATCTTTGCATTGCGCTTATGGCTGGGAGGAGGCCGGATTGATCTGAGCCAAGCAGCACTCGGGCAGCAGCAGTATTGCAGGGAACTATTGAGTATTGCATCCATGAATTGCAGTATTAGAGGCCTGATGCCGATAGCATCATATTTCTATTTTTGCTGGAAAGGGTACTATAATGTATTATCCGTTTCGAGCGTTCATATTCGGACTAATAAATATCCAGAAAATCGCCATTATCTTCAGGTTATTACAAAACAGTTCCTTAAACACTATCAGCCCCGACAGATAATTAAACAGGTAATGCACAAGTAATATCACTGATTTTAGGAGCGGATATGACGGAAGGCAAGGTCACAGTAGGCCTGATCCAAACCTCTATCTCGGAGGATATTGGCTTTAATCTGAAAAAGACTGCGGAAAATGTCAAAGAGGCTATTGCCAGAGGAGCAAAGATCATCTGCTTACAGGAGCTTTACAAAACACGCTATTTTCCCCAAAGCGAAAGCGTTGATGTATCGCACCTATCGGAGACCGTTCCCGGAGAATCAACTGTTGTATTTTCAAAATTGGCCCGAGAAAATGAAGTAGTAATAATAGTACCGATATTCGAGAAGGGAGAGGATGGCAGCTATTTTAATACTGCAGTTGTAATCGATGCGGATGGACGCAGCCTTGACAGCTATCACAAGATTCATATTCCCTATGACCCGATGTTTTACGAGAAGAATTACTTCAAACCTGGAGAAGAATATCGGGTCTATGATACTCGATATGCTCGGTTTGCAGTCCTTATCTGTTATGACCAATGGTTCCCTGAGGCAGCAAGGATTGTTACCTTAAAGGGCGCTGACATCATCTTCTATCCGACTGCCGTTGGTTGGATTGCAGGAAAAGTGCCTGTAGAAGGAAACTGGCACGATGCCTGGGAGACTGTGCAGAGAGCGCATGCAATAACCAATGGAGTTTATGTTGCAGCAGTGAACAGAGTCGGGCGAGAAGATAACCTCATCTTCTGGGGAGGATCATTTATCTGCGATTCATTCGGCAAAGTGATAGCAAGAGCCAGTGATAAGGATGATGAGGTCCTGATAGCAGAGCTTGATCTCACTCTGAATGATCAGGTTCGTGAGGGGTGGGGCTTCTTAAGGAATAGATGTCCGAAGACATATGGGATTTTGACTGAGCCCGTTGAAGCATGTATCAGGCAGACGCCCTCAATCTGCCTGGGAGACACTCCTGCCAGGCTCGGGTACTGCATGCCCGCTGAATGGGAGAGGCACGATGCCATCTGGCTGTCATGGCCATATGACCTTGACAGCTTCCCTGAGGTCGATGAGGTAGAGAAGGCTTACATCTCCATAATAAAGGCCATCCATGAGAGCGAGTTCGTCAATCTGCTTGTCAAGGATGAGCTTATGCAGGCCAGAGTAGCAGATCTTTTAAAGCAGGCTGGAGTTAACCTTCGAAGGCTTAAGTTTCATCTGGTAAATTATGCAGATGTCTGGTTCAGAGACTACGGCCCTACTTTTGTGGTCAACCGCAGTGCAAAGAAGCTTGCCATGGTCAACTGGATCTTCAACGCCTGGGGAGGGAAATATCCCGAGCTGGTTGGGGATTCCAGGATTCCTTACATTATAAATGATGATCTAAAGCTGGAATGCTTCAGGCCCGGAATAGTGCTTGAGGGAGGATCAATCGAAGTAAACGGCTGCGGAACTGTCATTACTACTGAGCAGTGCTTGCTGAACAGAAATAGAAATCCGACGCTCACGAAGGAGCAAATAGAAGCTTATCTTCGAGAATATCTTGGCGCATGCAATATAATCTGGCTGAAGCAAGGAATAGCCGGCGATGATACAGACGGGCACGTGGATGATATCGCCAGGTTTGTTGATCCTACGACTGTTCTTTGCGCCTATGAAGATGACGAGAATGATGATAACTATCAGCCCCTGAAAGATAGCTATGAGATATTATCCTCGGCGGTCGATCAGAATGGGAACACTCTGAAGGTGATCAAGTTGCCCATGCCGGGCTTTGTCGGCGGGGAACGCCGCCTGCCTGCGAGCTATGCCAACTTCTATATAGGAAATGATATCGTCCTGGTACCAGTATTTGGCCATAAAAATGATCAGGTAGCATTGAAGATAATAGAGAAGGCATTTCCAAATCGAAAGGTTTTGGGAGTCGATTGCAAGGAGATGGTGCATGGCCTGGGCACAATACACTGCATCAGCCAGCAGCAGCCATCTATTGAATAATATCCCTGAGAAGCCGAAGAACTTCGACCACTGCATGATGAATTGAGAACAGGCCAGAAAATGATGGCATCTCCTTTATTTTGGAGCGGATTGTAGACTTCGATTCCTGATTCTTTTGCGATATTAGTCTGAAACCATTTCAACCTCATAATTCTCGATTCACGACTCTTGACTCTCGATTAGTGCATGAGGTCAATGAATGATAGCTCTCTTTCGCTTCATCCAATGACTTGCCAATATCCTTAGTCTCTTCGCATTTTATTCTGAATCTCCTCATAGGTCCATAGGCGGCCTCTATTTATGCCGGGGCATTTCGAATGCTGTCTATCCCATAAATGTCGGCTGGCCAAGAACCTTCCCCAGAATGGATATGTGCTGCACTGGCTGGGGCGCACAGCATATATTTTGCAGCGACCTGTCTTGGGATCGAGCATGAAGCATTCACCTCTCTTTGTCTCTCCAATAGAAAGGCGTCCGCCAATCTCTCTTAAATAGTTCCTTCTGAAATCGGAGTATCCAAGTCCAAGAAAGTTCGCCATTTGAGCTATCTCAGCCGAGTTGACCCAGACCACCCCATGAATTCTGCAGCAATCCCCACACTGCTGACACTCGAATCTGAGGCCATCCTTATACCAGATGTTAAGGTCGTCCAAACCTGCCTGCTCGGAATTGCCGGACATGAATAAACTATATCTGCCGCTTATACTACTTCAAAACCTCGCTGATGATCGGATCAACTAGCATAAATTTTTATAAGATCAGACATACATTTATGGATATGTTTCACATGAGGGCAATAGTTTTATTGATAATGCTAGTGCTCCTTATCCCTGCACTAGCAGCTGCACAGAGCACAAATCAAGCTGAAAGTACTGTAACTGTAGATCTAATGGCCAAAAACTTGAGCTTCAATGTAAATAGCATAACTGTGCCTGCAGGATCTAATGTCGTCATAAATTTCGATAACCAAGATAGCGGAATACCCCATAACTTTGCAGTTTATACGGATAGTTCTGCCAATACAATAATCTTCAAGGGCCCGATAATTACTGGCATCAATAGGACGACCTATACATTCGCAGCACCTAATACACCCGGTACTTACTTCTTCAGATGCGACGTTCACCCGACCCAGATGACTGGCGAGTTCATAGTATCTGCCGCCGCAGTCACCACGACGCCTGCAACGCCCACCAGTCAGACCAATATAACGATAATAAACAACACCAATGTAACTCAGCCAAATAGATCCACACCTGGATTCGAGGGCTTCTTTGCCATAACTGGACTTCTCACAGCTGCTTACCTGATCTTCGGAAGAAGGCGATAAGCTGGAATGATATGCGAGAGTTCTAAATGACTTCAAAAACGAGAGTGCTGGATAGGAATACCAATAAACAGGAATATTAAACAAGAATTAAATAAGAATGCTGGAGAACAAATCTCTCCAGCACCTGCCTATTTCTCAGACCTAAAAAAGATATAACATATCATTTTCTGAAGGGTCGGAGTAAGTTAATGCATGCGATTCCAATGCCTTCTCCCGGAGTCCCTTAAATAATCACGAAGCATATTGGTTATTCCTGCTTTAGGCGCAGTTTACCGAACCAAGAGGTTGAATTACGCTCCATTGGAGGAAAATGATCGAATGCTAGCGGTAATTGAATTGAAATGATCTTCATAGCAATATGCAAAGAACCTAAAACATGAAGGTTTCACTTGGAAATTGAAAATATTAGGATTGCCCTGCAATCCTCAGCAATCTATGCCCTCACACCCTACATCTCGCGGCTCAGGCACTGGGTTGTCGTGGAACTTGACCTGATTATTCACCTCGAATGTTCCTGTGAAGGATTGGTGCGACTTTATGTCCTTGGACATGAACTTATGCATCCTTGAATCCACTGTCCATGTGCCATTGAAGGCGTTCTTCGTGCTTGTTCCAACTGCATGGACTGGGCTTGTGCTAAGCAGTTCAGCGATCTTCTTTGGATCTGTGATATAGCTCGCGGGGTTCGTCGAGGCGAAGTATGTATTCTCCTCCCTATCCATCTGCGTCACTGAGAAGCTCTCTGTAATCTCTGCGCCTATTCCGCCCCAGAATGCATCGGATTTAATATGCTTGAATCCTACAAGAGGAGTCTTCCCGGAGTAGGTCAATCTGTTGCCTTCGACTAGGTTGAGAGGTACAGCTGAATCATTACCTTTTCCTGTAGCTCCAGGAATTCTGGCAGCCTTCTGCGCCTCAGCGGTCGCAGTATCCATCTCGAGATCGCCGTCGCCCTGCATGTAGTTCACGTATTCCAGGCCGATTTCCCTATCCTTTACGGATACTCCAACCTCGAAGCTGCCTGTTCCAGTCACCTTCAGCTTATTGCAGAAATCCCCATCCTGGACCGGCTCTTTAATTGCTGGCGTGCCTGCCGCCATGCTGCTGACCAGAAGAGAGAATAGCAACAAAGCTATTGGCGCCGCTATTGCTGCTCCCTTCGTCCTTCTACCCCGTACAATGATAGTACAGGTCTATTTACACCCTTCTAGATAAAAAAGTTATTGGGGCGAGGGTAATATTTATCATCGTAATATTCTAAATGTAGGATATCTGTCGATATTCTTGCCGCCCGGCACTGCATAGCCTGAGATACAAATCTCGCCATTTCTATTATTGCAGCGGAAATCGCTATAATAGTTGCCTATTGAGCCGTTATCCCAATGATCTGAGCCATCATCGCAGACATTCTGCCTGTAGTTATCCACAAAGCTGTTTGCATAAATTGTATTATTCTTGCATCCTTCCAGCCTGATCCCAAACCCCAGATTATCTTTTACCATGTTATTGAATATTGTATTGTTGTCAGAATGAGAAAGGTACACTCCGTTGAAGTTATTGCTCACATTGTTATCTCTAATTATGTTATTCTTTGATAGAACCTTAATGCCTGCCTCGGGCTCCTCGCGCATACTCGCAGGCATGCCGCCCAGCATACTCCCCGAGTTTATTATCCTGAAGCCTTCGAGCTGCACTCCATCTGCGGTAATTGTGACTCCACTGCCGCTGGCTGTGGCATCGAGAACAGGCATGCCTATACCCCTGAGTGTAATGGGCTTATCAACCTTCAAGTGGTCGTAATAAGTGCCTCTTCCGACCTCTATGATATCGCCGGAATGGGCAGCATAAATGGCAGACTGAATGCTGTCGCCTGGACCGATGCTTAATACGGCGCCATGAGCCAGAACAATGGCCGATATGAAAACGATTGTGAGCCTGTAGATCATTGGAACATAAAAATAAATTTTTTTGTTCATAGCCCTTTTGCTATGAAATAATGGCCAAAGTTAAATATCTTTGTGCATATCCAGGATAAAGAGGTATAATATGAAGATAAGTGCCCGCAATATTCTCAACGGAAAGATCAAAAGTATAACTCGTGGACCTGTCAGTGCAGAGGTTACAATAGAGCTTAATGGCAAAGAAACAATGGTATCGGTGATAACAAATACCTCTATCGATAACCTCGATCTCAAAGAGGGAAATGAAGTATATGCAGTCATAAAGGCAACGAACGTTATGATCGCGACTGATTGAATTGAGGCCAAAATCAAGAATACACCGATAGCTTGATCTTCCCCTTTTATCCTTTTAGCAATGATGCAGGATCTGGCAGTGGTCTTCGATTCAGCTGGCACAATACTGAGAACTTATCGCGTGGCAAAGGATATACGCCGCGGCATTCTGCTAAAAGATGTCCTTACATCCGATCTTGTCATGGAGAAGTGTGGACGTGCCCTTATCATCCCGCAGTTCGATACCGAACTGATTGTATCCTCGAGCCCTGATACGCCCATCAGATCTATCCTGGATAAGAACTCTATAGAGATAAGCTGCGCCAGCACGCCTATCACTAAAGAGAAAGCAATTGAAGTTCTCTGCAGCTCAGATACCAGAATCGCCGATGTTCAAGAGGCATATAGTGAAGTTAGATCCAAATGCCCTGATACATATAGCAATGCCGGTATGATAATCGATGTCGAACTGAGTGAAGTGGCATATACCATAAGCACAGGAGGCACTCCTTTTCCAGGTCTCGCCAATGTTCTGGATCAGCTGAAGGATCTTGGAGCTGAGATTTTTGTGGCATCTGGAGACAGCATGCGCAGCCTTTTGCATCTGACGGATTATGGCATCAAGCTGGATCACATTTATTCAGTTGCAGATCCCATGCGCAAACGCGAGATAGTATTCCTCCTGAAGGAGCGATATAGAAAAGTTGTAATGGTCGGAGATGGGCTGAACGATCTTTACGCCCTGAAGGCAGCGGATTTGGGGGTCCTCACGACCCAGCAGAACAGCCATCCCCCGATGAATCTCATCAGGAGTGCGGATAGAGTGATAGATGATATACTGGAACTGCCTGAATTCCTGAGGTGCATTGCGGCTTGATTTCGGACGCATTACCGTTATATCGCCATATCGGTCTAATCGAAATAGATTATCATATTCCACTAAGACAAAATACGGATATACTTTGGCGAAATCGCCATTTCCGAACAATACTAAGAAAAGTATTTATACTAGGATGATACAGTCATATCCGTCAATCTTTTGAATACCTTCGAAACCAGATGGGATTAAAAGGCATCAGGAGTAGCTTATAGATGTTCGAGGAGCTTTTAGAGCTATACAAAACAAAGGCATCGGAGATAGAAAAGCAAAAGAAAGAAACGCAGGGGATGATCACTCTCATAACTGCAATGGATAAGATATCCACAGAACTTGGCTCCAAGCAGAATGATGTCGAACTCCTGGGCAGGCTAATAGATCAGGTAGATCGTCTGTCAAAGGATGTTGCAGATCTCAAGAGCCAGCTCAAGGCAAGGCAGGGACGTGTCGCTCCTGTTCAAGAGCAGAGCTCAAGCGAGAGCAAAGCCCTTGACAACCACGCCAGGACACTGATAGATATCATCACTGAGAGGCCTGGGCGATATACCACCAGCGAACTTGTTGATATGCTCGGTCTGAATAAGACGACAGTCATCAGCGTTATGAAGAGAGCTGTGGATCTGGATCCGAAGCACGTCAAGATCACCCAGGGAAAGAGAAGAAAGCTTTATCTAGCATATGTGCCAGATGAGGACGGCCAGGCAGCAGAGGCTGATTCCGGCTCTGGCGAATCAGATAGAATGAAGCTCGAATTGATGGCCATGACATAAGGCCATCAATACCTTGTAACTACAGCAACACTGTGTAAATCACCAATCTGTTAAAGGTCGCGCATGGTGTCATATATTATCATCATCAGTGTGCGATCCCTCTTTTCATATTTCATAATGAGATTATCATAATATCAGTATATTTATTCTGCTTGGCTTCCGGCATGGAGATGATAAAGCTCATGTCTTTCTGTATCCTGCATAGTCGAGGTTTTAGAGGCGCGCGGAAGCAGAATAAGGGTAAATATCTGGATGCCCTGGACGGTACTACGCCCATTCTGGATATTACCCCTCTTCGAAAATCGATTTTGCAAAGTACCGTTTTGTTCTATTATCGGACAATC
>JBHGAU010000039.1:0-25836 GCA_041946675.1 Methanotrichaceae archaeon | reverse complement strand
ATCTCCGCTGTCCATATCTACAAAGATTATTAAACTCCGACCCCTATAAAGGTTTCCGAAATGAACGAGAAACAATGCGAAATATGCGGCGCACAGATCCAAGGGAGTCCCAATCGGATAGTGATCGATGGATCTGCCCTGGAGGTTTGCAAAAGCTGTGCGCGCTTTGGAAAGCCCGAGGACAAATGGTCTCCTGTTCCGAGGAGAATGGTGCCGGCTGAGAGAGCATTTACTGTCAGACGGCCCAAACCGCGCGACCATTTCAAGGATTTGGTTGAGATTATTCCGGAATATGGGCGGAAGATAAGAGATGCTCGAGAGAGCCAGGGCCTAACACCCGAAGAGCTTGGAGCGAGGATAAAGGAGAAGGCCGCGCTTATAAAGAAGATAGAGCGTGAAGAGATCGCTCCAGAGGACGATATTCGAAAGAAATTGGAAAAGGAGCTTAAGATAAAGCTCACAGACGAGGCATCCGAAGCAAGGATTAAATCTATGGGCGGAGCAAAAGGCCTGACTCTAGGAGATATCGCCAACATCAAACGAAAATGACAGAAAATGTGAGCCGATTAATCATCGGCGGCGGCGTAGTGGTCTATCCAACCGAGACGATCTATGGACTTGGAGCGAATGCGCTCGACGACCAGGCCATAATGAGAGTCTTTCAGATCAAAAGAAGACCTCTCACAAAGCCTATCTTCCTGGCAATCTCCAGCTTCGAGATGCTTGAAAAGGTTGCGGAGATAGGCAAAGAGGATCTTGCCATTTTGGAGAAGCTTCTTCCCGGACCGGTATCCGTGCTTCTAAAGAAGAGAAGCATAGTGCCTGATATTCTGACCGCCGGGTCATCCATGGTAGGAATTAGGTTCCCTGATCACGAGATAGCGCTGAAGATAATAGATCGGGCTGGGCCTATAACCTCTACTAGCGCTAATAGAACAGGGGCACCGTCTCCAACAACCGTATCTGAGGTTTCCAAGGAGATAGTCGCCCGCGTTGATGCAGTTCTGGACGGCGGAAAGTGCAAATATGCATCTCCTTCGACGCTTCTTGACCTGGCAAACAGAAAGATACTCAGAGAAGGAGCGGGCTTAGATAAAGTGAATATGGTTCTTGCGGAGCTGTAATGAGGGCCAGGATCCGCGATTTCTTTGTAACATTGGATAACTGGGCATTTGCCGTTGCTGATTATCATCATGCCGATGGCGTAAGATCAATGCTCCGGTATGTGCCCGACCCTTCTGGAGAACGTATCGCTAATGGCATAAAATATAGAAAGCTGGATTTCGATGATGCTTTTGCTTTTCTCCGAAGAATCAGGCCGAATTATGTCCGGGATTTGCATGTAGTTCCTATTGAGGACATAAAACAGCTATACACTCCGGTAGAAGGACTTGGCAGAGTTATGGAGCGAGACCAAAGGGTAAATAGAATAGCTACTGTTTTAGCCGATGATGGGATCCCGCTACGGGAGATGGGGATCACAGGCTCGATGCTTCTGGATCTACACAGCCAGTCATCAGATATCGATTTTGTTGTCTACGGTCCACTATGGTGGAGGGCCCGCGATGCTTTATCCCAAGCAAAGTCGGATGGGCGAATCCAGGATCTTGATGCTGCGATGTGGCGACGGATCTATGCCAAAAGGAAGCCTGAGATCAGCTTTGAAGAGTTCGTCCTTCATGAGAAGAGGAAGGGCAACCGCGGAATGATAGATGGGACCTACTTCGACCTGCTTTTCACCCGAGATTGGGACCAAATTGGACCGGCTCCTGAGCGCGGCAGAACATTAGGAAAGCGAAAGATCGTAGCCGAGGTTATTGATACGGAGTTCGCCTTCGACAGCCCTGCCATATTCAAACTGGAACACAGTGAGATAAATGAGATCTTCTGCTATTCCCACACATATGCAGGCCAGGCTCTGCCCGGCGAAACCATTGAAGCCTCGGGCATAGTTGAGGAAACCCAAAGCGGGTGCAGACTCGTAGTGGGAACGACACGTGAAGCAAAAGGGGAATGGATAAGATCGCTTACATTGCTTGAGAGCGGAAGATAGAAGAGGTCATTACCAATGTTGGAAGTTCACCCATTTGATATCGAGATCGGCCAGCATAAAGTTATGCTCAATATAAAGGACGCAAATGAGCTTGGACTAATAGCCGGCGATCGCGTAAGGGTCAGGACAAAGGGAGCCGCAATAACGGCTATACTGGACACGACGACCCAGATGGTTAAACCCGGGGAGATAGGCATTTTCACAGAGCCCCTCAAGGAGTTAAAAGACGCAAAAAGCGTCGATATCCTGCCTGCTCCTAAGCCCATCTCTCTCTGTTATATAAAGAAGATGATGGATAACCAGAAGCTGAATGAGGAAGAGATAAGGTCGATCGTTCAGGATATCGTAGACAATAATTTAAGCGAAATTGAGCTTTCCGCATACATTACTGCCTCCTACATCTATAAAATGGACTCACAGGAGACAGAATGGCTGACGAAGGCAATGATTGAGACGGGAAACAGAATCCGCTTTGATACTCACCCTGTCATGGATAAACACAGCATAGGCGGTGTCCCGGGAAACAAGGTTTCTTTGCTCGTTGTTCCAATTGTTGCAGCTTCAGGGCTCATGATCCCAAAGACCAGCTCGCGTGCGATAACAGGTGCCGGTGGAACTGCGGATCTTATGGAAATACTCGCACCAGTTGAATTCAGCGCAGATGAGATCAAGGAGATAACCGAGCGCGTTGGCGGAATCATAGCCTGGGGCGGCGCGACAAATATTGCGCCGGCAGATGATAAGCTTATCAAGGCCGAGTATGCCCTCTCTATCGATCCATACAGCCAGATGCTCGCATCCATTATGGCCAAGAAGGGTGCCGTCGGAGCTGATGCCGTTGTTGTGGATATGCCTGTCGGGCCAGGCACGAAGCTGCCGACGCCTGAATCCGGACGTTCTCTTGCAAAAGACCTCATAGATCTCGGGGAGAGGCTCGGCATCCGGGTAGAATGTGCGATGACTTTCGGTGGATCGCCTGTGGGAAGGACTATCGGCCCGGCACTTGAGGTCAAAGAAGCGCTTACACTTCTGGAGAATAAAGGAGGCCCTAACAGCCTGAGGGAGAAAAGTCTGTCCCTGGCTGGAATACTGCTTGAAATGGGCGGGGTCGCAGGCAGAGGAGACGGCTATAAGGCAGCTGAAGAGATATTGACCAGCGGAAAGGCTCACAAGAAGCTCATGGAGATAATCGAGGCACAGGGCGGCAACCCCAATGTCAAGAGCGAGGAAATCCAGGTCGGAGATCACTGTGAGGATATCCTTTCCCCTACCAGCGGTTATGTAGTGGCCTTCTATAACAAAAGGCTTGTTGAGCTGGCCAGAATGGCTGGTGCTCCCTCGGATAAGAAAGCGGGCGTAATAATCCATAAGAAGATGGGAGAGCAGGTCAAGAAGGGAGAGCCTCTCATAACTATCTGCTCAAGCTCGGACTGGGAGCTTGATAGTGCCGTGAAGGATGCCAAGAAGCAAATGCCGATCGTCGTCGAGGGCATGCTTCTGGAGAGATATCCCAGGGTCACGGAGATATAAACGAGGATGAACAAGGAAAGAGAAGCCATGTTGGTCGCTATAACATATCACGAGGATTTTGGGAAGCACGGATTCAGCGTTCTCAAGGAGAGGATAAGGCCTTCCTTTGAAGCGCTGATGGAATCAGGCATAGTTGATGGCGAGGAGATCCAAGTGTTTAAGCCTTCCCATGCTCCACTGAGGCTTGTCGAGCAGGCACACACCAAGGAACATATGGATAATATGGCTACAGATCCCTACAGAGATGTGGCCATATTATCTGCGGGAAGCGTTGTCATGGCGGCTGAGCTCGTATCCACCGGCCAGGCCAAGTCAGCCTTCGCGTATACAGGAACTGCAGGGCATCACGCATCCAGAGGAAGCTGCTGGGGATTCTGCTACTTCAACGATGTAGCAATAACGATCTTGAGGCTTAGAGAGTTGGGTTTAACGCGTTTTCTGATTGTGGATGTTGATCCTCATTTCGGCGACGGCACACGCGACTTCTTTGGAGAAGATCCCGATGTATTTCATATAAACTTTTACAGCGGCACAGGGGAGGAGCACGATCCTGAGAAGAACAACTATGATATAGGCCTCGGATTCGGAGCGAGCAACGAACGATTCCTGAGCGCCCTTAAAAGCGCACTTGAGCTTGCAAAGGATTTTGACTTCCAGATGGCCTTTGTCATATTCGGCCATGACTCGCATCAAGACGATTATGGAGGCTTCAACCTGACGTTTGATGCCTATCCTGAGATGGCCAAACTGATCAGGGATGCAGTCGGGGACAAAGGACTTGTCTTTGTGCTCAGCGGAGGATCATGCATCCATGTTGCAAAGCAGGTCATACCTGATGTCATAAAGGTTCTGGCAGGGCGGTGGCCCTCTTGAAGATGGCTTCGAACTGTTACCCCTGCATCCTCGACAGAGCGAAGTTCGAATGCGATCTTGTATTCTCTGATGAGCCTGCAAAGAAAGCTGCAATGGAAGAGCTGCTGAACTACATGGCATGTCATATTGGTGGTGTACCTGCCCTTGTAGGAACTGAAAGAGAGAGGATAATAAAGAGACGAAGCGGGTGTCCAGATCCCTACCAGCGCCTGAAGGAGGAGAGCAATCGCCTGGCAGAGCAGCTTCTGCCGATTGCAGAGGAGTTTTATTCGAAATCAGAGAATAAGTTGGAGGCACTGATAAGAATTGCAGCCGCAGCCAACTCAATGGAGTTCGGGGTCAAGGGACACGACTTCAGCAATTCGACCTTCGGAAACTGTTTCGTAAAGACGCTTGAGGAAAGGCTCGAAGGCGACCTTGAAGAGGTGAGCGATCTATTGGACGGCTTTCAGAACATCTTCTACCTTACGGATAACTCGGGAGAGGTTATCTTTGATCTTTTTGTTATATCCAGGCTCAAGGATATGGGCAAAAGAGTGATAATTGGATCGAAATCCGAGCCCATACTCAATGATATCACTGCTGAAGAGCTCCGCGGTCTGACCGATAATGAAATAATGCCAACAGGCTCAGTCGTTGGGACATCTCTCGAATGTATCAGCCCTGAAGCACTAGCTCTTCTCTTCGATAAAGAATGGCTCATAATATCAAAGGGCATGGGAAATTTCGAGACCATGTCGGAGTTTCAAGAAAAGCTGAAGGGCCGATTAATCTATATTCTGCGTGCCAAATGTGAGCCGGTTGCCGATAAGCTTGGGGTGCCAAGGGGAACGCTAGTTGTAAAGACATAAGAATCCCGAGTCAGATTCTAGATCAGCGATAATACATATCGCTTTCCTCACAGACAGGCACTTCCGGCAGATCAATATCCAGCGCCTCCAAAGAGAATGTTAAGCCAGTTAGGGATTGTACCGCCTCTAGAAGATACTTGGCAGCCTTGAGATCCACAGGGTCCTCGCCTGAGGTTGCTCCAAGAAGGCAGATGCCGTTTATCCCATACAACGGAGCAAGCCCTGCAAGCAGGCCGTTTATTCCACCTATGGCACCGCTTCGCAGCAGAGCAATACCAGCTCTTTCCAATTTTTCAGCCGTTTCAATATCACTGGCAACGCCCAGAACAGCCTCTCTGGTATCTCCGACATAAGCAGCAAGCGTGATCATATCTGTAACTTTAAGCTCGCTTGCAGCTTCAAGGATCTTGCCCGCGAGAGCATGCATCTCCCTAATTTCAAGTGGCTGAGCATCGCCAGAGAGCACAAGAAGATCATCTCTGTTCTGAGAAGCCTTCAGTTCGGCATGAAGCAGGTTTGAAATGCCTTCTGCAACCATTACTTGTGCAGGAAAGCCTGATGAAAAAAAGGGCTTGATTGTGCGACATTCAAGGGCTGTTGCCAGGAAATCTGCCGCTACCTTGCCAACGCTTCCAATTCCAGGAAGGCCGCCGATACAAATGATGCCGGAGCTGAACATTAGCGGAAGGTTTTTCGTACATATATAACACTCTTTCGCCGATGGAAGAAGTTATCAGACCCGTCGGCCAAGTTCTCAGAAGAAGAGGCAGCTAAGATGGAAAGCTCGTTAGAAGCTCTCGCCGGATTGAAGAGTATGCAAAGCAACGTGGAATAAAACTCTAAACGTCTGCCGCAGGTTCTCTAGTATATGCTTTCGGAACATGCGGCAGATTGAACGATAGATCTACTCTCCTGCAGCCCTTATTATCCAGTTCACTGGGAGTGTCTTATTTTTGGTAGTATTTATGACAGCGTGATATAGCCGACCTGTTGATTTATCATAGTAATATGAGTTTCCGCTTGCATTTTGTATCTCAGTCAACAGCATCAGCAGCGAGTAGCCATAGAAGCAAATAAAGAACTCATCGTTCACAGTCAATGCAGGTATCTCTATATCCGCCCATCGGATCTCTTTGGTGCCTTGAGGATGGGTGAAGTATGGTAGCTGAGTATCCGAGTAATGATACAGAAGTCTGCCGACTTTATCACGAATCTCTATGGCAAACGGCAGAGGCACAGGATTATTTTTACTGCTCAAATTCCATCCATCTGTAGCCATCACTAAAACATGCTCTAGCTTCCATCCCGGCTTTGGCGGCTTGAACTCAACCGCCTGCGCAGTGGCGACGAGGGGTGATGCTTGAAGGGTAACATTCATCTTCGTGAAATTGGTTCCGCTATCTTCCTTCAATATAGTGATATTAGTAATATTTTCTGCTGGCGCAAGCGCCTGCTTTGTGCTGCTGAGGAGCGATGGCGACTTCGGCGTCAGCTTGGCAGGCGTATTTATGGCTAGAGCACAATGACAGAGGGCTATGCAGCATAGCACAGACATTATCAAGATCATCTTTTTCAAGAGATCACCATAGTATAGGATTAGCGACTATCAATAAATAGATAGTGCTAAAAGAACAAGGCCATTGGCCCCTAAAATCACAACCATAAAAGCTAAAGATGGTCAGATAAACCCTGTTTTAAGAAACGCCTCTGGCGCAAATCGTAATGTTGAAAATATCTGTGACAGGCTGGCGCAAAGATATGCTCATTCCACCAGCCTGGCATGGCGGCCATTTTTTTTTAGTTTATTAGCTTAGCTCCCGACAACGGACATTATCCAGTTCACAGGCACAGTCTCTGTCTGGCTTATCGGCAGACTGGCTGGGCCTAGCGCTGCTTCTGCCTCGTTGAAGACGAATGAAGTGTTAGTCGATTTATTCTGTACTTCAGAACCTACTGCGACAGCTCCTCTATCGAAGAAGCAGATGTAGAACTCGCCACTCACTGGCACAGATGGCAGCTCAAGGCTGAGCAGTGTTGGCACAGTGAGGTTGAGGAGGAAGTTTGTATATGGCACCTGAGTATCTGCATATTTATAAAGCAGGTTGAACTTGCTATCCCGTACTTCAAGGGCAATTATCCTTTGCATCGGTATAGATTCGGCCGAGCCGTTATACCCATCATAGCCTAAAATATTCACCCTAGTCAATTTATAGCCGGACTTCGGTGCTGTGAACTTGGTTACTTCAGCTGTAGCAAGTCCGGGTACACCTAAATACCTGACTAAAGTTGTATAATTTATCTGGTTTGCCATGACCTTTTCAGTAAGATTTCCTTCATATGATTTTAGAACCTGAGCCTCGGCGGCCGGAGATATGCTGATCAAAGATAACATTGCAAGGCATATGATAGCTATTAACATCATCTTTTTCATATGATCACCCCAGCGAGGGATCATTTGCCAACCCATATATAGATAATGGCGCAATGTTTATTTAGAGGAATTATCCGGACAAGAATAGAATCCCGGATATAGATTAACAGCAACATCATTGGTATTTATCAGAGGTAAAACTGATATGATTTTTCTACAATGAATGCGCGAGCACTATACTATTTTAATTTTATGGAAAATAATATTAGGCTGTATGACATAACTTTTTGTCAGATAGTAATACTTCATCATAAAAGATAAGGTTTATTAACCTGTAGACCAAGCTTATCAGAGTTATCTCAATTTTGATCTTATCCGGAGACCTGATGATACCCGAATGGATGAAGGAAGTGGATAGCAGCCCCTGCAGATGCAGTGCAGTATCTGCCGGGAGGAAGAGCTTTGTTCAGAAGACTCTCGACGGAATATTCTCCTTTTTCCTGGAATCGTTTACAGCCTCAGGCTTCTCTCAAAGGGACGGCCTGATGCAAGGAATAGATCCCAGGGTAAAGCTTGTATCGATACTTGCTTTGGTCTTCGCATTGAGCTTGACCAGGGATATAAGAATATTATTAATAATATACGCTTTGGAGCTGGCTGTCTCTTTTGCAAGCAAAATAGAAATTGGGTTCTTCATAAAGCGCGTCTGGCTATTTATACCGCTTTTCACGGGCATAATTGCAGTGCCCATGATCTTCAATATATTTCTGCCCGGAGATCCGCTTTTTATGATCACATATCTCGGTGCAGGCGCTCATCTTGGGCCGATACCTCTGCCTGAAAGCATTTATATCACAAGGCAGGGCAGTCAGGCAGCGGCTATATTTATTACGCGTGTTGCTGCCTCAGTCTCGGCAGTGGTGCTTCTTTTCCTCACAACCAAGCAGCAGCTTCTCTTCAAATCGCTTAGATCCATAGGAGTCCCGAAGCTTTACGTCCTCACACTTGAGATGGCCTATAGATACATCTTCCTGCTCATGGACCTCATAAGGGAGACTTATGTTGCAAAAAGAGCACGGACGATAAAATCGAGGTCTATGTTTGAGGAACAGAAATGGGTCGGAGGACGAATTGGATATATTCTTATGAGATCGTTGAGCATGAGCGAAAATGTTCATTCGGCGATGCTTTCAAGGGGTTTCAATGGGGATGTGAAGACAATGGTGGACTTTCGTGTTAAAACAGGAGACTACATTGCAGGCATATCCGCCTTATTGCTGAGCTTACTACTGCTGCTGATATCTCAGAACGTAATAATGATATGATCGGGACGAAGGTTATGATACGATCGGGAATAAATGACATGAATGACATCATATTTGATCTGAAAGATGTTTCCTACTCCTATCTTGGGAAGATCGATGCGCTGAAGGATATTAATCTGGAGATACGCCAGGGTGAGCAGGTCTGCATCATGGGGGCCAATGGCAGCGGCAAGTCTACTCTTCTGGGGATCATCGACGGCCTTGTCTTTCCTACGTCCGGAGAATATCGGGCCTTCGGAGTCCCTATAGCAGAGAGGGTCTTCGATTCAATTGAGGATAACGAGTTCAGGCAATATTTCAGGAAGAAGGTGGGCTTCGTCTTCCAGAATTCGGATGTACAGTTGTTCTCTTCCACAGTCTTCGAAGAGATCGCCTTTGGACCGCTGCAGCTGGATCTCCCAAAAGAAGAGGTCAGATCCAGAGTTGAGACGGTAATGGAGATGATGGGTATCATTCGCCTTAGAGATCGAGCACCCCATACGCTCAGCGGCGGAGAGAAGAAGAAAGTCTGCATAGCCTCAGTGCTTGCGACAAATCCCGATGTTCTTCTTCTGGATGAGCCGACTGCAGGCCTTGACCCAAGAACTGAGCTCTGGCTGATTGAACTTCTGCAGGAGCTTGGAAAATCCGGGAAGACTATCATAACTGCAACACACGATCTGGATATAATAGAGCAGATCAGCAGCAGGGCTGTAGTCATGGGAGAAGATCACAAGATTAAGGTCGATAGAGAGACTCAGTCCGTTATCAACGATCTTGAGCTTCTGCTGGCAGCCAACCTGATCCATAAGCATATGCACCGACACGGTGCGATAGTTCACCAGCATCTTCACTCGCATGAGATGGAGCACAGCCATGAGCATGTGGCATAAAACTTAAAGAAGTTAGCCGAAAAGCTTTTTATTTCTCCTAAGCCAAGTCGCAAGGAGAAAGGAGGTATTCGGCATAAAATCCCCCGCATTTTTAACGATAGCATCCACGCTATTGTTATTGGCTACCAATGTATCGGCATCAGGGAAAAAATCGGCAGTTACAGCTGATCAAGCCGTTCAGAAACTCATTGAAGGCAATGCTCGATTTGCATCAGGGCGAGCCATCCATCCGGATCAATCCGCCGAGCGCAGGGCTGAAGTCGTCTCTTCACAGCATCCGTTTGCAGTTATCTTGAGCTGCTCTGACTCTCGCATTCCGCCTGAGGTTGTCTTCGATCAGGGAATCGGAGATATTTTCGTGGTCAGAACTGCCGGCCAGGTCATAGATAATGTAGCCTTAGGCAGCATCGAGTATGCAGTTGAGCACTTGAACGTGCCGCTTATCGTAGTCTTGGGCCATGATTCCTGCGGCGCTGTCAATGCTACAGTTCAGGGAGGAAAACCAGAAGGCCATATAGGAAGCCTGGTTGAGGCCATCAAGCCTGCCGTTGATGAGGCCAGGAATAAGATTCGGTCTCAGGACCAGCTCCTAAATGTATCCATCGATAACAATACAAAAAACATAGTTAAATCGATCAGCTCATCGGAGCCGATTCTCTCAGAGTATATCAAGAACGGCAGGCTGTTGGTCATTGGTGGGCGCTATCACCTGGATAGCGGCAAAGTCGAGCTGATAAAGTAGGCATTTCTTGATCCTCCGGTGGATTCGACCGCGTATATCAGCGAGCCATCCCCATCTTTTTACCATATGGCTTATCAAATAATAGATATAGCCGATTTGAGGATCTTCAGATCACCAACTCTTAAATAATTCGAGAGCCCTGTTATCCGAGCAAGAAACGTCCAAAGCTCACTGCCACACGGCCATGAAGGTTTGGATATTCGAGGCCATGGAGTCACCAAAGTGATCTATGAGATAGCGATCATACTGCTGCTGGTCCTGATCAACGGCATATTTGTGATGTCCGAGATCGCAATCGTTTCAGCTCGCAAGTTTAGGCTTCAGCAGCGCGCAGATGAAGGCGATGAGAATGCCAGAGCCGCTTTAGAGCTCGCAAACTCCCCCAACCGCTTCCTTTCTACCACACAGATAGGCGTCACCCTAATTGGCACCCTCGCAGGCGCTTTCGGCGGTGCCACTCTTGCAAATCAGGTTGCCGTCAAGCTTAATGCGATTCCCCAGGTCATGCCTTACAGCAGCCCTTTAAGTGTAGCAATCGTAGTATTAGGGATTACATATCTAACGCTGGTTATAGGGGAGTTGGTTCCAAAAAGGGTCGGCCTAAACAGCCCTGAAAAGATTTCATCCATGATGGCAGCACCAATGAACGTGCTATCGAAAATAGCCTCACCTGTGATATATATTCTCAGCGGATCAACAGACCTGATTCTCAGTATTCTGAAAGTAAAACCGACGAAGGAGCCTCCAGTGACCGAAGAGGAGGTCAAGATCCTGATCGATGAGGGAACCCGTGCCGGCGTATTTGAGGAAACTGAACAGGACATAATGGAGAGGGTATTCCGCCTGGGAGACAGGAGAGCAGATACAATTATGACGCCTCGCTCAGAGATCGTTTGGCTAGATGTCGAAGATGCTCCTGAGGATATCCAAAGAAAAATATCCAGCGGTCCTTACTCATTATTCCCCGTATGCAAGAGGAGGCTCGATAACGTTCTCGGCATTGTCCAGGCTAAAGATCTTCTCTCATGCACCATCAAGGATCTGAAGGTTGATCTAAAATCATCGCTCCTTCCTCCCCAGTTCATACCTGAAAGCATGCGTGCTCTCAGAGTCCTGGAACGGTTCAAGCAGACAGGAATCCACCTTGCGATCGTCTTAGATGAATACGGCTCAGTGAGAGGAATAGTAACGCTTACCAACATTCTCGAGGCAATAGTCGGAGATATACCTCACATTCAAGAGCTCGCAGAGCCTCAGATAGTTCGGCGTGAGAACGGCTCCTGGCTTGTCGATGGCATGCTGTCAGTTGACGAGTTTAAGGAGGCGCTAAATATCGAGGAGCTGCCCGGAGAAGAGAGCGGGATCTACCAGACGATGGGCGGATTCATGATGACACGCCTAGAGAAGATTCCTATATCCGGAGACCATTTTTCATGGAATGGATATCGCTTCGAGGTTGTGGATATGGATGGCCATAGAGTCGATAAGCTGCTTGTCACGCCACTGAGCAAAGAAGATAGCCAAGAGGAAAAGAAAGATCAAATTGGATCAGATTAATGCGATTCAGTTGATAACGCAATTCAATATAAGCGTCCTCCATAAAATTCATATATTTTGGAATGTTATATAAGATATATTAATTTTTCATGAGGAAGTGATGTCTTTGGCAGATAGCTTTGAGCAGTACAGGAGGATGTTCAGACAATCGCATGTAGAGAATCAACAGACTCTGCTGGGCGTTCATTTGTTGATATATGTTATAGTAAATATATTCTGGGTAATTCTGAATTTATCACATGTGCCCCGTAGATACCGCTGGCTGATGCTTTATCCCATTATCGGCTGGGGCGGATTGATATTCGTTCACTGGTGGTTCTATGTCAGAAACGCCGATCGGCTGTGCAAGCTAAGAGAAGAAATGGCAATCCGAATGGTCAGATGAGGCACAGGCCGAATAGATTGTTTAATGAGTTCCAGAGGTGATTTTATGCCGAGAGAGTTTGAGAACTATAAGAGATTTTTCAGAGATGCCCATGTTGAAGCAGAGGAAAACCTTTTGGGCATACATGCAGTGATATATCTAGCTGTGAATTCTTTATGGATCATGCTAAATATGCTCTTTGTGCCTTCTAAGTATCGATGGATTATGTTCTATCCAGCCATAGGCTGGGGCGCAGTGCTCTTTGCACACTGGTGGTTCTACGTCAAGAACGCTGATCGAATATGCAGACTGAAGGAAGAACGGATAGAGAAACAGGTGGCGTCAGGGGCTGCAAGATAATCTTGAGATAGCTCTGTAACCTATATTTTTTAAATTCTTTAGATTGAAGCTCTTTTGTCAGATCAATTATCTGATAAATCATACAATTGATTTCCAATATATAGTTCCACAAAATTATTATCTCTTGAGGTTCTGTTTGGTAATGTCAACTACCCTGCCCTGAAGGGCATGGCTTGTAACTCCGATTACGTTGGGATACATTCGGCTGGTTGACAAGGCAGCCTGCTCAGGCAAGATATACCCGCCTGAGCAATATTTCGGGAAGCATTGAGGTCGGCATGGAGTTCAAAATCGCATTTGCGACAACGGAAATTGGAACCCTCACGGTTCCCTTTATAGACATGCCCGCAGTTAGAACACTTCTGAGAAGTGTAGCGAGCGTCTACAAGAAGAACATGTTTTCCAAGAGCTCCGGCTTTGTATCTGATAAATTGCTCAAGCTGATAGAAAGGCCAGTTACTGAGCTTCCTGTTGAACTCTCTGCTTCGGCGCTTCTGGACCCGGATCTTGCTCAGATCTTCAAGAGCAAATACGGTATATTTCGAGTTCGCGATCTGCTTAGATATGCAATGGTTCACATCAGTTGCAAACCGTCTTTCCCTACCGGACATACGCTTAAGCTTGCGCTTGGCCGATTTGGTGCCTTTAGACTGCAACTCCTTTCTAAGATAGACATACTGAGAGCGTCTATTCTTAATCTTCTTGGAGTTAAAGAACCTGTTATCCGAGCAGACAGCAATATTCGCTATTCCGCGATCTATCCCAAGAACTTCAAGGTTATTAACTTTTTCAGGATCATTGTGCTCAAGGGATACATGCAAGTAGAAAACCTTGTTTCTTCGGTCATAAGAGATCGTAGAGGATTTGATAGCCCAACTAAGGTAATCTCTGTAATGCGGTGGTCTAAAGAAAGATGCTTTGATTCTTCCTTTGATACTGGAAATCGTGGCTATTCCATGCATAAGGTTGACAGTGATAACTCTCTGATTGTATCTCATGGCAGAGAGAGGCTTTCGTTCTGGAAGTGTTTCAAGCTTAACAGCTTTCAGAGCTTCGCAAGCACAGTCTCTGGCCCCTTGAACCAGAGAGGAAGGAAGTTCTGGGATGCATTGACGGATAAACATGTAGGTTGCATTATGGTTGTCAACCTTGTTCCAAGATCGGTTCTCAAACCCCCATTCAGCAGAGATAGAGAACGCTTCGGTGTAAGCTCTCATCGTATCGAGGAGAGTTCTGCAATCTTGGTCAGTCAACCTGAGCTTAAATGTAACCGTCCTAAGCACATTCATATAGTAGGTGATTAGATGATATATAGCTATCTGTTAGCAGGCACGCATCTCCTCCCTGGCCTAAAGGCTAGAGTCTCCGGCGCTGAGGTGTTAAGATGAAGTTTGAGCATATCGAAGGCAAAGATAAGGGCAAGGTTATCCTTTATGCGTTGAGCACATGTCAGTGGTGCAGGATGACCAGAGAACTTCTTTCGAGCTTAGGCGTGAAATATGATTATATTTATGTTGATCTTCTGAGAGGAAAGGAGAGAGAGGAAGCTATCGATGAGGTCAAACGCCTTAATCCAAGCATCTCGTTTCCGACAGTTGTTATAGGTGACAAAGTTATCGCCGGCTTCAGGGAGAAGGAGATACGGGGGGCATTGGGCGCATGAAGGAGGTGACTTGGACCCCGTCTGATGAGGAGATCGACAAGCTTTATGACAAACTGAATAAGGATGCAGAGAAGGGCGGGTACCATCTGAATCCAGATGTTCAGTTTACAAAGGCTTTGGTCAGAGGGCTCCTGATAAATGAACACAGATATGGATATATGTGCTGTCCCTGCAGGCTTTCTGCCGATAGCAGAGAGGAGGATCTTGATATCATCTGCCCTTGTTACTACAGGGATGCAGATGTTATCGAGCATGGAGCTTGCTATTGTGCCCTCTATATCTCAAAAGATGTCCTCGAAGGCAAGAGAGAGCTCAGCCCAGTTCCTGAGAGAAGGCCGCGTATCGAAGAGCGGCAGAAGCTTAAGGCTGCAAGAGAAGAAGCATCATCTATGCCGCAGAAGCTATCGGTGCCCGTCTGGAGATGCCTTGTCTGCGGCTATCTCTGTGGGAGGGAGGAGCCGCCTGAGGTCTGCCCGATATGCAAGGCTTCTAAGGATAGGTTTGAGAGATTCATGTAGCAGACTTTATCTTTGGCCAGCGATAGTTTCTGACTGCGCTAATGCAAAACCTTTCAATGGAGTCAATTAACTTATATCGTTCCATCATTTATATCAAAGCCGTATCTTCCGGCAAAGTTTAAGAGCAAAGAAGGAGTTCAAACGAATATGACGATAGATCCAGTATGCAAGATGACTGTTGATGAGAAGACAGCCAAGATCACAAGCGAATATAATGGAAAGAAATATTACTTCTGCGCTCCAGGGTGCAAAAAAGCATTTGATGAGAATCCTGCAAAATATGTCGGCGGCTCACCTCAGGTTAGAAAGGGCTGTGGGTGCGGTTGCCGCTAAATTTATTTGCCATTTTCTGCTTCTCCTTCCAGGATTTGAACCCTCATCTCCAAAGTATCCACTCTCTGGAGCAACTCTGCCAGCATGCCCTCCATGCGTGCCAGTCTATCCTCATCGCTGGTGAGGCGGCTCGCAGATTGAGATGCAAACGATGGCTTCTGTAACAGGTCTTCCCTAAACTCTTCGGCTATAGGATCATCCGATTCACGAGGAGATCTATGGCGGGGCTGGTTCATATCATTCCTTTGATTCGTCAAAATTTTCACCTCATAAAGTAACTTGATTTTTGTAAAGCTCCATAATGAGATATTACTCTAAAGGATTTCAATTAGGTGGTAGATCTTCAAGCGGTCTCAATAATCTTAGATACCTGCAATGTCCAGCAAAGCAAGGGTAAATTATGCTATCCATATTTGCGGATTCTGCAAAAATAACTTGTTGATGTGACTATTTTAATAATTCAAATTCTCCCTTTGTAATTCTTTGAATAATATTCCAAGCCAAACTTGACGCAATTAGCTGGTTTATATGTTAATTTATAGATCATTTATTGCTGGACACCCCGCAAGTTTTAATACAGATTACAAAAGAAATATATTGCACAATAGTTATGAAAAAATCGCCCAGATCACCTGAATATGGTGCTTGCTAGCATATCCGTTCTGGGAAAATCGGGAAGCGGTGCCAACTAATTCAGCTATCACTATCTAATTGCTATGGGAGTTCTGGGAGATGATAATGGCAGAAAAGAATGGACCCGGCAGCGATTATCTCAGCGGAAGCGTAACTAGCATCAGTAGATCAAGTATTGTTGAAGAGCGACGCCCCTGGGAGAGGAAGAGAAAAAATCTACAGACAAATTGAGGTAACTAACATGGCTGAAGAGAGTAAGAGATCGGATAAAGGAAGGGAAAAGGAAAACCTGGAAGGACCCATGGCCAGTAGTCGAGGAAGCCAGATGGGAATGGGCGGAAGCGAAGGCCTTGAAGGCAGCTATGTTCAGGGCGCAGGGAATAAAAGCGGAATGACAAGTATCAGCAGCGGATATGAGGCAACGCCGGAGAGAGGCAGTCTTGGCAAAGGGACAGGAAGCAAAACCAGACGAACTGGAGATCAGACGGAGCCTAACAGATAGCATTTTAATGTCTATAAGCATTGTTGAAATTCCAGCTATAAGGAATGCAAATATTCAGTCATAAGACAATCGGGCTGAATGTTTTATAGGAGAGTGCGGGCATGCCGATAGACCCTGTATGTGGAAAGGAAATAACCAATACTAGAGACGCGGCCAAAACGGAGTATCAGGGCAGGCTTTACTATTTCGAATCTGCAGAGTGCAAGAGAGCATTTGAGGATGATCCCAGGAGGTATACATCTGGAGAAAGAAAATGATAAACGCATAAGATTTGCTAGCAGCAAGGATGCCGATTATAAGGATGCCGAAGCTGTAGATAAAGCTGCAAGAGATTTCGACTTATCATCGAATCAAGCTGGCTCAGAAGGGCGTGAAGGCAGGTCAAGAGTTCAATCGTCCTATACAGGAGAGACCATTGGTACAGCAGAATCGCGTGAGAACCAGACGTTCACAAAAGAAAGGACTGTGAGCAGAGGCAGAACGATCAAATAGCTATAGCTGTTCGGTTGCTGCCTTTTAAATATTTTATCCGAGGATTTTGCTGCGCCAAAGATCTTTTTACGCTTTTTGAGCAGGGCTATAAAAGAAATTATCTAGTATCAAATGCGAGTTCTTATTAGGATCTATTCAAAGTGGTACCATGGATCGCTTCGATCTTATAGTGATCGGTTCGGGTGCGGGAACTCATATAGCCTCTATGGCTGTAAAAAATGATTTGGGCGTTGCGCTCATAGATCACGGCCCTATTGGCGGCACATGCCTCAACAATGGGTGTGTGCCTTCTAAGATGCTCATTTATCCTGCTGATGTCATCAGAACATTGCATGATGCGAAATCCGTGGGCGTTGATGGCAGAATAGCCAACGTAGACTTTCAGAAGATAATGGGACGGATGCGCTCTGTCGTTCAGAGGAGCAGGATAAATCTCGAAGCAGCAATCGAATCCAAGAAAGGTCTTGCCCTCTATAGAGATACAGCTGAGTTCGTGGGAGATTATACTCTTAAATCTGGAGATAGAACGCTGACAGCTCCTAGAATAGTAATAGCCTCAGGCGCAAGGCCCCTGATCCCTCCAATCCCCGGCCTCAAGGAGGCTGGCTATCTGGATAATATCTCTCTTCTTGGGCTGTTGGAACCTCCAAAGAGCCTGATCGTTATAGGAGCAGGATATATTGGATGCGAGTACAGCCACTTCTTTTCAGCCATCGGCACTGAGGTTACGCTTCTTGGAAGAAGTCGTAGAGTACTGGATAATGAAGATCCGGAGATTTGCAGAATAGTTAAGAGCGTTTTATCGAACTATGTTAAGCTGTACACTGACCATGAGGCTGTGAATGTTGAGGTAGAAGGCAAAAAGAAGGTAGTCTCGGCGAGAAATCGACTGGATGGCAAGATCTATAACTTCGAAGCCGAGGAGATTCTTGTCGCGACCGGCAGAAGATCAAACTCCGATATCCTGAAGCCTGAGAAGACTGGAGTTGAAACCGATGATCACGGCTGGATAAAGGTAAATGATTACCTTGAGACAACCAAATCCGGTATTTGGGCTATTGGCGATGCAATTGGTAAGCATATGTTCAGGCATACTGCAAACTATGAGGCTGGGATAGTGTCTCACAACATTTTTGCGGCCAAGAACAAGGATGAAAGGGAGCTGGCTGATTTTCATGCTGTTCCACATGCGGTGTTTACTCACCCGCTTGTGGCAGGGGTGGGAATGAAAGAAGCAGAGGCTACTTCAGCCGGATACAAAATTCTTATCGGAAGGGCCAGGTATACAGATGTGTCGAAAGGGATCGCCATGGCTGAGGAGAACGGATTCGTGAAGGTTGTGATCGAAGAGGAAACAGGAAGAATCCTCGGGTGTTCGATTGTTGGATCAAATGCAGATACATTGATACAGCAGATCGTTTATCTTATGAATACGGAATATCAGGGTCTAATGCCTTTAATAAGATCTCAAGTGATCCATCCCACAATAAATGAGGTGATAGTCACCGCCTTTTCAGAGCTGGAGCATCCATACGATTTTATTGAGTCGGAAGACAAAGAACAAATCGATGCAAACAAAAAGAAGACCGTCAGTGGTTAAATCGGTAACTTCCTGCAGTGCTTTTTTGATTTGATATTCAGCTGACCTCGTACCAAATTCTTCTATGACATCAATGTACCTACCATCAAAAAATTTATATACGTTTAATGTCGTAGTATAATTAAAAAGTATTACGGTGATTGTCGTGAAGATAAGAGTAATCAGCTCAAGAGAAGAGATAAACTCGCTCAACCCGAGAGAGAAGATGGTACATCTAGCATTCAGAGCATCCAATGTGGATTTTGTCCAGCTTATGCAAAAGTGTCCGAGGCTACAAGCTGTTCAGATGCCGCCTTCGTATAGGAAGACAATGTCCAATGCCCTAAGCGGATTCCTGCAGATGCAGGGCATTGACCTGATTGAGGGAGACGTCTGGGGCCACAGAAAGGATATCGATGAGTACTTCACTGTCCCCGATGAGACTGTTGCGGCGATCAAATCCATGACCGAGAAGGGCATCGCTCCTGAGGAGACTGCAAAAGAGGTACGCAAGACCGCCAAAGTGGGAGAAGGCCTGATCAGGTACATCGCCAAAACAAGCGCGACAGCCTAAATCTGCCTGAAACCCTATGCTGTCTTTAAAAGTGTACATACTGCTCGCAGATCTTCTGCGGCTATGGTACATTTTTCATTAAATCTTTAATGCATAAACCTGGATGAGGGAAGCCACAAGGAACTAATCTGTTATCCTGATTACAGAAAACTGCTTTTTTTATTTGGAAGAATCTGGAGCGAATATAGAGCACTAGCTAATTGGAGCGCCAGCTAATTCATCTATTAAACTGTTTGTTTTGCCAAGACTGCTTATCCGAATTTATATATCGAACTTTACGCCAAAAAGTTTGCTTGAATTTGTATACCCCATGCTTGCAGCTTTGCCGAAGGCCGCCTGGGCCCCGATATCGAAATTGAGCTTATCGAAAGCAATGCCTTTATAGTACCATGCAGCCGCAAGGGAAGGCTTCAAATTGAGGGCGTTATCGTACGCCTTTACTGCCGCATCATAGTTCCCAACGCCCGCGAGGGCTTTACCGTTATTGAACCAAATTTCTGCATGCTCAGGGCCGATCTTCATAGCAGTATCATAGGCCTGTATTGAATCATTATACCTGCACAGCTCATAGAGAGACAAGCCTTTGTTGTACCAGGCCAGCATATACTTCGGGTCCGTCTCAATGGCATTATCATATGCCTGTATGGAGTCGTTATATTTGCCCATAATATAGAGGACATTGCCCTTGTTCCTCCAGGCAGCCACAAATTTGGGGCTGATCTCTGTGGCCTTATTAAATGCATTGAACGATTCATCAATGTACCCGGATATACCTTGCTTATCCACGTTCATGCCAAGATCTATGCCTGACTGCATTGTGACCACTTTATTTTTCAAAGCCATTCCCTTATAATACCAGGCATTTGCATCCTGTGGATCTTTTTTGATCGCCTCGTCGTACAGATCGATCGCTTTATCGTAATTATCGAGCGATTCTTTGAGTTGATCCTCGTTCTTTTCAGATATGGCTAACGATCCAAGGGCATTGGCTCTTCCTGCCCATGCACCGGCATTATCAGGGCTCAATTGAAGTGCACTATCAAATGCAGAGATAGCTTCCTTATAATGCCCGTCTCCGGCGAGTCCTAGGGCCCTTGTATACCAGTAATCACCCGAATCCTGTGCACTTGCAGATACACATAGGGCTGTCAACACTATCGCAATGATAGTAATCGCTAAAAGAAGCTTTGTATTCATTCAATAACACCTCCGAGCACTTGATTGCGATTTTGTGCATTGCCGGCTGCAAGATTAGGGTCCAGGCCATGACTGCGATTATGCAGGAGCCTTATAGATAGACCTATCTCCCTAAATGGCATCTTTATATTCATCACATTCCTCATATCCGCCAGCGTATTTATTCATAATCCATTCTATATAAAATCAAGCCTTTTCGTGGCTGTGCCAGCTACTTTATTCTTTTCATTTAAGCTCCTACTTCAGTGATTGCCAAACACGATCGGCCCATTTTCCAGAGATAGCCATATCCATAATATGACATACTGTTATTATCACTTATTGTCACCTACACCCCGAACATCCATTGCCGTCTCTCCTAACGGCGTTTGTCGTGGTACGGCATTTAACGAATATAAATCTTTCGGGTGTCTGATGGAATTAGCAAATATAGATTAACATAACAGATTTCTTTATGAATTATAAAATTATCAAAAATCAATAACCATAGAAGGCATATTGCTTTTTATCCAAGAGGGAGGTGATGGATTAAAGACTTCAAGGCAAAGTGATCTAAGAGGCCTCAGGCCGCATCTATAGGCCATAGGCTATCGGCTATAGGCCATAGGCCATAGGTTATCGGCTATCGGCTATCGGCTATCGGCTATCGGCTATCGGCTATCGGCTATAGCCACCATTGCCACAGGAACGGCTTATTACTAACCATAAGAATTGTGTTCTTGGAGTAGTTGATGACGTAGGTATCCATCTTCGCTCTGCCGAACTGATAGTTATGCCAGTAGAGATCAGGATCGAAGAAAATTGTGGGCTTGTAGGCCAGAGGATCATCTGGGGGTATAGGATCAAAGCCTACTTCTTCATCATATTCAGACTCTTCCCATCTGGCAGCCGTGAATTTTCCCCGATAGAATCCACCGTCCGAAGATGTGGCTGTGAAGCTGCCATGAAGCTTATCGTCGATATGGCTTCCATCTAGCTTAACGAACATTAAGGGATCCTTGCGAAATGTGATGGTGGCACTGAAGGCGCTTCCTTTCACAATCCCTATCAGTTTTCCATCGCCTCTCTGTCCCAGGGTCGAGTCGCCATAAAGGGTAGATCCTGCCTTAGCGATGTTAATCATGCCATCAGTGGATATATGATCATTCTGGCCTTCATAACTGATACTCCAGCGGCCAGATGGATCGTTAACCGCTATGCTAATGCCCGTGCATATAAGTAAGACAGCGAATAAACAAACTCCATTCCTCACCAATATACCCCTTTCATGAACTATTATCGACTCGCCTCAGCAGTTTTATTGATGATCTCTATAGCCCGTTTATAGTCGTTGAGGACATTTCGATAATCATCCAGACGGGATCTGACCGATAACTCTTTGTCTCGCCAGTAATCGACGAAACTTGAATCGATCTGCATGTAAAGATCATATGACCTGTTGGATTCATTGTATCTGTTAAATGAGATCCTGAGAATCTGCCCTTTATAGTACCATACGTTAATGGTAGTTTTATTTCCCTTCTCACTCCAGATCGCAGCGTGGTAACCGGTATGGTTATCTCTCATAAAAGCCGATATATTCCGGGCGCGATTGCCTCCCTGTATCAGGATATACTGATTATCGGATACATTGAGTCCTGCACTGGCAGCCATCTTGCTATTATCATTAGACAAAAGATCGGCGATTTTATCAAATGCCTCTGCAGACTCGTTATATTTGCCCAGCTCAAAGAGGATGTCAAACTTTCTTACTAGCGCGCCAGTAGCGTTCGTTGGATTCAGAGCAATGACATCATCATAAGCCTCTAGAGCAGCCTCACTTCTGCCCAAGATCCTCAGGAGATCTGCTTTGGATAACAGGGCGCTGATATTTGTTGAATTTCTGCTGATGCTCTGGTTATAAGCCTCAATGGCTTTCTCATATGATTTATTGGCAGCATCTTCATAGCCCAGGCTTGCTAAGGCTGCTCCTCTATTTTGTAAGGCTACGGCATCCTGGGGATTGTTCGCTAAGGTTTCGTTCGTTATCTCTAGAACGCTTTCATAGGCTTTGATGGACTCTTGGTTCTTGTCCAGCCAGATGCTTACGTTTTCATGAGAAGCATGGTTTATCTGATAGAACTCCCTAAGAAAATCCTGTCTTAGCTCATCGCCCTTCTTCAGCCAGTAACCTGATGTGTTCTCCTGCGCCATAGCATAAGTACATAGAATAGTCAGCGGTATCAAGCAGAATATGATCTTAAATTTACAATGTGATGTTTCAGGCAATCCATGATGTGCGTGCTCAAGCTTCGCTAAATTATCTTTATTTTTCATCAAGCTGCCCTCCTTTATCGATCCTTTTTCATTGTTAAAAGGGATCGAATCATAATGATACAGCCAATTTTAGCTGTCTCCCACCCTGACCGTCGTTTTTACTTACGTCATTTGACGTATCATACATTTAACGAATATAAACTTTACGGATGTTGTGTAAAGGCCAATTGTAAAAAATTGTAGAAAAGCTGTTATCGTTCTAGGAAAGGTCGTCTGATCAGCAACGGGATCGTTTCTTCGGGCATAATCAACCGATATGCTAAGATCGGCTTTTTCAATCTGGGAAAAATCAAGTGTTGGAAATTCTTAGGACAACTATCGTTCTTTATATAGCAGGTTGCTTTGATTGTCAGGTATCTTTCTCATCTCGATGAATTGATGATAGCTTAATGAAACAGATCGGCGATTGTGTCGCACCCAGGCATAGGATGAGGAAGTTTCGGATGCATTCAGCAACGCTAAGGAGGCGTCGGAACTCCTCAGATTTGAAGAAATACCTAGAATCCATGAAGGAAGTTATACTTTATACTATTTATAATCCTGAGAATGATACATTTGTTGTTTATGCGATATAATTAATAAAGATTTGCCAGGGTCATCCCTGATACCCCAGCTCTCTGGCTCGTGCAAATGCGACTTCCGCTTCAGAGCTTCTGCCCAGCGCCTGAAGTGCTTCTCCTTTATTGTTCCAGACGGCAGGATTCTCAGGATTCACCTCTATGTATTCATCGAAGGATTGGATTGCTTCCTCGTATCTGCCAGTCTCGTTGAGGGCAACTCCTCTGCCGTACCAGGCATTGATGAATTTGGGCGCCAGCTCAATAGATCTGTTGAGGGCTTCGATAGCCTCGTCATACTTGCCCTGCAAGCTAAGAACCATCCCTTTGCCATACCAGGCACTGGCATCGTTAGGATTTTGCTCAACTATCCTGCCGTAGAGCTCCACTGCCCTGGCAAAGGCGCGCCCGGATTCATCCTCTCGCCCCATCGCCTTGAGAACATGGCTCTTGCTTTCCCAGGCCCTGGCCGCATCCTTAGACTCTGGATCGATCTCGATGGATCTATCGTAGGCTTTCAAAGCCTCCTCATAGTTTCCCATGGTGGCCAGGAAATCTGCCTTCCAGAACCATGCATCTGTCCTGTTGGGGTTGATCTCCAATGTCTCATTGAAAGCCTCCAGGGCTTCTTTCATCCTGCCAGTCTCGCCGTAATATCCGGCCTTCATATAGAGAGCATCATCATTTCGAGGATTAAGCTCTATAGATCTGTTTACGCTGTCGAGGGCATCATCATATTTCCCCAGATCGAATAATGCCTCGCTCTTCATCAACCAGGCTTTTGAGGAGTTCTGATCCATCTCTATGGCTCTGTCGTATGCAGCAATCGATTCGTTATATCGCCCGAGCCTTGCGAGAACTGTGCCTTTGTCCATCCAGGCCAGCGCAAATTCAGGATTTATTTGAATGGCCTTTTCGTAGGTTTCCAATGACTCGTTGTACTTTTCAGGGTCCTTATTGAAAAGCGCTAGCTGATAGAGTGCGTTGCCTTTTAGATTCAGCAGCGTTGCATTCTCCGGATCGATCTTCACAGCACCGTCATATGCTTGAAGTGCATCCCCGAGAGCCTGCTCGATGGTTGAACTATTTGTAGCATTCATTGCTTTTTCAAAGGATTCGTTGCCTTTATCTAACCAGTAGCCTGCAGTATCCTCCTGTGCAAAAGAAGAGGCACACAGCATAGCTAGGGCTATTTCTACTAGAATGAAAATAGCTTTTGTCATACAATACCCCCTTCACAGCGCAAATTAATTGTGCATCTAATTTAACCTTTCCATTATGTGAATACAACCTGCCTACTCAAGGGCTGCATTCTCGGCACATCATCTCTTTGATTAAGGTTCGCTATGATCTGCCCCCGGCTCGTACTCCACCCTTTCGATGACATATGGGCCGCTTTCCGCCTTTCCGCTGCAAAAAGACCATTTCCTAATCCCATGAGAAGCTGACCTTTCTTATGCCAGTTGCATATTTAGGATCGATTTCAATGGCCTTATCAAAAGCTTGCAGGGACTCTTAGTCCCTCAGCAAGTTGCTCAAAACTCTACCATTCTTGGGATTCTTCTCGATTTTGCGAACCTGTCTCGATAGCATTATCGAATGCAGAAACTGCATCTTCAAAAGACTCATTATCAGGAAGCTCATTTCCCTTTTCAGCCAGCTAGCTGCGGTGTTCTCCTTTTATATCTGCAAAAAACGAGGAGGTCATTCCTGGTATCCCAATCCCGTAGCTTTTGCAAAAGCCGCATCTGCCTCAGCTTGGCGGCCTAGAGCTTTCAGGGTTTCACCCTTGCTAGCCCAGAATTTGGCTATACCAGGATTTCTCTCCAGTTCTCCATCGTATGCTGAAAGAGCGCTTTCATAGGCTGCAGCGGCTTCATCATGCCTGCCCAGTTTATCAAGAGCATCTCCCTTGGCAAACCAGACCCCTGCAATGTCCAGGTAAGCCGGATCTATCTCAATGACCCGATCGAAGGCCTGTAGCGCTTCATCATATCGGCCCATCTGGCTTAGAGTGAATCCTTTGCCTGCCAAGGCTGACGGGTTTGTTGGATCTATCTTGAGGGCCTCACCGTAAGCCTCAAGAGACTCATTGAACCTTCCCATCCTGCTCAGAACCAGGCCCTTCTCTCGCCAGAGATTGGAGCTATTGGGTTCGATCACCAGAGCATCATCAAAAGCTGCAAGCGATTCGTTAAATTTGCCCATGGCCAGGAAAGTCATGCCTTTATCGATCCTGGCCTCTGCATCCTGGGGGTTCAGCTCGATGGCCTTATCGTAGGCATCTAAAGCTTCGTCGAACTTGCCCTCATTTCGAAGAATTACAGCTCTGTTATACCAGACCTTGGCCAGATCCCGTGTCGAGTTGGCGCTTTTGAGTGCCTCATCATGTTTGCCCAATGTCTCCAGTAGGCTCGCTTTGTTCTCCAATGCCCCTGGAGTTTCTGGGTTGATCTCAATTGATTTGTTAATGTCGACGAGGGCCTCATTAAGCATGCCTTCGACCTCTTCTGTCCTGCTGCCGGCACGGCCCTCTTTATACTGAGCAAAATGAATTAACGTAACCCCTTTTGC
>JBHGAU010000038.1:0-25866 GCA_041946675.1 Methanotrichaceae archaeon | reverse complement strand
GGGACAATCTCTGTTCCAGCAAAACGAACCAGCTAATACTAATCGATTTGCCTTCATTGTTTTCCCCAATGCATTATTCGCTAAACGGTGGTATATAAATCTAATTGGGGTAGGCTACCTGGAAACTATACGAAAAAGTACGTACAAAGTGCAACATAACGACAACAAAACAAATAAAGAAAAAAGGAGCCTCCATGCCTATATCGCCTGGATCTCCTCCCTTGTCGCAATCTTCACGCCCCTTGCATTCAATGCTTCCCTGGCCTTGACTATATTATCAACCCTGAGAATGAGCATCGCCTTCTGGGCCTTTGCAGTAACAAAGGCATATGCATAATCGACGTTGATGTTATTCTCTCCCAGAGTATTCACGATCTCGTAGAGACCTCCTGGCGTATCCTTCATCTCAACTGCCAGGACATCTGTCGTCGATACTGTGAAGCCGTTATCATGGAGCACCTTGTAGCCATTCTCCGGATTATCGACGACCATCCTTATGACTCCGAAGTCCCCTGCCTCCGCTATAGTCATTGCCCTTATATTCACGCCTGCATCCGATAATGTCTTGGATACTTTTGCCATCCGCCCGGGCCTGTTCTCAACAAACAGCGATAGCTGCTTAATCTCTGCCATCTTCTCCCTCCTTACAACTTTCTGTTATCTATAACTCTCTTGGCCTTTCCCTCTGAACGCGGAATTGTTCCAGGCTCAACTAGATCAACCTCAGCAGCTATATTCAGCACGCCTTTTAACTCCTTTGAAACTTTCTTCTTGAGCTTCATCAGGTCGCCGATCTTATCGCTGAACCCCGATTCAGTAAGCTCAACGCGCACTGTCATATCATCCAGCGATCCATGCCTCTCCACAAGTATCTGCCAGTGATCTCCGACCTCAGGGATATTCATCAGCACAGACTCGACCTGGCTCGGGAAGACGTTGATGCCGCGAATGATGAGCATATCATCAGTTCTTCCGAGAATCCTCATTATCCTCGGATGTGTGCGGCCGCACTCACATGGTTCGCTGTCAAGGATTGAGATGTCGCCTATCCTGTACCTTATCAGAGGCAATGCGAACTTGTTCAAAGTGGTGAATACAAGCTCGCCTCTCTCTCCATCTTCCACCGGCTCGCCGGTCTTTGGATCTATAACCTCAGTCAGGAACATGTCTCCCCAGACGTGTATGCCGTTCTTATGCATGCATTCGGTGAATAGAGGACCGCTGATCTCGCTTGTGCCATAGATATCGTAGGCATCTATTCCTGTCGCGCTCTCAATTCTCTTTCGCGTCTCAAGCGACCACGGCTCAGCCCCGAGTATTCCTGCCTTGAGCAATGTGTCATCTTTGATTGAGACGCCCATCTTCTCAGCTGTCTCCATGATGTGCTGGAAATATGACGGCGTGCATGCAATGGCCGTTGCCTCGAGATCCTGCATGAGTTGAATCTGACGCTCCGTATTGCCTGTTCCTACAGGCAGAACGGCTGCACCTATACGCTCAGCTCCATAGTGAAGGCCGAGGCCGCCAGTAAAGAGACCATATCCATAGGCAACTTGCATTGTGTCTTCGCGCCCGAGGCCGACGGATGTAAGTGCTCTTGCCAGAGACTCCGACCATGTCTCGATATCTCCCTTGGTGTAGCCGACCACTGTGGGCTTTCCTGTTGTGCCGCTTGATACATGATATCTTACCACTTCATTTTTAGGAGCACTGAACATGCCCGTAGGATAATTGTCTCGCAGGTCGACCTTGCGCGTGAACGGCAGCTTTGTGATATCGCTCAAGCTTTTTATATCCCCGGGCTCGATCCCTGCAGACTTGAGCCTCTGCCTGTAGAAAGCTGAGTGGTCATAGACATAGCGCACCAGCGACTTAAGACGGTCCTCCTGCAGAGAATGCAGGTCCTCTACAGGCATTCTTTCAATATTGGGGTCCCAGTAACCTGACATTGATGATCAACCTGGTGGGAATGAATACCCGGGTTGAATAAAAAAGAATCGATCACGTGGGAAAGTTCTTTAATAATCAGCTATAACAATCTATCTCATGATCGTGAAAGCGATATATGAAAATGATGTTATCAGGCACTGTTGATTCTCTGAGTGGTGCAAGTATGGTAGTTCGCGCGTAGTGGCGAGAATGATGAGTCGTGGTAGAGTCGTGTTACTGATTGCTTAGATTTAAAGTAATTAAATTAGGACTGTACAAATCTGACCTCGGATTTTGTAAGATTCTCAACCAAATTGTTTTATTTCTACCAAAGAACGATTTTATGCCAAAAACTCTATGATTCCCGGGCAGAAGTTGAATCATGCTCGAAGAATGAAAAATAGTCGTTAGCTCTACGCTTCTTTTGGCGCTAAAACTAATGGTTTTCCTAGCGCGCTCAGTCGCCGCGCGGGCTACCCCTAACCCCTCTTCGGGGGAAGTTTTCAGAAAACGGCAAGTCATAAGAATGATCACTAGCTATCGATAATCTAATGCTTTTCATAGTAAGATGATGATGCCATTCAGTACTACGTAGCCGAGAATCTTTGCCTGAAAGTAGTGAGCTTCGACAGACATTTCGATGGTATAGATGGATTAATCAAACTCAAGCCCGGCGACATCATAAAATAAAAAAAACTCGAATTGGATCGCCAGCGTTCAACTTTAGGCGATCCAACCCATGAAGTCTACTGAAGCTTATCTATCTCCGCCTTCACCAGCCTGTGAACCTCGCCGGGATCCGCCTGGCCTCTTGTCTTCTTCATCACCTGGCCGACGATAAAGTTCAATGCCCTCGGGCTTCCCTTCCTGTAATCCTCTATGGCTGCAGTGCATTCTGCGATTGCTTCACGGACCGCCTTCTGCACAGTCTCATTCTCCGCCTTGCCGAGGCCCTGAGACTTGATTATCTCCTCGGGAGAGCCGCCCGTATCGAGAATTGAGCGTATTATCTCTACTGCTCCATCCTCTGTTATCTTGCCTGAAGAAAGCATGCCTAAAATCTCGGCCATATGCCCAGGGCTGAAGCGATCTATGGACATATTGCGGTAGTTCAGCTCGCCCTTGAGAACATCGGCAATCCAGACTGCAGCAAGCTTTGGAGGCGTCGTTTCAGCCACATTCTCATAGAAGTTTGCGACTTTTATCTCGGACGTCAGCGATTTGGCGTGATCATCGGTGATGCCATATTGAGATATGAAGCGCGCACGTTTGGCGTCAGGCAACTCAGGCAGTGCAGCCTTTATCGCAGGCACCCAATCCTTGATGCGCAGCGGCACTAGATCAGGCTCCGGGAAGTAGCGGTAGTCGTGAGCCTCCTCCTTCGATCTGATGGAGACGGTTATATTCCTGATCTCATCGAAGTGCCTTGTCTCCTGAACAACCTTGATGTTCCTGCGCTTCAGATTCCTCTGGCGGGTGATCTCGTATGACAGCGCCTTCTCGACGCCTTTGAAGCTGGAGATGTTCTTGACCTCGGTTCTGTCGCCGCCTGCAAGTGATATATTCGCATCAACACGCATGGCACCCTCAAGGCTTCCATCGAAGACATCCAGATATTCCAAAATGTTTCTAAGCTTATCCAGATATGCACGTGCCTCCTTGGGAGACCGAAGGTCCGGCTCGGTGACCACTTCGAGAAGAGGCATTCCGCAGCGGTTATAGTCCACAAGAGAATATTTCGCCTTATCTATGGTTCCCGCGTGCACCAGTCTGCCCGGGTCCTCTTCCATATGAGCCCGGGTAATTCTGATATTTCTTTCTGTCCCGTCCTCGCCCTTGATCAGGAGGTGTCCATGTGTTGCAAGAGGATAATCATACTGGCTTATCTGGAAGCCTTTTGGAAGATCGGGATAGTAGTAGTTCTTCCTGTAGAAGAGCGTCTCTTCCTCGATTGTGCAGTTCAAGGCCAGCCCAACCTTTATGCCGTACTCTACTGCTCTGCGATTCAGCACTGGAAGTGAGCCGGGAAGGCCGAGACATACAGGACATGTATGCGTGTTTGGCTCGTCGTTGTGATACTTTGTGGAGCATCCGCAGAACATCTTTGAGCTCAGCTTGTTCAGCTGTACGTGAGTTTCAAGCCCTATTATGACATCGTCCATTCAGACCGCCTCCGGTTTCTGGAGGTGGTAGGGAGTGGCAGCCTCAAAGGCATGAGCTGCCGCAAGCACTGTATCCTCTCCAAAGTGCCTGCCTATGAGCTGCAGTCCGACAGGCAAGCGGCCCGCAAATCCGCAGGGCACGGAAATCGCAGGAACGCCTGCCAGATTGATCGGAACTGTAAACACATCAGCCATGTAGAGGGAGAGCGGATTGTTTATTCGCTCACCTATCTTGAATGCCGGAAGGGGCATCGTCGGTGATGCCACGATATCCACATCCTTGAAGACGCGCTCGAAATCGTTCTTTATGAGAGTTCTAACCTTGAGCGCCTTAAGATAGTACCGTCCATAATAGCCTGCCGATAATGCATAAGTTCCCAGAAGAATGCGTCTCTTGACCTCAGGCCCAAAGCCCTGAGATCTGATCTCTGAAAAGGTCGTATGCCAATCCTTGTCTTCACCGAAACGAAGGCCATAGCGGAGGCCATCGAAGCGCGCAAGGTTGGATGATGCTTCACTCATGGCGATGATATAATAGGCTGACAGAGCGTACTTTGTGTGGGGCAGGCTGACCTCCTGCCAGCTGGCTCCAAGGCCTTCCATCACAGAGACGGCATCCCAAACGGCCTTCTCTACGCCCTTCTCTACGCCCTCGCCGAAATATTCTTTTGGAATGCCTATCTTCAAGCCTGCGATACCCTTTTTCAGGCCGGGAAGATAATTCCCTTTTTCGGCGGATGTTGAATCTCTCCAATCATGGCCTGCAATGACCTCCATCAGCAGTGCCGTATCCTCAACTGTGTTTGTGATGGGGCCTATCTGCTCAAGGGAATTGGCATATGCGATAAGGCCGAAACGCGAAACCAGGCCGTATGTCGGCTTCAGGCCGACAACTCCGCAGAACGATGCCGGACAGCGGACAGATCCGCCAGTATCCGAACCGAGTGAGCATGGAGCCTCGCCGCCGGCAACTGCCGCGGCGCTCCCGCCGCTCGAACCTCCAGGGACGCGAGAGGGGTCCCACGGATTTCTTGTAGGTCCAAAGCAGCTGGTCTCAGTGGATGAGCCCATGGCGAACTCATCCATATTTGTCTTGCCCATGATGATTGCGCCCTCTGCCTTCAGCCTCTCGATAACGTGTGCATCGTAAGGAGGAATATAGCCTCTTAAAATCCTTGAGCTGCAGTTGCTCTCTATCCCTTGGGTGGAGATGCACTCCTTGATTGCTATGGGGACTCCGGCCAAAAGTCCACTCCAGGGCTTTTTATCGAATTCCCTTGCTCTTTTAAGAGCGCTCTCTTTTGCCAGATTCGTGAAGGCATTGAGTTTGCTATGCTCAATTTTATCGAAGAGCTTGCTCAGATACTCCTCTCCCGATCCGGCCAGAAGCTGCTCTTTCAACTCAGTCAGCATATTCACACAATCCTCGGGCTCTTGAAGTAGCCGTCCTCGCGCCTGGGTGCATTCTTAAGCGCCTCGTCCTGGGAGAGCGATTTGCACGCAGCATCATCTCTGAATATATTCGATAGATCAACTACGCGATAGGTGGGCTCTATGCCCTCTGTATCAACTTCGTCGAGCTGATGGAAATAATCCAGGATGGAGTTAAATTGATCCACCAGCTCATCCTTCTCCTCATCATCTATCTTGATGCTGGCTAGCCAGCTTATGTGCTCTACATCTTCCCTTGTGATCATTGAATCCCACGCTAGTTCCAATAATAGTAATATCTCACAAAGACGCCTGAATATGGGGTCATCTCATATCCAATCTTCGAATCGGTCATCCAATATAAACTCTCTTTCAATAAACTCTTTCAAACCCTTCTGTTCGATTCAGTCATCGGCTGGAACAATAAAATTTGTTGAGAAAAATTATGAATACCTTCATTCAAGGAAATGATGTGTCAGCTTCGTCACATCCCTGTAGTTCACCACTCCGATCATTCTTTCACTGTCATCTATGACCGGCATGGCCCTGAAGTCATATCTTGAAAACATGGTGGATGCATCTCCAAGAGTGCTCTCCATCGTTAGAGAGATGACGTTCTTGACCATGATATCCTTCAGCAGAGCCCTGTCATCAGCCTGGAGCAGCTCCTTGAGATCGATCACTCCAAGCAGCTTATCATCTTTATCGGTGACATAGAGATACATTATCTCATCTTTGCCCTTTGCAAGCTTGGGATATCCATTCTGAACAGCCCCGACGGTCTCTTCTGGAGAGACCTTCAGGTATTTACCTGTAGTAATATTTTGAATGTTCTCCTGCTGCCTCTCCAGAATCGATCTTATCTTGTCGATGTTATCCTGCTTCATCAGCTTCATTATATTGTTCTGATCCTCAAAGGTCAGCACCGATAGCACGTCCGCTGCCTGGCCAGGAGTCATCATATCCAGCAGGCATGCAACCTTTTGTTTATTCAAGGAGGAGATTATCTCCCTCTGCATGTTCGGGTTTATCTCCTCCAGAGTATCCGAAGCGTGATCGGGTTCCAGCTGGTTGATGACCATCACTCTTTGCTCATGATCCAGATCCTCCAGCATTTCCGCTAAATCTACGGGCGGAAGGTCGTTCAGCTTATCCTTCAGCACTTTTAGCTTTACATTGCCGTTAAAGCTGCTAATATCAGACGGCAACGCCTGAACATAGAACCATGGGATAAGAGGATCATCGCTCTTTTCGTGCTTTTTCTTTACAAGATGGGCAAAGGGGCTTTCACTTCTCTCAAAATGATCCAGGCCAATCCTTCTTAGCCGGGCATATATGGAAGGATCCACATCGGTCACATAGAGCTTGTTCTTGGTGAGAACCATCTTGATATCGTACACCACTTCCACTTCATTATCTTCCATATCGAGGATCTTTTTATCCAAAATGTAGTCCTTTAGGAGCACCATTCCTTCTGGGACCTTGCATGCAAACATCTCGACATCATCAACGTCAATGGCGATCTCTTTTTCGCCGAATGATTGTACCTTTTCCCAGGGTATCATTAAAGAGAGATGGCCAAAGGGGCGGCTGATCACCAGGTGCGTGACTTCGGCTGCCTTATCTTTATCCAGGATGACCAAGTCAGAGACGCTGCCTATCTTCTTATTCTTCAATAGGACCTTTTCTTTGAGCACATCGCTTAGAAAACAGGCCTTTTCAATAAGATGTTTCTCCATAGGTTTCTCCACTGCCATCTCCTTTGACTACCTAAAACTGACTACAGTATAGAACTTATACATTAATATAATCACTAGAAATATCAAATAAAGCCTGAGGGCCAGGAGAGACACTTTGACGAGAGGCGTCATCTTAAGCCGGGGCTTGCTATATTTTTTGTTGATCATCTTTATCGTCGCAGTCCAATCCTTAAATATGCGGCTGAGCCTTCCCTCCTCAGGAGTTATCTCACACTTATCATCTGGCCTCATAAATCAGAACACCCCGGGAAAGAGTACACTTATGGCATATAGAGTCGATAGAATGACTATCATTGTAACTATTGCGATGCCGATTATATTCTGAACTAAAGTATTCTTGTATCGTCCCATAAGCTCTTCCTGGTTTAGCAGCAATATCAGAAATACAAGTGCAGCGGGCAGAAGGGTAACTGCAATCACCTGTACGAACAGAGTTATTAAGACCAATGGTGCTCCTGGGATCAATACTACTGTGCCGGCTACGACCAGGCTCACAAAATAGAATGCATAGAACATTGGCGCTTCTGTTATCTTATTATTGATGGAATGGGCCCAGCCGAAAACTTCGCCCATGGCCCATGAGCTTGCCATGGATATACATATAGCCCCCAGAAGTCCGGCATCGAAGAGACCTATAGCAAGTGCAGCACCAACCAGCGGATAGCTTCCAATAATGACCTGAGCAGCCTGGGCTGCATTCTCAATGTCAGTGCCATTAGGCGGCTTGTATAACAGCATTCCCGTAAGGATCATGACGAATGTAGCCACGAATATCACGAATATGGATCCCATCAGCGTATCGAACCTGGCCCAGGGGACATCCTTCTCTGTGAGACCTTTATCAACGACTGAGCTCTGGTGGAAGAACAGCATCCATGGTGCAATTGTGGTTCCTATGTTAGCCATTAGGAAGAAGAATATATCCGGAGTTATGCCATTTGGGAAGACAGGGATTAAGCCTTTTTGAATCTGGCTGAAATCGGGGTGAAGCAGGAGAGTCGCAGGAACATAGATCAAATTCAGCCCGCAGAAGAGAAGAACGATCTTTTCCCATGTCCAATACCTGCCATTCATAACAATGGCTATCATCAATATAGAGACGCACACCACTGTTACTGCCGGCGGTATGCCGAATATGCGCATGGCAGCAGTCATCCCTACGAACTCCGAGATCAATGTGAGGAAGTCCAAAAAGCCCAGGTCCAGCAATGAGAACCAGCCCCAGAATGGACCAAATGCATCGAATATGGCTTCAGCATGTCCTCGTTTTGTGACGGCGCCGAGCCTCACGCACATCTCTTGAACTGCAAAGGCTGCAGGGCCGAGTATTATTATAAACCAGATCAAGCTATAGCCGAATTTGGCTCCAGTTGCCGCATAGGTAGTGATGCCCCCGGCATCGTTATCTGCAATCATTACGATTATGCCGGGGCCTGCAAGAGCCAGGTATAGACTCAACCACTTCATAAACCTGCGATATTTATAGAAAAGGCTGGCTCCAAATTTCATTATTCCAGATCCTTATTGGCACTCTGCTATAGCGGCATGCTTTTAGTGCATCTCTCACACCCGGATGCCATCTTCTCGAATGGTGCTGCAGTATCGGAGGCATTCATCTTCGGCATCCTTTGAAGACCCTGCCCCTTCCGGTCATTTGGTTGAGTTTTTAAAAACAACATATACGCTCCGCAACTGGCATTAATGGCTATAACCGGCCCGTAGCCCCGTGATATTATATAAGCCTTTTTTTCATGATTTATCAAACAGATAGTATTTCAGGAAATATTTATATAGATTTTTAGTATTATATCAATAATTAGAACAGGTTGTTGGAAAAATGGTATAATTATGGGCAGTACACTGGATCTTGACGATATTGATCCGTCCATTCTCAAGTATCTCCCCGAAAATTCTAGAAGGAGAGAGCACGATCTTTTTATCAGGGTAAGGTCCAAAAGCCTTCAAGAGCTTAATGCCTTAATAAATGATAAAATAACATAGATGGGGCATCGAGGATATTCAAGAGATTGTAGTAGCCGAGAGTGTGAAAGTGGAGATGCCACCTATTTAAAGGATTGATGAACGAGAATGATTCCGAATCGAAAAACGGTCGTGATATGCCGCCTGAGATAAATTCAACATCGGACACCCCGCAATTCCAAGCAGTGCCAGCCTGCGATCCTAAAGAGGTTCCTAAGATTACAGTTATAGATTACGATGAAATTCACTGGCATGAGGCTGAGATTAAAGCAGTCGAAGAGTGCTTCGTATTCAAGTCCAAACCTACAATAACCTGGATAAACATCGATTGCCTCCACAGCATCGATCTTCTCAATAAACTGGGTGAATGCTATGGATTCCACCCGCTAGTGCTGGAAGATATCCTTTCGGATCAGCGTCCGAAGCTGGAGGATTATGATGATTATATCTTCATAGTGCTCAAAATGCTGTACTATAGAGAGCATAACGGTGAAACTGCTATAGAGGCCAACCAGATAAGCATCATCTTCGGCCCCAATTATGTGGTATCGTTTAAGGAGAAGGCTGGAGATGTATTCAATCCCATCAGAGAACGCCTGAGGACTGGAAAGGGCAGAATACGGAAGCTGGGCGCGGATTATCTGGCTTATTCAATGATAGATGCAATAGTTGATAATTACTTCTCCATCATGGAGCGTCTTGGGGACAGGTTTGATGATTTGGAGGATGCCGTTGTAACCAGGCCTGACCCGGATATTTTGCTGGATATATACAGCCTGAGACAGGATACTCTCTCGCTCCGCAGATCTGTATGGCCTGTAAGGGAAGCGATCAGCAGGATGGAGAGGACCGATTCGCCTCTCGTCACGGATATCACCAAGATATACCTGAGAGACGTCTATGATCATACAATTCAGGTGATAGAGAACATAGAGAACTTAAGGGATACTTCTGCATCGCTGCTCGATATCTACCTCTCCAGCCTGAGCAACCGGCTTAATGAAGTTATCAAGGTATTGACTGTTATATCAACAATATTCATACCCTTAACGTTCATAACAGGTCTTTTCGGAATGAACGTCCAGAGAATGGTAGAGTGGCTTCAGGCTCCATGGGCATTCTATGCTATCGTTGCATCTATGCTTGCAGTAGCTGCTACAATGCTCGCATATTTCAGGAGAAAGGGCTGGTTTTAAAATCTGTTTTAAGGTCGGGCCAATATCCTTTCATACCTCTGCCTGATCCTCTCCAGTATATCCATATCATAAGGCTGGTGTGTAGGCAGCAGCACATCAGCATTCAGCCCTGAGCAATCAGATGCAACTGCTACACCATCTGCTTGGACCGATATCCTCAGGTCTCTGGCAATATCCTCTGCGATGGAGGTCAGTGGCCTGATCGGCTTAGCAGTCTTTGCTTTCTCCCTGCACACTTTAAGAAGTGCATCTATCTCTGAGGCCAGGATCTCGATATTGCCTGAACCGCATGCTGCGCATATCTTCTCCGCGCTCTCCTTGAGTTGCGACAGAGTGCCAACGCTCGCCTCAATAATCTTTCCGGAATAATGCACTCTGACTTTATCCGCATAGCCCGGTGCTATTACAAGAAAATCGATATCACTCAGCCTTTCCAGATCATTTTCGTCAGGCTTATAGGCATTCACGACAATAAAATCCAGGCCGAGCCGGAGGGCCAGGCTCTCATACATTGGTGTCACGCCTATCGGCCGTTTATCCTTCATTATGACTCTTCTGACGGACTCGGGGCGATCCGATCCCAGGCCAAAGTAATCAGCAAATGCCTTAGTAGTTGTAATAACCTTTGTTCGTCCCTGCTTGACGCAGGATATCAGTCCCATCTTTTCAAGGTCTTTGACATGAGCATAGCTCTTATTGCCTCTGATCTCTGCGAGCACGCTCTGCTTTATGGGCTGTTTATAGGCTATTATCGCAAGAGTTCTTATAAGCGGTGCATCGATCTCTTTGGGGGCTACTGATACCACTCTGGGTACAAGAGCCGTTCTGACCTGCATGGCATATCCATCTCCAAATCTGATGATCTCCATGCCGCCGTTACGGATCGAGTATTCTTTCGCCAGCTCTTCAGCCAGAATACGGGCTTTATCCTCGGTCACGTCCGACAGATCAGACAGCTCCCGGACTGAGAGCATCTTGCCGCTTGCAAAAAGGGCAGCCTCAATAACCATCTTCGGATCGATATCCCGGCTTGATGAGTCCATGGCATTTGATCTATACTAGGAGTTTTAAACTCTTTTGATATGGGCGGCAATGTCTCAAAAAATTCCTAATAAAGAAGAATTTCAGTTGATGATAACAGGTGCGGTAATAGGGTCGTTTGGTTTCGCAATTGAAGAGGCACCTAAATCTTGGAGTGATGGAAAACTACGAGGCAACATTTGCTATAGAACTAGATGGCGAAAGACCGCTCCGATTTGATGATTTAGGACAGATCAAACAGATCAGAGAACGTCTTAAACCAGAAAATATTATTGAAGGTGATGCCGATCTTTCAGGCGAATTTCAAGGCACTATACCTGCTCGTCGCCTTTTTCAATTTTTGAGAGAAAACCCTCTTGAGATTATCATAGGCAAGATCGGGCAAGAGATTGAAGATCCTAGCAAAATTAATCATCTTATCGGAAAACCGATGAAGATCAAAGTCCACACAATATAAGTGGGTACTAGACGACCACGTTATACACTTAGTGGTTTTGAAGAGGTAAAAGATTAACCTCACAAAGTCGTCCAATATAGGATTGACGAGTCTAAACCTCTAGCCTTTAACGGTTTATCCTGATACTACGGATGCCTCCGAATATAAAGCTCCTGGAAGAACTCCTCCTGCTCGAGCCATACCTGCCTTCGCTGTGCCATGAAAAGCAGAGAAACATAATCCATAATCGGCTCTTCGCTTTTTATATCTGTGAATGCCGCAGTCTTGCCGCCTTCAAATATGCTGTCCAGAATGGGCCCTAGCGCCTTTATGCGGTCCTCAATCCCTTCCTCATGTGAAAGGTCCATAGCCTTCTCAGCAGGCGACTCCGGCCAGCGCTCCCTCATGGCCTTCCTCCTGCCGACCATCTCCGCCTTCCTGAGCTCAGAGATCAGCTCCTCCAAAGTCACCGGCCTTTTTGTATGTCTCCTTATAGGCGGCTGGGGAAGGCCATCTATAGTCTCTTCGACCTCGAACTCAACCTCGTCAGGAATAAGCTCCGACTCCACCTCTTTAGCTTCCTCTATAAAATCCGATTTCATCCTGAGAAGCATTGCTGCATAAAGCAATGTTCTCGCTGGAATTCTCAGATCCCTCTTCTCGAGCGAATCGATATACTCAAGGAACCTCTGCGTAGTGCGAGCTATATCTATATCCCATGGATCTATCTCGCCCTTCTTTGCGAGCTCAACAAGCACTTCGGCAGGCTCGCCGAATCCAAACTCAATTCCGACAGGGCTCTTCTCGGAAACAGTGCTTCCATTGATCATGGCGACATCAGCTCGTGCATATTCCCGTCACATTCGAGATATTGTTCTCCTGCATCGTCACGCCCAGAGTATACTTCGATTGCTGTATCATGGGCTTCCTAAGCGATACGACTATGAACTGAGCCTCGGCCGAGATCCTCTTGATGAGCTTTGCCACACGCTCAACGTTGACGCCGTCGAGGAACATATCGATCTCATCCATTGCATAGAATGGAGCCGGCCTGAACATCTGTATGGCAAAAATGAAAGAGAGGGCAGTCAGGCTCTTTTCGCCTCCCGACATCGCCTCCAATCTATGGAACGGCTTTCCTGCCGGCCTCGCCTTTATGGTCATTCCTGCAGTCAGAGGATCATCAGGATTCTCAAGTATCAGCTCGCCTTCACCCTTCGAAAGCTCCCTGAAGATCGACTTAAAATTCTTATTGATCTCATTGAAGGCCAGGAGGAACGATTCCTTCTTCATCTGGTCATATCTATCGAGCTTGTCGATTATGGTCTCGCGCTCTCTGTGAAGCGTATTGCGTCTGTCCTGGAGAATGCTGTTTCTCTTCTCGACATGATCATACTCCTCTATCGCCAGCATGTTAACCGGCTCCAGATTCGTCATCTCAAGAGTTAGATCCCTTATCTTCTGGGCAACGCTATCGCTGCTCGGAGGCTCCTGGTTAGAATCAACTCCCCGGGCCTCTATCTCGGATCTAAGATTTTCGACGCTCGACCTGGTCTCGGATGCCGCTGCCTCTGCTGTGGCCAGACGCGACTCCGCCCTATCTCGTTCTCTCTCTGCCTGATCGATCTCCCTTTGCAGAGCAATTATTTGATCCAGTATCCCTTTCCTGTCTCCTTTTAGACCCTGAATCTCAGACTCTATCTCCACCTCACGATCGGAAGCAGCCTTCAGCTCCGCCTCAATTGAGGCCATGCTCTCCAGTGCAATACGCTTCCTTTCTAACGCCTCTGCTATCTGGGCATCCAGAGACTCACGCCTGGCCTGAAGATCCTTGAGCTTCTCAGCGTTTGCCTCCTCCCGGATCTTATCTTTCAGAATACTTGCCTCGATCTCCTTCAGTCTGGCCTCAAGGCGCTTGATCTCTGATGAGGCTGCATCTGCCTGGGCTGAAAGCTCAGGAATCTCGGAGCCGGCGAGCTTGCTCTCGATCTGATCTATCTTCGCCTGGAGCTCTTCAAGAGATTTATTGATGGTTTGTATATCATTCTCAATTGCTCCAAGTCGCTCCCTAAAGCTTTGAGATTCATTCTCCAACTGGGCTAGACGATCCATCTTTTCCTTTAAGGATTTCTCAAGACTGGGCTTTGTTGCTATCAGATCGTCAAGTCTGAAGGTCTTTTTGGATATGGCCTTATCAAGCTCCTCTATCTCGCGGTTTATCTTGGCGATATCCTCCTCGATGGACTCTTGCCTATCGAGAAGAGAGCTTCGTTTGCCCTCAGCAGAAGATATCTTGGCTGAGAACTCAACAAGCTTATTGCCCTCTTCAGCTGCGAACCTGACCCTCGACTTATAATGGCCGCCGGTCATTGCGCCAGACTTTTCGATAAGATCTCCATCCAGAGTTACCATTCGGTATTTGCCCATGAGCTGTCTGGCATGAGATAGCGTCTCCACAACAAGCGTATCTCTGAAGACATACCAGAAAGCTGAAAGGAATTTTGGGTTGAAATCCACAAGGCTTAAGGCGTAGCCGATTACGCCTGGCCGCTCAGGCCTTGGCGGAAGGCTTCCGGCCTCCAGCTTATTGAGCGGCAGAAATGTCGCCCTGCCTATCTGAGATCTTTTAAGATAATCAATAGCATGAGCTGCATCCTCATCGCTGTTCGCAACGATGCTCTGCAGACGTGCTCCTGCAGCAACCTCAAGGGCGGCAGAATACCTCGGATTGACATCCCCAAGCTCGGCTATAATCCCATAGAGGCCCGAGAGCATCTGCTTCTTTATTGCTGATCTTATCGATTCCACTGCATGGCTGTAGCCTGATCTATCCTCTGATGCCCTGATGCGCGCATCTATCCTCGCATATTCGCTCTGAAGCCTCTGAAGCTCACGATCTGCCTCTGCAATGTCTCGGCGTATTCTGAGCCTTGCGCCATCGAGATTGTCCCTATCCTTCTCAAGATCGAGGGCATTATTGTTCAGAGAAGCAAGATCTATCTTGAGCTGTTCAATTTCCCTATCTGAGGACGATAAAGTGCTTGATATTTCTGCTATGCTCTTCTCTATATCCTCCCGCTCGATAGTGCTGCGCCTGAGAGAATCCAACAGCCTATCCTGCTCTCTGATAAGGTCTCCTAATTCGGCTTTGGCATCCTCCCTTTGTGATCTCTCCTTTTCGAGAGTATCTCTCAGCTCAGAGTACTTGGCATCTGCCTGAGCGATCTTTTCCTTCGCATCTGAGAACTCAAGCATCTGGTCGTTCAGCTCACCTCTGAGGCTCGCCTCCCTGAGGTTTGCATCCATAATCCTCTTCGAGAGATCCAGGATCTCCTGCTGAAGATTGCCTATCTGAATGAAGCTCGCCTTTTGCTGCTCCTCCGCCTCGGCTGCAGATCTCTCAGCCATCTCTCTGCGAGAGACCTCACGGGCTATCCCTCCCTTCAGCTCCTCAATTCTGCGTTTGACCTGGATCTGCTCATCCTCGCCTTTGTGATCGATCTCAGAGTTCAGGCCATTTAGCTTGGAGTCAAGCTCGCCAAGCATTGCCCTCTTCGATTCAGAGGTCTGCTGGAGCGCAGTGACCTTTGCTTTAAGTCCATCAAGCTCCTTATCAACGCGTAATAGATGATCCGATGATTCTTTCAGCTTCGCAAGGAGGAGGAAGGCCTCCTGCCTGCGCAGTTCGTCGCGGCTGGCCTGATATCTCAGGGCGCGGTCTCTTTCATCCTTAAGCTTGGCAGCTTGTGCCCCCACCTCTTCAAGGATTATATCGATCCTGCCGATCCTCTCACGAACCACATCCAGCTCTTCAAGTGCCTTCTTCTTCTTCTCATCGAACTCCGCTACGCCTGCTATCTCGTCCACGATCTTTCGGCGTTCCACAGGCGCCATCTGGATGATATGCGTCACATCCCCCTGCATCACGACATTATAGCCTTCAGGGGTTATGCCTGCCTTTGCGAGCTTGTCCTGGAGCTCGCCTTGGCTGCACGCTTTTCCATTAAAATAGTAAGAAGAGGCACATTTATCGTTGTTTACCTTGATCTTTCTGGATATCTCTATAACATCTTGCTCTATTGGCATCGTCCTTGAGGTATTATCCAGTCTGACTGTGACCTGGGCAAAATCGGGGTTATGACCGTTATCTCCGCGATAGATTAGATCGGGAAGCCGCTCAGCGCGCATAGCTCGGGAGCTTGATAGACATAGCGCAAAGAGTAGAGCATCGACTATATTCGATTTCCCGCTGCCGTTCGGGCCGGTTATGGTCATGAAGTCGTCCTTTAGGGGCACCTCGATACGCTTGCCGAACGACTTGAAGTTCTTTAGCTCGACCTCTTTGATATACAAGGGCTACCTCCGTAAGATTACGAGTATACTATCCTGCAAGTCGCCTCCCTTTCCCCGCATCGCTACCAAAATCTCTCTCCGAAGATCCCTAAGTATATGAGTGTCGTAGGTTACATACTTAACTTAAGCATGTATTCAAGGATGTATATATCATTTTCCCTATACATCCATATGTTTTCTATGGCGGATTATCATATCAGATGCCACTTAAAAGCTGGAGAAATATATTTACCTTATTATCTATAATTATATGATTATTCCCATTTTAGCAATTCAAATCAGAAACTTATTTACCCTTCAGTTGATCCAAACACAACTATGGATATACTTGCCGATGTCGGCGGAAGGCCGGGCCTCGATTGCAAAGGCTTCTGTAGCTACTGTTATTTCAGAGGGGTGAGGGAGATAAAGCCCTTCGGGTGCAAATACTGCATGCCCTTTCAGAAGGGCTGCGATTATTGCTCCCGCGCCATAGCAGAGGGCTATCCCGGCTTCAAGCCTCTGGATATGGTGATATTTGAGGTTGCACAGAAGTGCATCGGCATAGTTCCCGATAAAGTCACAATAAGTGGCGGTGGAGACCTGAGCTGCTATCCTCACCTGCTCCCTCTTGCGGAGATGGTGGGACAGGGAATAGTCCCTATTAGTTTGGGCTACACAAGCGGAAAAGGCTTCACCAAAGGCGACGAAGCCAAAGCACTCATCGATGCCGGAGTAAAGGATGTTTCATTCACTGTATTTTCCACGAGCCCAGAGCTCAGGCGTAAATATATGGCAGATAAGCATCCTGAGGCAGCACTTTCAAACCTGAGGCTGTTCTGTGAAAGCTGTGATGTTTACTGTGCGTCCGTGCTCATTCCGGGAGTTAACGATGGCACAGAGCTTGAGAAAACATGCAGCGACCTGGAGGAGATGGGCGCAAAAGGCCATATCCTGATGAGATTTGCCAATTCCCGCGAGCAGGGTTTGATACTGGGAAATGCTCCTATAATTCCAGGGATTGTGCCCCATACAGTCGAGGAATTCAGGGAGATAGTTACCAGTACGAGCGAAAATTATAGCTTCAGAATCACAGGCACTCCACTCTGGGATCCTGATACAGGGGCGCCGTTTGCCCTGGCAACGCATAAAGGCGAAATAAGCAGGCTTCCGGCAGTAGAGAAAAGCGCTACTATTATCACAAGCTCAATCGCCCAGCCACTGCTGTCGATCATATTCGATGAGCTTGGCGGAAAGGTGAACGTGGTAGCAGTGAATAAGGATATCGGCTGCCTGATGACCATCGAAGATCTTCAAGGGCTTGATCTGAAAGACGTCAAGGACACTGTCCTGGTTCCGGGAAGGGCACTCGCACACGAGAGAGAGATTAAACGGGTGCTGAGCCGCGATGGCAAGGATCGATTAGTGCTGCGAGGGCCCGATCGACTGACGGTTGATGGAGAGATGAGCATTTCCATGGATGCAAGGCAAGTTCTCGATATTGAGATCGATGCATTCAAGGAGCTTATAGAGGAGATCAATGCGCTGGGCGTTTGATTATTGATTATTGCATATTATATGCGTGTGAAAGCAGTAGATCCATAGTTCTTTGATACTGCCCGAGCTTCTCCTGTAGCGCGAGCCCCTTTGGCGTTGTTTTGTATATGAACCTGGAGCCATCTGGGATGGCCTCGATGAAGCCGCTTTCTGTCAGGTCATTCAAATATTGAGTTCCCATTGCGGAGTTCAGGTTCGCCCTGTATATGACTTGGGTCTTGTTTGCCCCATCTGCACATATATCTAGGATCTGGGCTGTAACTAAATTTGGATTTCTTTTGCTGGACATGGTTAGTCTACCCCTCCAAGGAATATGATGTCCGAAATATCATCGCCGGCTCTAGAGGCAACGCTCAAAGACGGCATTATTAAGGTTCCTCTTTGGGCCAGGTTTAGATATTCCATCTCCCTTACCATGATAACTACTATGGCATTATTGGACCATATAGACGATTATTACTATTTTTAATACTGAAATTAGACAGATGGATAAAGCTGATAAGTAAGATTCCCATATCAGTACCTGTAATAAGTAGTAACTGCATAACTTAATTATTCTCCAAGGAAATAGTTGATAAAGTCCCTCTTGGAGATACATCGAATTGCAGCAGGTGATTAGAATCGCATTGTATGGGATTCGCGTATATCCCACGTGATCATGAAGTTTTTATGTTTGGGCGGAGAATATACTATGGGGGTTCAAACAATATGATGGCAAAGATTCTGATAGCTTTGGCCTTGGTCGCGATCATAGGCATGACCTCGCTGGGGTTGCAGGGGGCGGCGCAGGCTGATCCCTTAGGAACAGGCTATACAATACCTGTAGATCTAAGAAAAACGAACACCTTGGGCGATGATAAGCCCGTAGTTATCTTCAATCCTCTGGCAGATCCACTAGGCATCGATCCGCTCATGCAGCCACTGGACCCAGAGCATACGTCTGAGTATCTGGATAGGCTAAGCGGCAGTGAGTATCTCAGTCCTTACGTTGTACCTGAACGGGATGTGAAAGGCAGGTGGACTTTGAGGCTGACTGGGAGCCTGCTGGGCCAGACCGATCTCATGCTGCTCCAGGACAGGAATATAATCCTGGGCAGGGGAACTCTGGCTTCAGGCGCCTCCGCCTTTACGGCAACTGCTAGCGGACAGATCTATAATGATGTGCTTTATTTGGACCTGGTCTCTCTCGAGGATCTCAAGCTCTACAGATTCACTCTGGCCATTGGCCAGGATAGCCTCTCTGGAAGCTATAACGCCTTCGACGGCCTTGGCAGAGTCTGGTCCGGATCGGCTAGCGGCAGCAGATCGATTTGATTGGACACGAATGTCCCAAAAATCTTTTTTATTAGAATTAGATCCCTGCAGCGCATCCAAACATAATCCATAGCAGGTACAACTCGTTTTTACTTCGCAAACTATGTAGTTATCGCTGCAAAAAAAAGAGATCATTTATGAATTACCATGAATTACCAGCCCCAATAATAGGTGGTTCTGACTGGGCCGTAGATATTGGCAGCCCACCAAGGATCGAAGTAATTATCGGGTATCGGTGCAAACCAGGAGTAATAATATGAAGGAGTTGGATAATACCAGGTGCTATAGTAAGTGATCGGATGCCAAGCTGTGTAGTGTACAGTTGATACTCCGCCTGGTGAAAGCCAGTCGTAATGTGGTATTGCCACTGCTGTACCCATAAAGCAGAACAGCCCGCAAGCCATAATTACCATTGCAAGTTTGATCGTGCTAATTGTAATTCCTCCACTGAGTTAAACATCCGCTCTGCATAAAAGGGTACTTTTTATGTGGGCTTCGCCTTAATATCATATGAATCATCGATATTTGATCGAACTTTTTGGATCACTAGCTCTGATAATGGGATTGGTTATATCCAGCAGGAAGAGCAGCTCGGTACTATAAAGGCATAGATCTCTTAATATTGGGAGGTCACTTCTTTGATGCAACTTTAGGCTCTCAAGTTAATTTCGTGCGAATAAAAAGAGGAGGGATCAGAATCTACTTATCTTTAAGCTTAAAGAGATCTATCCGGCGGTTGATATGGATGAAGAATTAAGAAAAGCTATAGAATTTCATGGGCATGAGTGTATTGGGCTAGCGATCGGTTATAGAGTTGCTAAATATGTTAAGGAACACTATGGCAAAGCCGAAGACGAAGAGCTAGTTGCCATTGTTGATAATAACTCCTGCAGCGTTGATGCAATTCAGCAGATGCTCAGCTGTACCTTTGGGAAAGGCAACCTGATCTTCAAAGACTATGGAAAGCAGGCATTCATCTTCTACAGCAGAGGGAATAGCAAAGCTCTTAGGATATACTTTAAAGGTGAGATCCCTAAGCGCATGGGTCAGCTTCAAGAGAAGTTACCCAGAGGCCAGCTGACGAAAGAAGAGCAAAAAGAGCTTGAAGGACTGAGAGAGCAGTTATTCCAGCATATATTAAATGCACCTGATAAGGATCTGCTATCGATAGAGGAAGTGGATATTCCTGCGCCTGAGATGGCCAGAATATATCCATCGCTCAAATGTGAAGAGTGCGGCGAGAACTTTATGGAGATAAAGGGCAGAACCGCCTGCGGAAAAGTTATCTGTAAAGAGTGCTTTGAAAAACTAACCGGCAAGAGCGATTAGATTTAGGCTTCTGGTAATGGCCTTTGTGGAACCATAGATCTATCTAGAAGCTCCTTATGTACGGAGGGCGCCTGTTCAATGCCATGGTTAAAGGACTCTTTTCGCTTTTACTGTCCCTGAACCAGGTTTTGATCCAGCTCTGAGTACATTATAAGATGATGCCAAGTATAATCTGTTGATATCCAGTGATATGAGTATAGTTCGGGTCCGCTCTCAGGAACTACATCCAGAGCCATCTTGCTGCTTGAGACTGCGCCGCTGGCGATTGCCCTTTGTAATATTGATGTCACCAAACCACTAAGTAGACTTTATCGCCTTCTTTCTTGCCTTTCACCAGCTGGCAGTGCCTGAGTATGGCGAACTCATTTTCGAGCTCTCTGGAATTCAGCTTGAATTCCTCAGCTATCTCTTCTCTTGTGGCCATTCCTTTGGCTTTTATGAATTCGTAAATGCCTTTCTGCAGATCCGAAAGTCCATCGGTTCCCTTAAGCCCATGGCTCTCTCTAAATATCAGCTTCGATCTCTCTCCCCATGGATCGCATACTCTGATCCTGTGTCCTACATCGATATAGCAGTCCTCGCAGAGGGTCTGGCCCCCTGAAACGAAGACCTCATCCTCAGGTACGTCTTTGCCGCAGCTCTGGCATTTCACGCTATTGGGCACAATAAATCTCTCCTAATCTTCAATAATGATGAAGCCGCATTGAATCCCGACCCTAGGCGGACTAATCCTGCTACTGCAGCGACCTCAAGGATCTCATCTCTGCTGGCTCCGGCGTTCATTGCATGTTCTTTATGCACTTTGACGCAGTGCTCGCATTTAACTGCAACGGCGCATGCTAGCGCAATAACGGCCTTCTCTTTTGAAGTAAGCGCACTATCTTTCATTATTTCAGATGCCAGTCTCTTGAAGGCAAGATCAGCCCCAATAATAGGTGGTTCTGACTGGGCCATAGACATTGGCTGCCCACCAAGGATCGAAATAATTATCGTACACAGGCACGCACCAAGCATTTTTGATTGCCATATTCCCGGACTAAATAAGCGAAAAAATCCATTATGATCCAAAAATTGTTTTCAGAACTTGGCCTAGTTTATGCATCCCAGAAGGGAATTGCCAGCTAAAAGAAAGGCGATCTAGACGTAGATCGCCATGCCTGGCTCGACATGGATTATCTTTGTGCCGCCGCGCTCAAAGAATATTGTCTTCGGGTAGTTGAACTGGCCATCATAAACCCTTATATCATGGTATTGATTGCCAACTACTCTAAAAGTGAACGTTCCGTCCAGAGGGTCTCCGCCTGTTCCTTCAGTGCCGATGTATGTGCCATCTAAGAATACCTGATAGCCACGCATGCCTTGAGATACTATTGTTGCTATGGAATCGCCCGTTGTTGTAGCGGGAACCTGAGCGGCTGTATTTATAGGAGCAGGAAACTGTACGGCAGGATATGCATTGGCAGGCCTTGGATAGATTCTGAAGGATGATTTTGTCTGCGCATAATCCATGGTTTCAGACCAGTTCTTTTGGAACGGCTCCCAATCCATCCCCGATAAGGAATTCTGTCTAAAGTCTGAATAATATGGCAACGGACTGAAAGGATATGCACCATACAGTCCAGGATATAAAGCTCCGCCCGCAGGATATGATGGGTAGTAGTAATAGTAGATAGGTGTATCGAGCCATTGCATCATGCCGGCCAGCCCAGGATCATAAATTGTGCCGCTGGAGCCGACATATCCGCCACCAAGCCAATCTTGTCCACATGTGATGCCGATCAATAAATACAGGACTAAGGCTCTAGTATTGAAAATACTCTTGCGACTCATATGAGTTCACAAATTAACATTGGCGCTGATGAAATTTAACGTTAATTATATGAACTAGTAATTATCTTTATCTGAATACATCAACTCAAGGATAATCATGAACGAGAAGCTCGTTTGCATGACCGGCAGCAGCATATGCTCGGTTGCATTTCCGGCAATTGGAGCCTCTTATTAATGGATATAAGAAATAAATAGAAATTAAAGAGCTTTAGCTTAGCCCTTCCGATTTCAGCTTTTAGTGTCTCTTATCGATGCCAGAGAGCTGAAAACGCGTACAGCCTTATCGTATACTTCCTCGGTCTTTTCAGCTATCTTATCCCATCTGAACTCCGCTTCGACCTTCATTTTTCCAGCTTTGCCCAGCTCATTCATCTCAGAGGGATTATCCAAAAGCCGGTTTATGCACCATGCAATGGATTCTGGCTGAATATAAGCCAGAATGCCGTCTTCGAAGTTCTTGATGATGCCGATCGCCTCGGTTGCAACAACGGGTTTGCCCGCCTCCCATGCCTCCAAAATTATCACGCCGAAAGGCTCGTTCCTGCTGGGGACGCAGACCATACCGCAGGCTCCGATCAGCATCTCCTTCTGCGGCCCCGGCACATATCCCAGGAACCTGCATGCATTTTGCACGCCGATATTTCTAGCTCTGTCCTCACAATAGGACTTCATATCGCCTTCGCCCATGAAGATGAACTTTGCATTGCTATGCTTGCTCAATACCAAGGGGATAGCCTCAACTAGTAGATCGGGCCCCTTCTGGTAGTTTATCCTTCCGCAAAAGAGCACTAAGGGATCGAGCGGATATATGCCGTATTTCTTCTTGACCGTTCCGGAGTCCAGGGGTCTCATCTCCTTCTTTGCGATGCCATTAGGCACGATATTTATCTTGCTTTCAGGAATAGAGTAGATCTTCTGAATCTCGTCCTGCATCTGCTTTGTGGTAACGATAATCTGAGACGATTCGTAGCCGCCCAGCCATTCCCTGTGAGAGATCTCCCTGGATGTATCGGAATTGCCGAAGTTGTTGCCGTTTCTCCCCCAATCGGTACTGTGTATGGTGAATACATAAGGAATGTTATGCTCGAACTTTATGCGGTTGGCGGCCAATACGGGATGCCAGTCATGAGCATGGATCATATCGAATCTGCCGAAGATCTTCTGAACTCTCTCAAAGCGGTCAAAAAGGGCCTCGCACATCAAATTCATCTGGTATATTATATCGCCCGAGTTGTCAGAGTCAATCCTCTGATAGTGAACCCCGTTTATCTTATCATAAGCATCAAAATCGCCTTGACGGGTAAATACATGCACCTCATGGCCCATGCTTGCCAGCGCCTCGGAAAGCTGAGACACATGGGGCGCTATGCCGCCGATTTTTATTGAGTATAAACTCTCCCAGGATAGCATTCCTATCCGCATCTCTCCTCCTGTCGATTTTCCTCTTGATGATTGCTATATCGTTTATATCTATTTAAGATATTCAGGAAAAAAATCATCCGATATTAACTAGCGTTGATATTAATAAATTGTATACTGCATACTGAATGAAATAAAAAGAGAAAATTGGGTGTAGGCCTCGGGCCTACACTGCTGGCATGACCAGGGCCCTCTCGCCTGCTGCACGGAACTCGCGAGCGCCGCCCTTGCCGAATTCGGTTCGGACGTCTGCCCAATTGAATACCATGCCCGGATTGGCGAAGGTTACCTTGATCAATGGGTTGATGGTGAATGCATCCATGCGGCCAGCGTGAGCAGCAGAGGATATGCCTGCGTACTCGCCCTGATGGCCCACGTTCATGGCGTAGTTCGGATAGTTGGCGCCCCTCAGCTCGAGTGGGTTGCCCTCGTCGGACTGATAGGAGAACACGTTTGTCGGACCGCACTGATCCTGCAGGTCGTATCCGAAGAAGCCAAGTCTGCCCCAGCCTTCCTTATGCAGGAGCATGCTGAGATACCAGGCAGCTAGTCCAACCTGGCTATGTCCGGAAGCGATTGCTCCAGTGATACCGGCAGCAGCGGCCAGGACGGAAGCCCTCTGGGATCCGCCGAAGTGATCCTCGAGCAGTGTCGGATATCCCTCATACTGCTCCATGCCGTAGAGCGTGACCTCAGTGCCGAGCTCCTTGGCGACATCCAGAGTCTTGGGTGCCTTGGCGAATCCGCCGAACTTATCGTTGGCGAAGTCGACGCCATAATAGCAGAAGTCATCCAGGACGTCGTTGGTGTAGGCTGCAGTTGCATACTGTGTGAATCCGACACCGCCGGACATGTAGCTTCCGAGCCATATCTGGTCATAGAGCATAGCGCCAGCGGCGACTACGTTCAGTGCTACCTTGACTGGGTCCTGTGGGTTTGTCCTGGAGGTCTGGACCATATCGGAGAGGAATCCGAAGGACAGGCCGCCGGGGTTGTTGGGTCCCCTGGCACGTCGGGCGGGCAGCATATCTGACATCTGCAGAACTGCAGCGTGCTTGGCAGCGAATGCCAGGTCAGCTACAGCGGCCTCACCGGCGCACATGTTGTATGCATCGATGAAGGTCATTCCGAGCTGCATGGCGCTCCACCTGGATGTGGTGCCGCCGTCGCAGGATCTGACTACGATTGTGGGCACATGGATTGCCTGCCAGGTTGTCTTGCCTATGGCAGCCTTGAGTGCCTCTGCCTGATCTGCTGGGAATGCCTTGTTGATGTTGATCACATACTGGGAATCAATCTCATCAGCCAGGGCATCATCGCCTGTGAATACACGGACGTTGCAGTCATCGACTAATCCTGGATGCGTCTCGCACATGTGCTCTTGGACCACTGCTGCACCGGGCATGGCGTGGTTGAGGACCTCGAGATAGTTGTTGATGGTCTCGGGTGTGACCTCTTTGCCGAGCCTCTTCTCCAGCACCTCATGGGCTAGATCCAGGCCTACGATTATTGTCCTGCGGACATCGTCCCACAACTGCTGCATTGCAGGGTTGTTGACATAGTGCAGGTCATCGCCCTCTACCACGTACTCAGTTCCGGAGAGCTTGTATGGGACGAGCTGCCTCTGGCCCAGGGGTATTCCGCCTGCGTGCACATATGGGTTGTAGAATGATACGCCACGCTTGCCTGCTAGCTTTGCGGAGAACTCCATGAACTCTCTCTTCCTTGGGCTCTGATCGGGGCCGAGCCTCAGGTATCCAGTCTTCTGATCCTGGAGGTTCTCTTCCTCTATACCCTTGGAGGCGAGCAACTTCTTCTCAGTTGCGAACTTCTTATCGAGAGCCTTTATGAATAGCTTCTTGCTGTGTAACTTTGCCATTTTATATCACCCACCTTTACTCTGGCCTGTATCCCCACTTGCTGCGCAGCTCCCACATATGATGCAGAGCAGTGATGGTCTCATTGTCCTTCTCTTTTCTCAGGGGTATGCCGTCGATCCTGAATATGGTGGTCCTCTTCTTGGCCTCAGCCTCGCTCATTGGCTTGCCGAGGTTGATCTTCCTGTCGAGTGGGATTCCGACCTGATCCTTGACCTGGTAGACGTTTCCGTCCTTGCCCATCTCTGTCCTGGCCAGCATATCGAACATCAT
>JBHGAU010000037.1:0-26395 GCA_041946675.1 Methanotrichaceae archaeon | reverse complement strand
ACTGTGGTTGACTTGCCGTGATCAACGTGGCCAATGAATGCTAAATTGAGGTGTGGCTTTGCTTCTGCCATTATTCATTCCTCCAAACATTCTCCATATTTTCTCTTATTTCCGCTTTTATGTTTAATCCTTTCGAAGGCGTATGCTGGTCTATACGCCTTTAGACAACTTTTAGGTAATCGCTAGGTTTAGGCATCTCCGGCTTGAGGCCCTTTCTTGTTCTGATCTGACTGACTGTCTCAAGCAGAAGGCTCGCTGGCAAAGGCTCGAAGCCTGCAAACTCTGTGGACCAGAGCGCACGGCCTTCTGTGGCAGAGCGTATGGCTCCGGCAAACCCGAACATCTGGGCAACAGGCATCTTTGACTTGATGATAATCACATCGCCCTCTGTCTCCATGCTCAATATGACGCCTCTCCTGCCCTGTACCTCAGACATGGCTCCGCCCATTTGTTCCTGAGGCACTTGTATAAAGACGTTCTGGAAGGGTTCAAGCAGCACTGGGTTGGCCATAAGGATCCCTGCCTGTACTGCCTGCCGCACAGCTGGTATGACCTGCGCAGGACCGCGGTGCACAGCGTCCTCGTGCAGCTTAACATCGACGAGCTTGGCCTTGATTCCCTGGGCAGGCTCACGAGCGATCGGACCATTCTTAAGTGCCTCCTCGAAGCCTTCCAGTATTAGTTCCATGGTCTCTTTGAGATACTGAATGCCTTTGGTCATGTTAAGCAGGACATTGGTCCCATAGAAGCCGGCGATATTTCTGGCCTCTTCCTTATCCATGCCCTTCTCAATAAGGATCTTTCTTCTTTCGAGCTCGTCCATCTTCATGCTGATCTTGCCCTCTCTTAGGGCTTGGGACACACCGGGCTCCAAGGGCTCGAACTCGATATAGAAACGATTGTGGTGGTTGGGAGATTTGCCTTCCACAGGCCCAGCCTTTCCTGTGAGGGACTCACGGTATACTACAATTGGCGGAGAAGTCTTCAGCTCCACCCCTCGGTCGCGCTGGAGCCTTGTAATTGTAACATCCAGATGTAGCTCGCCCATGCCGGCCAGCAGGTGCTCGCCGGTCTCCTCGTTGATGGTGACCTGCAAAGTCGGATCCTCTTTGGCCACCTGCCTCAGGACCTCTACGACCTTGGGCAGGTCGCGCATATTCTTGGCCTCGACGGCTACGGTCATGACGGGCTCGGATACGTGCTTTATCGCCTCGAAGGGGGTCATGCCCTCAACTGAAGATACCGTTGAGCCGACGATGGCATCGCGTAAGCCCGTTACCGCAGCGATGTTTCCTGCCGGAATTGCTTCAACTTCGATCCGATCAGGGCCCATGAATATTCCCGTCTGCATAATGCGGTTTGTGGCGACCACGCCAGATATGTAAAGCTCCAGGCCTCGCTTCAGAGTTCCTGAGAAGAGCCTCCCTGTGGCAACCTCGCCAGCATGGGGATCGACCTTGATCCTAGTGATCATCAAGGCAACGGGCCCATTGGGATCGCAAGCTGCCATGGCCTTTCCAACAGGGCTGTTCCAATCTCCGTGCCATATGGTCTTGACCCTGTCCTTCTGGGCTGCAATTGGGCTCGGCAGGAAGCGGACCACCATATCATTGACTGTTCTATACAGTGGCACCTTTTCTGCCAGCTCCTTCATATTATCTGCCATGCAGTAATCGTAGACCTGGTCGAAGCCAATGCCTGTCTTCTTCATTACTGGCACGCTGATGGCCCAATTATAACGGGCAGAGCCGAAGGCAACATTTCCTATGGCAGCATCAACGCGCCAGCCGGCCTTATATTTCTCTTCATCCATTCCACGTATCAGTTTGTTGATGCTATCTATGACCTTACCCAGGCGAACTGCCAGGTCCTTCTTCTCCACTCGAAGCTCATTGATCAATCGATCGGTTTTATTGATGAATAGAACCGGCCGAACACCCTCACGTATGGCCTGCCGCAGAACTGTCTCCGTCTGGGGCATGGCGCCCTCTACGGCATCCACAACTACAACTGCACCATCGACGGCACGCATGGCCCTGGTGACATCGCCTCCAAAGTCAACGTGGCCTGGTGTATCTATCAAATTGATGAGGTATTCCTTGCCGTCTACTTCGTGGACCATGGATACGTTGGCTGCATCGATTGTGATGCCCCTGGCCTGCTCCAGAGGGTCGAAGTCCATAAAGAGGTCATGATCGAAATGGCCTGCCCGGTCCAGTGATATCATGCCCGCGCCCGCGACCATGTTATCTGAAAGAGTCGTCTTCCCATGATCTATATGTGCTACTATTCCAATATTCCTGATCATTTCAGGCTTATCCATTAGAGCCTTCCCGCGCTCAACTATCTTTTCCGCCCTAGTCATGATACGCCTCGCGAATTTTAAGATAAAGGTTACAATCTAAATTAAGACTCAGAATCCTCGAATTCAATCTATATAAGCCTTCGGCCATCTCGGTCACGATTATCCATATTTCATTGTTTCCTGATAAAGCTTAAATCGATGAGGCCCAGCATGCTAGAGCAGGTTTTCATAATGGCGCGCTTGGTAATGAAGTTTGGTGGAGTCTCAGTCGCGGACGGCAGCAGGCTAAGGCATGTTGGCGAGCTGGTGAAGAGCTTCAACCGTGATAATGAGATTGTTCTTGTAACTTCTGCCCTTCAAGGAGTCACTGATTCTCTCCTTGAATGCGCTAAGAAGGCAGCAAATGATGGGAATGTTGCTGAAGTGCTGGAGTTCGTTGAAAAGCTGACGGACAAACACGTCGAGGCCATAAAAGATGCAATAAAGAATCCAAAGATTGCAAAAGAGGTCCAGAAGGCGGTTGTTCAGAGGATCAATGAGCTGGAAAAGGCATATATCGGCATCTGTTACCTAGGAGAGCTTACACCCAGATCTCTGGATTATATCTCCAGTTATGGAGAGCAGCTTGCAGCACCCATACTCTCCGGAGTTTTAAGAGATATGGAGATGGATTCCAGGGCCTATACCGGATCTGAGGCAGGTATAGTCACGGATAGCAATTACGGGGATTCGAGACCTCTCGCAAAGACGTATAATTTGATACCTCAGAAGCTGTTGCCTCTCAGAGGTATTCCTGTTGTTACTGGTTTCATAGCCAAGGATGAGAGGGGCATCACAACCACACTTGGTCGTGGAGGCTCGGATCTTTCGGCTTCGCTAATTGGAGCGGCAATAGATGCCGATGAAATCTGGTTTTGGAAAGAGACCTCTGGAGTGATGACCACAGATCCAAAAATAGTCCCAGAGGCAAAGCCAATACCGGCAATCTCCTATCGTGAGGCCATGGAGATGTCTTATTTTGGCGCCAAAGTTCTTCATCCTAGAGCTATTGAGCCGGCAATTAAGAAGGGAATTCCTGTACGCGTAAAATGCACATTTGATCCGGCAAGCCCAGGAACCCAGATAGTTCACAAAGATATTCCGAAGGCAGATGTCATCAAATCTATAACGTTGAATAAGAACGTCGCCCTTCTGAATATCGCAGGAGCAGGAATGATAGGAACTCCTGGCGTAGCTGCGCGGGCCTTTACTGCTCTCGCGAATGCTGGAATAAATATCGTTATGATCAGTCAGGCATCATCAGAGGCGAATATATCCATGGTGATTGAGGAGAAGCAGCTTGAGAAGGCAGAGAATGCTCTTCGATCGGAGTTCCCCAAGGATCTTGTTAAGGAGATCTCACATAACAGCGATGTATGTGTTGTGGCAGTCGTGGGCGCCGGGATGGCAGGGACACCAGGCGTAGCTGCGCGCGTCTTCAAGGCTATGGGTCAGTCCAGAATAAATGTGATGATGATCAGCCAGGGATCGAGCGAACACAACATATCCTTCGTTGTTGCAAGCAAAGATGCGGAGCGAGCTGTCCAGGAGCTCCATAGCGAGTTCTGCCTGGGAGGCGTGTGATGGCTAGGCTCACATACGCTGAATCCGGCGTGGATATACACGCAGAAAATAGATCAATCGATGCGATGAAGGCTGTTCTCACGACCAAGCGCAAAGGATTTGGGGCGCCGCTAACGGAGATCGGCCATTATGCAGGCCTCTTGGATATGGGAAGCTTTGCCCTGGCGATGACGACAGATGGCGTGGGCTCGAAGGTTCTCATAGCAAATGTCATGAAGAAATGGGATACAATTGGCATAGATTGTATAGCAATGAACGTGAATGATCTTTATGCAATTGGCGCCGAGCCGATAGCCTTCGTCGATTACCTGGCAGTGGAAAAAGTCGATCCTGAAAGGTCGGGACAAATAGCTATCGGTCTTAGGAAGGGGGCTGAGCTGTCCAACATGACCATTGTGGGTGGCGAGACTGCATCGCTGCCTGAAATCATACGTGGTTTAGATCTGGCAGGAACAGCCATAGGCGTTGTCAATAAAGATAAGATCGTAACCGGCGAAAAGATAAAAGTCGGCGACGTCCTTGTGGGCGTTCCAAGCGATGGCCTTCACAGCAACGGCTATACTCTGGCTAGAAGAATCATCGCAGAATCGAAGTATACCTATTTCGACAAAATGCCCGGCTCAGACAAGACGATAGGCGAGGAGCTCCTTACGCCTACACGGATCTACTATGAGATCCTAGAGCTTGTTAAGAAATGTGATGTTCATGGTCTCGCGCATATAACAGGTTCAGGCCTTCTCAAGCTGCATAGAATAACGAACCTAGGATTTGAGATAACTGATCCTCTCGCACCTCAGCCAATATTCAGGTTCCTTCAGGAGCTTGGAAATGTGGATGACTCTGAGATGTACAGGACATTCAATATGGGCATGGGCTTCGTAGTAGTAGTGCCGGAAGATCAGGCAAGCTTGGCCTGCAAGACCATGGGCCCGGGATCGAAGGTAATAGGATCAATAGTGGAGAGCGGGCTTAAGAGAGGAAACCTCGAATTGGATTGAGTATTCCAGGAAATTCCACCATAAATGTTTATGTCTTATACAGCATTATTATCATCAAGTGCGGAGATGCGGTATGAGCACTCTTGAGGAGATCGAGTCTATTATCAGGAGACAGAAGCCTACTTTAAGGGAGCGGTGGAATGTCAAGGAGATAGGAATCTTTGGATCATTTGTCAGGGGTGAGCAGAAAGAGACAAGCGATCTGGATATTCTTGTCGAGTTCGATGAGCCCATTGGCCTGATAAAATTCGTAGGACTCCAAAATTATCTCAGCGATTTGCTTGAGAAAAAGGTGGACCTGGTATCTAAAAAAGGACTCAAGCCCAGAATTGGTGAGCACATCCTCAAAGAGGTAGTCTATGTATGAAGGAAAGGGATTCTGAGGACTACCTCAGGGATATTTTACATTATATGAGCGCAGCTGAGAGATTCGTTGAGGGAATGTACTACGAGGACTTCATTGAAGACGAAAAGACTGTTTATGCAGTGATTAGAGCTATCGAAGTCGTAGGAGAGGCCACAAAGTAGACCTCTACTAGAGAGGATTCTGAGCGCGGTTGGAAAATAAAGGAAAATAAAAATAATTCACCACAAAATAACGAGGAGCTTTTAGAGTCTACTTTCTATTGCCCTTTGGCTTCAGTGCTTTTCGCAGCCTCGGCTTTTGCAACTTCGCCGAACATCTCCTCTAATTTATTCTTTATCTTCTTAATCTCTTCTACTGCAGGGCCGCCGACATCTATGGGCGCACGGCCACTGAGATCCGCCTCGATCAGGTTCTTATCATAAGGTATTGTGCCTATAACCGGAATGCCTATCTCCTTGAGCTTCTCCTCAACTATCCCCGGCTCGCTTGCTTTGTTTATGACTGCAAGATACCTTGTGATGCCTATTTCCTTTCCGAGCTGCATTATCCTCTCAACGGTATCTATAGATCTCATGCCAGGCTCAACAACTGCTATCATCGCATCGACCCCCCGGGCTGTCGCTCTGCCAAGATGCTCTATGCCAGCCTCCATGTCAAGTATCACTAAATCCTTTTCACGGGTGATCACGTGCCTGATGAGTGCCTTCACAAAGGCATTTGCAGGGCACATGCACCCCGCGCCGCCCGTGTCGACAGTTCCCATAACTACGAGCTTGACGTTATCGGGACCGGTGCAGCCGCACATCTGAACTACATCGTCCACCTTTGGGTTGAGCTTGAACATGCCCATCGGCATACCCGCGCGCTCCTGGACGAGATCTCGATGTTCAGTGACCGGCCTTGGCAGCTGCTTTAATCCTATGGCTGAGCCGAGGTTCATGCTCGGATCTGCATCAATTGCAAGCACATTGTAGCCGTCGCGTGCGAAGAGCCTGGCAAGCGTTCCGGCCAGTGTGGTCTTTCCAACGCCGCCCTTTCCTGAGATTGCTATCTTCATCTATTGACCTCGTGAAAATGAATTCTTCTTTGATATGGTTTATATCGTTTTGTGCGAATATAGTTAACTCAGGATGATTGGAAGCATAAGAAAACGTGATGGAAGAATTGAGCCATTTCAGCCAGCTAAAATTACTGCCGCAATTGGCAAGGCTTTCAAAGCAGTCGGCATAGAGGATTCTAGGGCCGTTTCTGAGCTGGCAGGACGCGTTGTCGGGATAGCAGATGAAAGATTTCCCGATGTTGTGCCGGGCGTTGAGGATATTCAGGATATAGTTGAGAGAGTTCTTATCGATGCAGGCTACGCAGATGTCGCCAAGGCTTACATCCTCTACAGGCAGAGGCGGAGCGAGATACGCGATGCCAAGCGCTACTTGGGCGTAGAAGATGACCTTAAGCTCAGCGTGAATGCAATAGAGGTTTTGAAGAAGAGATATCTGCAGCGCGATGAAAAGGGAGATGTAATTGAGACGCCTGGAGAACTGTTTAATCGCGTGGCAGCGTATGTCTCAAAGGCTGAGTCGAAGTACGGGAGAGATGCTGGTTTTTCTCGCCAGGATTTCTTGAAAGCAATGTCAAACCTGCTATTTTTGCCGAACTCTCCCACCTTAATGAATGCAGGCCTTGAGCTTGGCCAGCTCTCTGCCTGCTTTGTCCTTCCGGTTGAGGACTCGCTAGTCAGCATCTTTGATACTCTGAAGTATATGGCGCTCATCCATCAGAGCGGAGGAGGAACAGGATTCTCTTTTTCGAAAGTTAGGCCCAAGAACGATGTCGTCAGAAGCACCGGCGGAGTCGCAAGCGGCCCTGTGTCCTTCATGAGCATCTACGATGCTGCAACGAATGTTATCAAGCAGGGCGGACGCCGCCGCGGCGCAAACATGGGCGTCCTCAAGGTGGATCATCCAGATATCATCGAGTTTATAGAGGCCAAGCAGCAGCCGGGCTTTCTGGAGAACTTCAATATCTCTGTTGCTGCGACTGATAACTTTATGAGATTAGCGCGCTCGGGTGGAGATCTCAATCTAATCAATCCCCGGAATGGCGCTGTTACTGGAAACCTGAATGCATCAGAGCTGATGAACCTCATCGCAAACTCTGCCTGGCGTGGCGGAGATCCGGGCATGATATTCATCGATACGATTAATAGGTTACATCCAGTTCCCGGCACCATAGAGGCCACAAATCCGTGTGGGGAACAGCCACTTTTGCCTTATGAGTCCTGCAACCTTGGATCCATCAACTTATCAAAGCTGGTTGAGAACGGCGAGATCAGCTGGGATCAGCTAGGAGATCTTGTGCGCCTGGGAGTACGTTTCCTGGATAATGTCATCGATGTGAACAGGCTTCCGCTCAAGCAGATCGAGGAGGCAACGCTGAGGACGCGCAAGATTGGGCTTGGTGTAATGGGGTTTGCAGAGATGTTGATTGAGATGAACATCTCCTATAGTTCCGAGGAAGCCATAAGCGTCGCAGAGAAGACCATGAAATATATCTCCGATCTCGGAAGAGAGGAATCCGAGAAATTGGGAGAGGAGCGAGGATCATTTCCGCTCTTCGAGGAGTCGAAGCTCAAGAGCTGGAGTGCCATGCGCAACTCAACTGTTACGACGATTGCTCCTACCGGCACTATCAGCATCATCGCAGGAACAAGCAGCGGAATTGAGCCGCTGTTTGCAGTCTCATTCGTCCGCCATGTGCTCGAAGGCGCAAAGCTGTTCGAGGTGTCGCCTCTATTTGAAAAGGCTGCAAGAGAGCATGGAGTCTACAGCCAGAGCCTTATGACCGAGGTTGCGAAGAAGGGGTCTGTTCAGGATATCGATGAAGTGCCCGGGGATATGAAAGAAGTATTTGTAACTGCGCTTGACATACCTCCTGAGCAGCATGTGAGGATACAGGCCGCCTTCCAGAAGTACACGGACAACGGCGTATCAAAGACCGTGAATTTGCCGCAGAGTGCCAGTGCTGGCGACGTCCTGAAGGTTTACAATTTAGCTTATGATCTGGGATGCAAGGGAGTGACGATCTACAGATATGGAAGCAGGAGCCAGGTGCTTTATCTGGGGGATGAGGAGACGGTGCCTGGGTGTAAGTATTGCGGATAGGTTGGCAAGGCTGTACCTTTTAATGCCTCCAGAAAATTTGCTTGAAGCAAAATAAAAATGAATTCACCATAAAACCCACATGATTCGATGGCTATACGGTTGATGAGGATAAAATGAATGAATCCCTCTGCATGTTGTTCCTAAGCATCTAAAGTAGCTCTTTAATGATCAAATGATCGCCTAATCGGAAGATGATATTTGGCTAATTTCGCCTCAAGGCCGGAGGATCACCACAGCAATGGTTTCTATTGATATCAAAGGGTGGATTGAGCTCGAAGGAAAGCTAATCCGTGAGGATGATCTGAGGAACATTATTGCTGAAAATCCCGATGCAATCTCAAGATTCAGCGGCGAATTCCTCCTAAAATGGGACGGCTGCAAAGCACGCGATCATTTTGGGATCATGCCAGGAGACTGCCCAGCAGGATCAGTAGTCTGCGGTGATAGTGAGATTGGAAAAATAGATCCGAAATATCCGCTCATGGACTTGGGCGAAGCCATCAAAATAGCTGTCAAGCTAAGAAGCGATGAAGGCGTTGTCGCGCTCTCGGGCGGCGTAGATTCCGCCCTTGTTGCCAAACTGGCAGGACGAGAATGCATTGCTGTAGGGATCGAAGGCTCTCATGATCTGAGGCATGCACAGGAAGTGGCCAACGAGCTGAAACTGCAATTAGAAACCGCAGTCATTGATCCAAAATCGGTAGAAGACGCATTGGCTCATGTGCTGCCTGTTATACCGATGACTGATCCAGTCAATGCATCTATTGCGACCACTCTGTACTTTGTTGCCGAATGGGCAGGACACAATGGCTACAGGCGCATACTCGCAGGCCAGGGAGCAGATGAGCTTTTTGGGGGATATGCCCGCTATCTCCAATCCGATAATCTAGCCATGGATCTGGAGAGGGATTTTCGCAGCCTAAGCGTACAGCTTGCCAGAGACCAGGCAGTGGCTGCGCTCCATGATGCCTACTTTTCGCTGCCCTATATGGATATTAGAGTCGTGCAGGCCGCAAAAGCTATTCCGCCCGATGAAACGGTGAGGGATGGTATCAGGAAGCGGCCTCTGAGAAATGTAGCAGAGCGTTATCTTCCACCCTCTATTGCCAATTATGAGAAGAAGGCTATGCAGTACGGCAGCGGCGTAATGAAAGTGATCCAGAGGCTTGCAAACCAAAAGGGCTACAGGAACTCTATACAGGATTATCTCAATAGATTATGTTGATAGCTCTGGAGCTATCGGCTGAAGTCCCAATAGCGTATCAGATGGCCTACACATATTACGCTCAATAGCAGCCTTCAGTTCCTCTTTTTTCAGTGGCTTTGCGAGAAGATCATCGGCACCGACATCATTGCATAGATCGCGACATGTATCCAATGCAAATGCAGTGGCAACTATGATCCTGGGTCCGGGGGACCAGCATTTTCTTATTATCCTGATAGCCTCGATGCCGTCCATCCCGGGCATTTGGATATCCATAAGCACGATGTCATAGACCTGGTTCTCAAGCGCTTTCAGAACTTCTATTCCATTGGATGCCACATCAGCATGATATCCGAGCTTTTTCAGCATTTTTATAGCGATTTTTTGATTTAAAGGATCATCCTCTGCTATAATAATATTTATTGTGTTATAGCTATTTATCGCCCTCATCCATCCCCGCCCCTTATTTCCATTTAATATCTTATAGCCTCACAAATAATATCATTTTCGATAAGCTTAGCCTATCTTCAGTCTCCAATTATTTTTGAACCATATAAATGTTTCGGAAAATCGTTGAGCAATTGTAGAATCATAATATGGGAAATATTATTACGGGTTCATAATGGATTTCATATTAAGCAAGCCTTATTTATGGCATGAATTTATCCGTTTTAAATATCTTCGGCATAGACCGATAGCCCTAAACATTTCCTCTGCTATTCCTATCTTATGAAGATCGGCATAGCTGATACAACATTTGCTCGCTGCGACATGGCCCGCACAGCAATCAGCACGCTTAGAAGCGAATCATCTGCGGAGATCGTAAGATATACCGTTCCCGGCATCAAAGACCTGCCTGTAGCCGCAAAGAGGCTTCTTGAGATGGATGGCTGTGACATTGTCATGGCACTGGGAATGCCTGGGGCCGCAGATAAGGACAAGATGTGTGCTCATGAAGCATCATCGGGCCTTATAATGGCTCAGCTCATGACAAACAGGCACATTATCGAGGTATTTGTGCATGAAGATGAGGCTCCGGATGAAAAGACTCTTGCATGGCTCGCAGAACGCAGGACTGCAGAACATGCCCAGAATGTCATAAGGCTGCTTTATTATCCGGAGAAGCTGACACGCCTGGCTGGAACAGGCCAGCGCCAGGGCTATGAGGATGCGGGGCCGATCGAAGCCTCCTCTAGTGGATATTTAGGGCATTGAATCTTTCGCATTAGGGATTGCGGAAGCTAAATGGAGGAAATTCAAATCGTGCATTTGTTCATTGGAACCGTGAAGAGGAAGCTACCGATTAATAAACTCGCCAAAAATTTTTATATATTGACACACATATCTTCATGCATAACGCTCCCTAATCAAAGGTATGCGAAAGGTTAAAATTGATAGAAGAACCAAGCAGGAAAAACGGAGGACGTAAGATGGAACTTGGCAACGTATTCGCCATTCTTGTAACCTATTTCATAGGAGGTACAGGGGCGATTGCGGCCTACAGTTATCAGGGAAATGGCGCTGTCGCCTCGAGCCCAAATTATATGCTGTTGGCGGCCAGCATAGGTTTCGGGTTGCTTGGTACATTTATTGTAATTAATTGTCTAGCGAGCCATATAAAGTCAAATCATTCTTGTGGGCAATAGGTAAGCAATAGGTAAGTACCATGCTTGAATGGTATGAGTTATTGCCAGTAATATGGCTAGGATTTGTATGTATACTCGATATATGGATAGGTTTCGGACTGAGGCTCTTTTATTGCAGAACTTTAAAAAATATCGTATTGGAACACGATCCAACTGTTCTTGGCCACGTCCCGGCATCTTGCCCTATATGCCAGCAATTGTGGCCCTATAGAGGAAACTTCCACCAATTTTGTCCCAGTGGAATCAATCCTAATACGCAGAGTATATGGTTGAAACTCAAACAAATGTCCTATCGTTATCAACAATTGGCCTTTTTTGAAGTGATATCTATTCAATTTTTCATCGGTTTTATAAAATCGAAATATGTTAGCTCCTTGCCTTATAATGTGCCTTTACAGTTATCTCAAATTGTCCATATATCCCAGATTGAAGTAAGCAATTTCTACTTATTAGTTGCTATCTTATTTATGATTATCTTCTATTTTGTAATTACAATCTTAAAGCATGATCCTTGTATTTTATATGTTAATAAGTATTGCAGGCTCTTCTTCATTGCTTGCATAATTGTTTTCTCTCTTAGCTTCTAGCCTCAATGATAGTATAATAAAATTTTTGATGCTAAAAGCTGGCTTGACAATGCATTGAAATCGATTGATATGCTATGGGGGCCAGTTGAGCCACCAGAGGCGATCTAGTGTTATATTCACTACTTCTGTGCGAGCATGAGATTCTGACTGATTTGCAAGAGCGTGAAGTACCATGTGAATATCTGGACAGAGAACGCCGCTACTTATGAGGATGGCGCTATCTGCTTAAGGCCGCTGAAGAAAACGCTTGGCCAAAATAGAACTGAGGTAAAGAGAAACAGCTTTGAGGATGCACTTTGGATCTGATAATGTACGAAAATAGGTAATCATGAAAAATGGGATCGCGATCAGCTTAAACAAGCTGTAGCGCCGTTAATCACCAAATGGGTGCAATCCGAGATCCAGAAATATTCAGCTTAATACTGATCTCGCCAAAAACTAAAGGATTACCTTGAGGATACTTTATTCATGAGACGGTTCACATGCTGGAACCAATACATACTACTCGATTTATCTCAATAATGGATAGCTTCATGTCAAATGGCAATTCTATCGGGAGGCGTTGAACCGCTTACTTGTACGCCGCGAGCATTGGGATTATTAATATAGTCAATCGATAATAAAGTAAATTGATATGGATTTCTTCACCCATCTCATGATAGGCTTCATCATCTCAACGCTTGCAAGCGGCTCATTTCATAATAACTATGTGATATTTGGAACTCTAATGGCAGGTCTTCCGGATTTCGATGTTTTTCTCTATCCTCTGTGGAAACGGCTTCCGATAACCCGCCATCATGGGCTGACGCATATGATGGTATTCATTGTGACAGCATCTGCGCTTATCGATATTTTGTTCGCGGGTTTTACAGGAAGCGCATTCCTTCTGATGTGCCTGACCGGCATGTCTCACATCTTCGGCGATTTCATAACAACCTGGGGAGTGAGCCCATTTTATCCTCTAACAAAAAAGTATACAAAGCTGAACCTAGACATGGCCGTAAATCCATATCTAATCCTATATTTCTTTGCAGGCGTGCTTTTTCTGGCGATGGTTATGTCTGGCCGTATTCCCTTGAGCGATATCCAGGCATCCTCACTGCTTGGTTTGACCTATGTTGCCTATTTCGCAGCCAGGGCGATCCTGAAGCTTTACTACACTGGCAGACCAGAAAACAGAGGATTTGCTGCGCTTCCAACATTCTCTCCAGCTCAATGGAAGTTTGTGAAGAGAATAGATACTGATAATGAGATAAAAATTGCTATAAAAAATAACCGTTTGCAGGAATATGTGATACCTAAAAAAGTTATAAAAGAGATCAATACGTGCAATGATCTTGTCAGCACCTATTGGCACCCTGAGGTGCAGGAATATATGCGCGTCTTCAGCTATCCATACTATACAACCGATTGCAAAGACGGAAAATTCGAGATAGCCTGGCATTCGGCTGAGGCGGGGGACAATATCCAAATAAATGTAAGATATGATGGCGATTTTAAAGTGGACTACGAATTCAAAAGGACACTAAGGGGGCTGCGGAAAGATAAAAAGTGATCCGCTGCATCATAAGCAATGGAGGATGCAGCAGACCGGGTATCGTCTTTTATTGCATTTGCGTTGCATTGATGTCGGTCGAATTCATCGAGCTGGAGTTGCCCAAGATAAATATGGATGATGGGAATGCAGCAGCATTTCTGGCATCCTCAGGCAGAACGATACTGATGCTCCTGTTGAAGCCGCTGAATGTAGCTATCTCGGATGTATTAATCGCCATCTTGAGATCTCCTGCCTCATTGGGAGGTATTCCGAGCTGCTCTGGAGATAGCGCCATGTTCATCGATATATCGATCTTCACCGGAAGAAGCGTATCCTTTGCGATCCATACTATCTCTGAGATGTCAGTGTTATTGAACAGGATGCTGAGGTTCAGATTAGAAGTCGCTGGAGAATCAGCCAAGCTCCCTTGGACTCCGATATTATAACCTTCTTCGATTGCTGAATATGCCTTCAGGTTGGGGATAACCTTCATCTTATAGCAATCGATTCCGCTTATATTTTCATAGCCAAGAAGCGTGATAGTTGAGTTGTTTAGCTCCTCCCTTTGCCGCTCTATCTCGTTCTCTTGCTTCCATAATGTCTTGAGAGATGGTCCAGCAAGCATTATCCTGGTCCAATTGCCATCAACCTTCATGTACATAGTATCATTCATGAGGTATATCTCTGTGGCCAGGACACTCGCATTCTCTTCCTGGCCTTCTGGCATCGCTAGGGTTACCAATGCCGTTTTCATAGCCATAGCTGATAGATTTAGTGCTGCCACACCAAAGGATCTTGTCGATATAGATTGAGAATCCGTTTTATTGGTCTCAGTGACGTTTGTTATCTCTATCTTCTGATTCATATCAAGGGTGAGAATATACGTCTCAGGCTTGATGGTTGAGCTCAAGATTATTTCTTTCAAGGCAGAGCTGTTCAATGCATTTGCAATGGAGAGATTCTCCTGGGCATTAGCCGTAACTGCGATCGCCATTAGGATTGCAGTTAACAGGATTATTCCTAACCTCATGATTAGCCGTCTTCATCGTGCGAAGATATCTTTTTCGGTCATTCTATCTTTTTGAACAGATCTCCTCTGGCCCCGCAGACAGGGCAGACTTCAGGAGGCTCCCTCTCTGCAGTCAGACCACAGACTGGGCAGACATAGTACGGATATGATTCTTTGGATGTCTCCTCCAAGTTATCGAGCATCCAATGGTAGAGGTTCGCATGGACCTTCTCGACCTCATTTGCATAGGTGAATGTCCTCTCAGCGATCTTATTGCCCTCTGCCTTTGAGGCATCTATCATCTCAGGATACATCTCCTTGAACTCATGCGTTTCACCTGCCAGGGCCTCCCGAATGTTCTCCTTGGTAGACTTGACGCCCTTCATAGCCCTCAGGTGATTGGCAGCATGAACAGCCTCAGCCTCTGCAGCAGCGCGAAAGAGCCTGGCGGCCTGAGGGTAGCCGTCCTGATCAGCCTTTATAGCAAAGGCTGTATACCTTCTGTTCGCCTGCGACTCTCCTGCATACGCTTCCTTCAGGAAACCATCTGTCTTAGTCATTATCAACACCTCTAATCGGTTAAGAGCCATATTCAGAATATCGCTCAAGCTCAATAAATTCTTTGGATCCCGTTGATCACCTATAAATTCTCATAAACCAAAACGATAATGGATGCAAGAGTTCATCATCGAGGTCAGCGATCTAGAATATAGCTACGGCAGCTTCAAGGCCGTGGAGGATGTCAGCTTCAAGGTTAAGGCGGGTGAGATATTCTCATTCCTGGGGCCGAATGGGGCCGGGAAGAGCACTGTAATAAATATTCTGATTACACTTTTGCCCGTGCAGAAAGGCTGTGCTCATATAGCGGGCTTCGATCTCTCAACTCAGCCTGAGGCTGTAAGGCGATCGATAGGTATAGTCTTTCAGGACGAGACGCTTGACAGGGATCTGACAGTCTGGGAAACGCTTGAATTCCACGGCAGGCTCTACTCCATTCCAAAAAAGGAAAGGCGTGAGAGGATTGAGGAGATGATCAGGCTTGTGGAGCTAGAGGAGAAAAGAGATGTCAGGACCAGGAATCTCAGCGGTGGCATGAAGCGCCGCCTTGAAATCGCACGCGGACTCATGACTCGCCCAAAGGTGCTCTTCCTCGATGAGCCGACGATTGGGCTTGACACTCAGACACGCATCAGGCTCTGGGATTATATAAAAAGTGTGAACCAGTCTGGCACTACTATATTTCTGACAACCCATTACATGGATGAGGCAGATCAGGTCAGCGATTGGATCAACATAGTAGATCACGGAAAGATAATAGCTTCAGGCACGCCGCTTGACCTCAAGAATGCTCTGGGCAGGGATATGGTCTACCTTGAGACGAGCAATGATGAGTCCGCCTCGAGAATATTGAAAGATATCGATTCAGTACTGGATGCAAAGAACTCATCAAAGGGTGTTGTTGTCACCATTAAAGCAGATGGGAGCCATTGTCTTCCGATCATTATGAGCGAGCTCAAGGACAGTGGGATTGAGATAAAAAGCGTGAACCTGAAGAAGCCCACTCTCGATGATGTCTTCGTACATTACACAGGACGCGAACTGAGAGAGGGTGGAGCTGAAAAGTTCAGACGGATAATGCCCAAAGGAGGGAGATAAGCTGGCTCTCGAGTTCACCACTGTTTATTGGCGTGATATGCTCAGGTTCTTCAGATTCCGGGCATTACTAATATCATCGCTCCTCCAGCCAGCTCTCTGGCTCGCCCTTTACGGAGCTGCAATGTCGACGAACTTCAGCAGGTTCAGCGCGAGCATTCCCGTTCCACCGGGAGCATTCGTCGTATCTTACCTCACGTTTCTCGGAGCGGGAGTGATAGCTTTGACTACACTCTTTACGAGCCTTTTTGGAGGGATCTCTCTTTTATTCGATAAGAACTGGGGACTCATGCGTGAGCTGTTTGCAAGCCCCATGCCCAGAGAGCATATCATCATAGGCATCGGCCTTAGCGGAGTCACAAAATCCATCATTCAGGTTCTGGTGATTATGGGATTCGGCCTTCTCATCGGAGTCAAGTTCTTCTCAGGATATACGCTCATGCAGACTGCCTTATCCATTGCGGGAATACTTCTCTTTGTGGGCATATTTTCGATAGGCTTTCTATTCCTGTCGTCTGCCATCTCTATGAGCATGGAGACGCCTGAAAGTCTGCAAGGCGTAATCACACTTCTGACTCTGCCGTTATTTTTTGCCAGCAACGCCCTGTATCCAGTAGATGCCTTTCCAGGGATTGTAAGATATATGACCCGCTTGAATCCTCTGACCCATCTTATCAACGGTGTACGTTATTTCGCTATAGGTAAGGACTTTTATGCCGTAGGAACCCATTATACATACACAACCATAGACGTGGCCTTCTCAATGCTTGCGCTTATGATTTTTGCAGTATTCATGTTCATAGTTGCGTGGCGGATCTTCAAGAGGGCAGTGGTAACTTGAACGGAATAAAAACAAACGAAAACGTAAGCAAGAATGTTGCTCTCTTCATCACCACTTTGGGAGCATTCCTCACGCCTTATATGAGCTCTGCTGTAAATCTGGCGCTTCCGGCAATCGGCACAGAGTTCAAGATGAGCGCAGTCTCGCTGACATGGATCGCCACAGCATATCTCCTGGCTGCAGCGATATTTCTGGTGCCCTTCGGAAAGCTTGCGGATATCTACGGAAGAAAGAGAATTTATACATATGGAGTGGCCGTCTATACCCTGTCAGCGGTAATGCTCGCCCTCTCGAACTCCGAGATTGAGCTCATAGCCTTCAGGCTTGTTGAGGGCCTTGGTGCAGCGATGCTTTTTGGAACTGGTGCCGCTATCCTTACATCCGTATTTCCTCCAGGAGAAAGAGGAAAAGCCCTCGGGATAAATATAGCTGCAACCTATTTCGGCCTATCGATGGGACCCTTTTTGGGGGGTCTTCTAACTCAGCATTTTGGCTGGAGAAGCGTCTTTCTAATAAATGTGCCGCTGGGTGTGCTGATAATAATATTGGTGCTCTGGATGCTGAAGGGCGAGTGGGCGGAGGCAAAGGGCGAAAAATTCGATATCCTCGGATCTGTGATCTACGGCCTTGCACTTACTCTGGCCATCTACGGCATCTCATTATTGCCTTCAAACTTCGGCGCGCTGTTTATCCTGGCGGGCATAGTTGTGCTCATAGCATTTGCAGTGATCGAATCGAAGGCAGAGAGTCCAGTTCTTGATATTCGCCTTTTCAGGAATAACAGGGTCTTTACATTTTCAAGTTTGGCAGCCTTCCTGAACTACAGCTCGACCTATGCAATTGCATTTTTCCTCAGCCTTTATTTGCAGTATATTCAGGGCTTCAGCCCCCAGAACGCCGGGCTGATTCTTCTCGCCCAGCCGGCTGTTCAGGCAATATTCTCGCCCTCCGCAGGCCGTCTTTCTGATAGAATGGAGCCTCGAATAGTCGCTTCCGCGGGAATGGCGCTGACAGTTCTGGGCATCTTCAGCCTGGTTTTTCTGGGCGAATCAACAAGCATCAGCGTAGTGATTGCCAGCCTCATGATATTGGGCCTGGGGTTCGCATTATTCTCTTCTCCGAACACCAATGCAATCATGAGCGCAGTCCCCAGAAGGTTTTATGGCGTTGCCTCAGGAACAGTTGGAACGATGAGGCTGACAGGCCAGATGTTCAGCCAGGGAATAGCCATGCTTGTCTCGGCTCTATATGTGGGCAGCGCTCAGATCGTCCCTTCCAACTATCCCCTTTTCCTGATGGCGATGCATGCGGCCTTTATTATCCTAACTCTACTTTGCTCAGCTGGCATTCTCTTCTCCCTTGCACGCGGAAGAGCAAACCCTGCTCTGCAACCCAAAGGCTGAAATTGTTGCCGGATGTTATATGATCGAGGGATACTAAATGAAGATTCTCGGAATAAATGCAAGCCCGCGCGGCTCTCAAAGCCAGACGCTGAGGTTAGTCAAGGCCGTTCTTGATGGCGCAAGATCTGAAGGTGCCGATGTTGAGCTGGTGGATGCATGCAAGCTGGATATAGAATATTGCAATGGATGTACAGTCTGCTTTAAAACTGGCGAGTGCGTCAAGGAGGATGATTTCCAGGAGCTTTATAAGAAGATGCTCGAAAGCGATGGAATGATCTGGGGCGCCCCCAACTACTTCAGAAGTGTCACTGCACAGATGAAGACGATCATAGACCGCATGGCTGATGCAATCCATTGTCAGCTGTTTACTGGAAAATACAGCTGCTCAGTGGCAACAGGCGGCAGCAACTACGAAGAGGTCACAAATTACCTCAATGCACTGCTTCTGAACTTCGGATCATTCGTAACAGGCAGCACTGGAGTGGCGATGAATAAGGGACCAAAGGCGCTTGATGATGCTGAAAAGAAGGCTTTTGAGCTTGGAAAGACTCTTGTGGAGGATATCAAGACAAAGCGCGATTATATCAGCCAGAGAGAGATGCAGGAAGAGAACAGGAAATACTTCCAGGCGCTTGTCAAGATGCGTGGAAAGGATTGGGAGCATGAATACGAATACTGGAACAAGCTAGATTGGAAATAAAATGGAGTTGCCCAGAGAAAAGAAAAGGAAAAGGAATAGGCTCCAGTCTGACCATGGGTGTGAGATATCTGGGAACAATGACCTGCGTGGTCTCCTTCAGCGCAGTGTACTTGCTCTGCATATCTGCCGGAAGCTTCACAAGGGCCCTTTCATCTCGATGCCGCAGCATCGGTTGATATGGTTCCGGCTTTTCTTACTATTTCCACCGCCTATTCGGTGAATGGCGTTTCAAGATCCGCAAACCCAGCCATTGTAACTGAATCTTTTTAAAATAGCCAAGCTAATAAAATTATAATTGGGGCAACACTTGCCCATCAACTGGCAATATAGAATGCATTGTGGCGTTGTTGAGAATCGTCTAGGTTGTATACAACTCCAGAGTTGGAATTGTATGCTTCGCCCAGATCAAGTTCAGCAGTATACCATCCTAACGGCGCATAAGTGGGTACGTCCCAGATTGAGCATACCCAGTCAGATGTCTCGCCAGGCTGGAGATATACCGGCGTTGCATCGCCATAATACCAATTGCCGTATGGATCTTCTACGGATAGCTGAACCCAGAAAGTATAGGGCACAACGCCAGTATTAGTGATCTTGGCGCAATTGCCGCCAATGCCGTTTTGTCTATACCAATCGCCGCTCGCGAACTGGAAATCAGTGATCTTTGCATCTGTCGTATCTGATGCTGCCAAAGCTAGCGGCGCACCGATAAAGGAGATCAACAATAATGCGTATATTGTCTTTTTCATCAAATTCACTCCCTCCCTTCGATATTTATTTCGGCTGTTATTAAAGATCTTTCTATTAAGTTCTTCCGGTACTATCGAAATTCGAGAACGATAAGCTTTATAAAATTGCAAGCTGAGGAATGTTTAAATTTATCTGATCGATTTATAGGCAGTCATGTCTCTGAACGACCGGAATGAGAAATATCCTCTTTTGGCAACGGATCTCTATGAGCTTACAATGGCCAAGGGATATCTCGACAGCGGTATGGAAAATAAATCGGCCACATTTGACTTATTTGTTAGAGACCTTCCTCTGCACTGGGGATTTTTATTGGCCAATGGCATCGAGGATGCCATTGATTTTTTAACTGAAGCCTTTTCGATTCATGCTGAAGAACTGGATTATTTGAGAGATCAGCGATTTCCGGAATATTTTCTTGAATTTCTGGCGGATCTCAAATTTACGGGAGATGCCTGGGCAGTCCCAGAGGGAACTCCAGTAGCAGCCAATGCTCCAATTATCCGTGTTACTGCTCCGCTGGTACAGGCACAGCTGGTGGAGACGGCCCTCTTGAATATGGTCAACTTCCAAATGCTGATTGCAACTAAAGCCAGCAGAATAGTTCGGGCTGCTGCAGGAGCTAAGGTCGTGGATTTTGGACTCCGCCGCGCTCAAGGCTACGATGCAGGGCTGAAAGGGGCCAGAGCAGCTTTTATAGGAGGATGCTCGGGGACATCCAATGTTGATGCCGGAAGAATATACGATATTCCTATTAGCGGAACTCAGGCACACTCCTGGGTGATGGCCTTTCCGACTGAACTCGAAGCATTCCGTGCCTACGCCAATTCCTTCCAGGATAATGTTTCACTGCTGATCGATACTTACGATGTGCTTCAGGGAGCAGAAAACGCGAGCATTGTTGCTAAGGAGCTGAAGTCCAGGGGACACAGGCTAAATGCAGTCAGGATAGACTCAGGGGACCTTGGAAGGCAGGCAGGTGAAGTGAGAGCCATTCTGGATCGTGAAGGGCTGGCGGATGTGACGATTATAGGGACCAGTGATTTGAATGAGTTCAAGATAAATGAGCTGGTGGCAAATAAGGCCAAAATCGATGCTTACGGCGTAGGAACTGAACTGATCACGGGAAAGCCTGTGGCAGCATTATCAAGTGTCTACAAACTGGCCCAAATCGAAGATCGGCCGGTGATCAAGCTCTCCAGAGATAAAGTCACCTATCCTGGAATTAAGCAGGTTTACAGACTCATAGATGCTGAGGGCATCTACGAGAAGGATATTCTGGCCCTGGATGGAGAAGAGGTCCAGGAATGCTTTGAAGATAGTTCACATGATCTTACTGCAATTCCTTTGCTGAGACGGGCGATAGCTCACGGGAGACGCACATCCCCTGGAGAGGATATACATAAAATCCAGCAGTATGTGGCGGAATGTATATCAAAGATGCCGCAATCTGCGCTGAGGATTATAGAGCCGAAGCCTTACACTTCAGTGCCATCTCAGGGTTTGATAGCGTTGATAGAAAGCCTCAGAAGCGAGTATGGCACCAAATAAATTGATCGGCTTCGCAAAAAGAGGTATCACCATTGAAGAGGCTCGATAACGTTTTATTAATTCACATACACATTAAATGATATGCTCAGCTTGGAAGAAGGGAAGACGGCCGTCAGACTCGCCAGAGATGCTACTGTAAACTACGTCCAAAATAAAAAGATAATTGGGGCAAAGGGACTTCCGCCAGTATTTGATGAAAAGCGCGGAGTGTTTGTAACAATCCATGAGGAAGGTGAACTAAGGGGTTGCATCGGCTATCCCCAGCCTGTACTCCCTTTAGGAAGAGCGATTGTTGATTCGGCAATCAATGCAAGCTCACGGGACCCGAGGTTCCCTCCGGTAAGGCCCGGCGAGCTTCCGAGATTGGAGGTCGAGGTCACAATCCTGACCAAGCCTGAGCCATACAATGTGCCCAAGAAGAAGCTGCCGGAGGTAGTGAGAGTCGGCAAGGACGGCCTGATAGTCTCCAAAGGCATGTATTCAGGGCTGCTGCTGCCCCAGGTGGCGCCTGAATGGGGGTGGGATTCATTAGAGTTCCTGAGCCAGACCTGTATGAAGGCCGGGCTTCCGCCCGATGCATGGCTGGACGAAGATACAGAGGTCCTTCACTTCGAGGCTCAGATCTTCTCTGAGGTGGCGCCGGGGCGAGAGGTCATCGAGAAGACATTTGCGGATACTACCTGCGGCACTTGATAGCTATGTCGTGAATGCTATGCCGATGCAGTGCTTCACCATCTTCCTGATTACTGGAAGCATGTGGCGCTCACGAGGGTGTGCGGGATGCTCAAGCCGAAGGGCAGGTTCCTCTTGTTTGACATTGTCCTTCCTTCAGTCATTAATAACATTCAATATGAAATCGATGAATGGATAAATGCCGTCAAAGCAATGGCTGATGAAAGATTGGCACAGTAAGCCATAATTCATGTAAAATCTGGCAAGGACTTTCAGATGTCCTACTTATGCATAAAGTGATAGTAAAACTGAGGCGGCGGCTGATCGGACAGGAGTGAATATCCTGATGAGGCATTAAAATGAAAGTTATCGCATTCAATGGAAGTCCCCATAAAGAGGGCAACACATACCATTTGATCCGTCATGCGTTGGATGAGATAGAGAATGCCGGTATTGAGACGGAGATTGTGCAAATAGGCGGGAATAAAATACATACATGCACCGCATGCGGAAAGTGCTTTGAGAACAAAGACCAGCGATGCGTGCAGGATGACGATATAGTGAATGAATGCATTCGAAAGATGGTTGAAGCCGATGCAATCATTATTGCAACGCCGACGTATTTTGCCGGTGTCACCCCGGAGATCAAGGCGTTTATGGACAGGGCATTTTTTGTCGCTGGAGCAAACGGCCGACTTTTCCGGCAAAAGTTAGGCGCCGGAATAGCAGCAGAGAGACGATCTGGCGCTGTATGTGCTGTTGATGCCATCAACCATTACTTCTGCATCAGCGGCATGTTCTCTGCAGGCTCTCGCTATTGGAATAATGCTAAAGGCCTTAGGCCCGGAGATGTCGAAAACGATGAGGAAGGCATTGATACGATGCATCAGTTAGGGGAGAATATTGCCTGGTTTGTCAGGGAAACTAACAAGCAATAAATTCTATAACCGTTTGCGAAGCTCTTCTATCTTTGGGTGCGGCCATCTTATCTCTTTTAAATGCCTGTCCCAACCCATTCTGCCGTGCAAATAAGAAGGACATAATATACTGCTTGCATTTTATTCAACTTTTCCCTCCCACAATTCCGGGAACCCTCGCGAGTTAGGGGTGATTTTTCCCACAATGGTCCTCTAGAACTAGATGAAATTCTCTAAATGTTTCTCAGGCCATGAGAGTGGCCTCGAATGAAGCTGCAGTCCTGCTCTACGCCTCGGGCGCAGATCCCTACTTTGAGGAGCTTGTAAAGAATGCTGATAGAGTGTTCCACTTCGATGGAGGGCCGATGGCTGAGGCGAGAGTTGTAGCAAAGGCGATTCCGAGGACACAGAAGAACCAGATGATGCTTGAGGCATTCTCATGATCCTGTGGCATAGGCGTGAGGCCAGGCCTGTAGAGCCTAAGAAGCACTCAAGCGAGGCATTCTATGCGCTGGATGATCCTGATGAAGGAATGGGAGGATAAGAGAGAATAGGCTATAACCTGAATTAATTCGTTAATTCTATAGACCTTAGACATAAATTTGGTAGTAGAATAAAGTGTTTGCACCCCGTTTTTCTCTTTAGGATATCAAATTAGCTTTCTTATAACTGTTTAGATATTCACCATTAAAATACCTAGCGTAAGTTATTTAACCTAATATCAAATAAATATGAGCGTTGTCCATGGCTAGAAGGGCAATAGCAGAGGAGGTAATTGTATGAACATATCTGAGAGTGGACCTGTATATGTGGATATTCCTGCCGACCTATTCAGAGAGTTCAAGAAAACACCTCGGATTATAATTAGGCATCCGACTTTGATAGGCGTGCCGGTAAGCGAGCTATTAGATCCGGAGCTTGTGGCTAAGCTCAAAGGCTTTGATATTATTGCAGTACCCAAAGAGTTCACAAAGATGACAAAATGAATAGTTTGCAAAGTTTGCTTTTAAATTTCTTTTTATTCGTTGTGTTAGTTATCTGATTCCGATCCAATATAATACTCAAATCGTACTGGTGGCAGAATGAGAGAAAGATTATCCGAAATGCCCTTCCTCAGAAGCATCGCTTTGGTCTTGACCTACAGATGCCAGGTAGCTTGTCCTCATTGTATAATCCGCGCTGGGCCTAACAGAAGAGAGGAATTATCTCTCGATAATGCATTCAGCTGGATAAGACAGATTAAAAAATACCAGCAAGGATATATCAAAGCTCTCTCATTGACTGGAGGGGAGCCGTTCATAGACCAAGACAGATTGAAGAAGATATCTTCCTTTGCTAGAGAACAAGGCCTCTTCGTATCTGTTGTTACCAATGCATTCTGGGCAGCAACTTTCGAGGATGCGATCAATTGTTTAAAAAGCCAACCATCGATTGAGGCTTTGGCCTTCAGCACAGATATCTATCACCAAGAGCGCATACCCCTGGAGAGGATAGAGAATGCCATTAGGGCTGCCAGAGCGTGTGGAATCCCTTACGATATTCATATCTGCACAGAGAGTAAAGATGAGCCAAGCTATAGATGTACTCTTGAGAGGCTAAAGCGTCTCACTGATGAAAGTAACATCCTCACCGTTATCACTTTTCTCGCTGGAAGAGCCTCTGAAATGACGCATAGATCGGGATATCAGCTCTCAGATAAGCCTCCGGTTTCAGCCTGCGAATCAGGGTGGTCACCCGTGATCTTCCCCAATGGAAAGGTCATGGCTTGCGTAGGGCCAGTAATAGATATAAAAGCCTCTCACCCCCTCTTTCTGGGTAGTCTAAAAGAATCCACTCTGAAGGAGGTCCTTGATAGAGCTGAGTCAAACTCGATTTTACATGCTCTGAGGGTCTGGGGGCCAGCCATGTTAATATCCATGGCTAGAGAGGCTGGGCTGAATGGCTGCCTTCCGGAGACATATATAGAAGGAAGCATTTGCAGCGCCTGTTATGAACTCATGTCTAATTCCAAGATAAACGAGTTTCTGGAGAGCTTGGCTGGGAACGCCGAGTTCAGGCGCAAGGTTGCCTATGCTAGGATCTACTACCTAAAAGAAACCAGGATGGCAGAACTTGGAGGATTAATAAGACCATTTCAGGAGGTTTCGGTTAAATGAGCGGTAACCTCCTAGAGCTGTCCTTCCTGAAGAGCATTGGGCTTGCAGTGACTTATCAATGCCCCATTTCATGCGCTCACTGTATCGTCAGGGCAGGACCCCATAGGAGAGATTGGCTGAACCTAGAAGAGGCCTTTAGGTGGATAAAGCAGATCGCTAGCTATAGGAACGGCCATATCAAAATGTTATCCTTGACCGGAGGGGAGCCATTCCAAGACCTCAGCCGTCTAGAGAATATATCATCCTTTGCCAAATCTAAAGGCCTGATAGTCTCTGCTGTGACAAATGCCTACTGGGCAGAGGATCTACAAGAAGCCATTAAGGTGCTTAAGAGCTTGCCATCTATAAGGGTGCTATCCATTAGTACAGATGTCTATCATCAAGAGTTCATACCTTTAGAGTTCATAGAGAATGCCCTGTTAGCAGCCAAAGAATGCGGCTTATCTGTCAATGTACACATATGTGCTGATAGAGAGGATGATGTTGAGTTAAAGCGCACCCTAGATAGGCTAGAGGGAAAAATTGATAAGGATTTTATTTTCACATCAGTTACCCTGCCCGTCGGAAGAGCGCTAGAAAGGCTGAATAAAGATCGTTATCAAACCTCAGAGATACCATCACAGTTTTCCTGCTCCTCAGGGAGCACACCTATAATCTTCCCCGACGGAAGAATCCTAGCCTGCTGCGGTGCTGCGGTCGATCTGCCGAGTGATCATCTCCTTATATTGGGCAATATCCGTGAGAATCCGCTAGAAGATATCCTGGATCGTGCTGAGAGGAATTTCATATTACATGCCATAAGGATTTGGGGGCCTGCAAAGCTGATATCTCTGGCTGAGGAGGCAGGCCTTGGATACCTCCTTCAAAGAGAATATATTAAAGACAGCATCTGCAGTGCCTGCTACCAGCTTCTGTCCGCGCCCAAGGTCGTCGATTTGCTGATCGGAGTCTCGGAGAATCCAGGTTTCAGGGAGAAAGTAGCCTATGCTAGGGCATATTACCTCGGGGAGATCGATATGATAGAGGCATTGAGAATAGAAAATCAGGTCAATAAGTAAAGAATGCCTATCAGATTGATATCCCTCCAGGCTTTCATTCTTTTGTAATGGCTCCAGCGTTGTCAGCCATGAACCCATTATACTCTTTAGGACTCCAGTTAGTAATCGAGATACTACAATTTCTCCCTTCATTGTTTCGATATTTAAAGAAGTAAATCATAATCATCAAAGTCAACGTTGTTATCGATTGATCGCAGAGAAGCTAAAGGATGCCACAGATGACGAGATAAAAATGCAAAACTTAGCATCAGAGCTCGATA
>JBHGAU010000036.1:0-26725 GCA_041946675.1 Methanotrichaceae archaeon | reverse complement strand
ACTACGACTAATCCAAGTCCAAGTGTAACTACAACAACCAATCCAAATCCTAGTGAAACTACTACGACTAATCCAAGTGTAACTACAACAACTAACCCAAGTCCAAGTGTGACTACTACGACTAATCCAAGTCCAAGTGTGACTACAACAACCAACCCAAGTCCAAGTGTGACTACAACAACTAATCCAAGTGTAACTACAACAACCAATCCAAATCCTAATGTAACTACTACGACTAATCCAAGCCAGAATACAGTTAGGGCCAAATCAACGAATTTGCCAAATAGCAATTCCAATAAGAGTGAATCTAATGATTCTGGGGAAGAGAGTTCATTAGTAGCCTTGTTCTCGTTCCTTATTTTGCCCTTGATTGGAATAATATCTGTCACTATAGGGAGTCATAGGATCTTAAGGGGCTCAGCATGATTAAAAATTTTTTATCAAAATCAATTGAAGCACCAATAAGAACAACAAAATTGCTTAAAGCTTTGCTAATAATTTCTTCTACTGTTACTATTTTGGAGTTTTATGATTATTCTTTTAATCTGATGGATTCATATGAACAATTTTCTTATTTCGATAAATATTCTAATATTATTTTTATAATAGTCTGTTTGGTTATGTTTATATTCATAATTGTTAATAAAAGCTCTTCCTTGTATAATAAATTTTGTTATGGAATAGTATTATTATCCATCATATATATACACCTTTATATCGAAATGAATTATTTAGCGGATAGCTCCATTATATGGAATGATATCTTAGCTTGGTTATTATTAGGCTCGTTGACAATATTTAATTTGCATTTTATTCGCTATGTTATGGAAAATTATTTACCTTCTTTTAGAAATAAATCGGAAGCATATAATCCAGTTAAAATAAATTTGAGTATGTTTAATTTATTTTTAATACTATTTTTCATAATAATTCCCACATTTGCAATACATTACCATTATCATAGTGGTTTGTTAATCCAATCTCATAAGAACTTAACCCAAGCTCTCAATATTACAAATTCTTATTCGGATATAATTACAAATAACCTTGTAAGCAATGCCGTACCCATGTATATCCTAATATTTCTATATTACTTCTTTTTGCCATTTATATTTTTTTCTACAGCATCGATTCATATTTGGTTGAATATGAGTATCATCTACTCCCTGCGGAAAAACTTACCCAGTACATCTTCAATAGATCTCTTTAATCCCCAACAATATGCATTCCTAAAAGAGTTTACAAGCTTCCTGACAAAAATATCTTTTCTGTATTCAATTTTATTAACAGGAGCTATTATAGAATATAAACTAGTAACGCCATTCTGGGAGATGGACTTATTTATATGGGATTCGTATTATTTAGCACTGTTTTTCTTAATTTGCATAACTGCAAGTCTAGTGATTTTTTTAAATATACGATCTCTTGCTACCACATTTGTTGATAGAAAGTTGCTGCAATTACATAATGAATTCAATATTCATAACATCAATTTCATTAATCATTCATGGAGTCACGAAGATTTAAGTCGCCATCTAGAGATAATAAACAAAAATTATCAGATATTAAAGGATCTAAGCAAGGCTTTTGATACTAATTTGATTATGCTTGCCGAGGTTATACCGATTTTTTATATCACATTACAATTACTAATAATTTACTTGAAGAATAAATAGAATATTGCATTTATTTGGATATGCCAATATGAACAAGCCTATAACAACTTATAAAAGGCTTTAAAACCATAATATGATTTATCATAAAATTAGAAGTTACTAAGAAATCCCTATATCTCATACTATATCGAAACCTTTACCTACCCCCACACCCCATCTTTTGTAGGTCAGGTGACCCCTATTGCAATTACTCCTGATTCACTCAGATTACATTGAATTCGAGGCCAAGAGGCCGACGAAGTTCGCCGAAGAGATTGAAGAATCTGCCAAGAAGGGCAGGCTGGAGGAGGCGCTCTGCGCCTTCGTGGCAGTCGAAAAGCCGGATGAGGGCGACATAGATGCCGTCGTTGCTGAAGGCACAAAGCAGATCGCAGATGTCGCAGAGCAGGTGCATGCCAAGAAGGTCATGCTCTATCCTTATGCACATCTCAGCTCTAACCTTGCATCTCCCAGCTCAGCAGTCAAGATACTGAAGGGCATGCAAGAAACCCTTTCACAAAATTATGAGGTCGTTCGCGCACCCTTCGGCTGGTACAAGGCCTTCACTCTGAGCTGCAAAGGCCATCCACTTTCGGAGCTCTCACGCTCCATAAAAACTGGCGAGGCTGGAGGAGAAGTCGTCTCAGAGGCCCTGAAATCGGAAGCCAAGGCTGTATCCTACTGGAAGATACTGGATACGAACGGCGAGATGCATGACCCAGATGCATTCAACTTGGAAGGCCACGACAACCTTGCCAAGTTCACCCACTACGAGATAGCCAAGGCAAGGGCTGTTGATAAGGTCCCTCCGCACGTGGATCTGATGAGGCGGCTTGAGCTTGTCGATTACGAGCCCGGCTCAGATCCGGGAAACATGAGATACTACCCCAAGGGCAGACTGATAAAATCGCTTCTGGAGGCTTATGTCCTCGACAGGGCATCGGACATGGGCGCAATGGAGGTCGAGACCCCCATCATGTACGACATGGAGCACCCGACGCTCAAGAAATATCTCGACCGCTTCCCTGCAAGGCAGTACCAGATAGAGGCCGAGAAGAAGAGGCTGTTCCTCCGGTTTGCGGCATGCTTCGGCCAGTTCCTCATGGGCCACGACATGACGATATCCTACAAGTCGCTGCCGCTGAAGATGATCGAGATCACCAGGTACAGCTTCAGGCGGGAGCAGAGAGGAGAGCTTGTGGGCATACGCCGTCTGCGGGCATTCACGATGCCGGACATGCACACCATGACCAGGGATATGAAGCAGGCAGTGGATGAGTTCAGGAAGCAGTATGAGATGTGCATCTCAGTCCTGAAGGAAGTCGGCCTCGATCTGAACGATTATGAGGTTGCGATCAGGTTCACCAAGGACTTCTACGCCGAGAATAAGGAGTTCATCGAGGGTCTCGTGGATATTGTAAAGAAGCCTGTTCTCACTGAGATGTGGGACGAGAGGTTCTTCTACTTCGTCCTCAAGTTCGAGTTCAACTTCGTCGACACACTGGACAAGGCGAGCGCCCTCTCGACAGTCCAGATCGATGTTGAGAATGCAGAGCGCTACGATATAGCCTATGTGGACGAGGCCGGCGAGAAGAAGCGGCCGATACTCCTGCACTGCTCGCCTTCCGGTGCGATCGAGCGTGTGATGTACGCCCTTCTGGAGAAGGCCGCAAAAGATGCAGAATCAGGCAAGCTTCCCATGCTTAAGACCTGGCTCTCGCCAACTCAGATCAGGATAATACCTGTGTCCGAACGCCACCAGGCACGCGCAGTTGAGGTCGCAAAGGATCTTGGCTTCCGCGTGGATATCGATGACCGGGATGAGACCGTCGGCAAAAAGATCAGGGATGCAGGCAGAGAATGGATACCTTATGTTGCAGTGATAGGCGACGAGGAGCTTTCGTCAAATCAGCTGACAGTTACAATCCGGCAAGAATCGACGCCTAAATCTCCAGCCAAAGCCAAAATGAGCGTTGAGGAGCTGAGAAGGCGCATCCAGGATGAGACTGGAGGATTGCCCTGGAGAAGGCTGCCTCTGTCCGTTAGGCTATCTGAGCGCCCGAAGTTCATTTAGCTTATTAATCTATTATTGAAAGGGAAAATGGAGGGGCATGAGATGAAACTATCAACATTATCGCTTGATCACTTGATACAGGCTATATGGTGGAGGCTTAGGTTGATCGAAATGAACAGATTATCGCTGGCATGAGAGACAAGCTCTGCAGATTTGTCCTGGCAAGCCAATGATTTAACACTTAATGGAGAGCTGATGCTTCAATACTACACTACAAGGGCCAAAACGCTGTCGAGAAAGGATTTCGATTATTAAAGGACATCATGGTTCTTTCATATGTCATACAGCAGTTTTTCCACACAGGCTGATGCTTTCTCCAGTCCATCAAACGACATAGGATCATAGGATCGCACCCGCTGGAGGCAAAAGATTGCTCATGTGTTCATCCATGAGCGTTGGAGCAAAGACGCGACAGTTCTGCGCCTCTAGAGCAGGAATAATGCTATTCCGTATTTTCCATTGTTATAATATATTATTTCCTGAAGTTTTCAGGGGGTCTATGGGAGGAATAGGCGGCTCAGGCTGCGGATTTAGCGAAACAAGTTCGATGCCGCTAGCCGTTTTTCCCTGACTTGACGACATAAAGAGATCCGGAAAACTGGGATGAAGATCCATCGCTGACGAATTCAAAACACTGCTATCAATCCTCTTTCCTGTCATCTTTAGGTCAGACATCTCATAGGTATGAGGCCTAGTCCATTCTGTACCGCTGAAGCCTCCTGATTGTTGAATTAGAGATATCTTATCGTTTGACTCAATTTCAAGTGTTAAAGAGCCGCTGCCCAAGGAGCTGCCTTCTGGAACATCCATCCAATTGAGCTCGATTATATTGCCAGCAATCTTGCCGTAGGCGACACTTGTCCTGGACTTATCCGGAGACTCTCCGAGCCAGGCAAACGTGTCTCCTATCTGTCTGATATAATACTTGTTTCCATCATTGCAGTCCCAAGTGCCTGTCAGATCGAAAGACGCGGTACCTGAATTGAAATCGGAGTCCTGCGTCACCTGGCCTGTCCCGGCTATTGTCTGAATGTATTTGCTTTTTGCATCAAAGGTGCTGCCCATTTCTGAGCCCATTTCTGAGCCCAAACAGACCGGCAAAAGGATAATTGCTCCTAAAAGTATGGCCATGAGCTTTACGATGATCGATCTTCTTTGTGCCATAAATCAACCCCCTTTTTCATGCTGGTCCTATTACTACTAATATCTTCCTCAGGCTTATCTTAAACATGGTCGGAATATCCTGCCTTCACGAATAGATCTTTGTTCCTCGAGTGCAGCTACTATAGATATAGTAAGAAAAGTTCATCTCACCCCATTTCCATCTCCCAGGTATGAAGTGCGACGTGCTGGTTGTAGGCGCATCACCAGCTGGCATCATGGCCTCGATCTCCGCGGCAAAGGCAGGGTCAAACGTTATTATGATAGACAGAGATCTCGATGGCTCGAATCATGCTGCAAATACTGTTTTTGAGGGGATGGCCTCGCATGCAGGGCTTGAGATCAACGATAGCTATGTGCTGAAGACGCTTAAGGGCATGAAGATACTCTCCCCATCAGGCTATGCCGCAACAATGCCGGCAAAGGGCTACTTCCTGGATAGGAAAATGTTCGATGATCGCTATCTCAATCGAGCCGAGGATGCCGGAGTAAATTTACAGCAATGTACAGCCGTTGGAATGAGGCTTGACAATGGCATAAGGTTTGTTTCAACGAGCATTGGCGATATCGAGGCGGAGATTGTAGTGGATGCCTCAGGAATTAGGCCGGCTCTAGCGGCCGAGGCCGGACTACCTACTATGCGTCACCCTGATGATATCGCCTGGGCAGTGGAGGCTACTGTTCAGCATCAGGGCCTGGGCGAGGAAGACTTTTTTCAGTACTGGATAGGCAGCATGGCCCCGGGCTGGAAGGCAACCTTCTCGCCTGCTGGAGGGGATTTAGCAACGCTCGGCGTGTTTGTCAGAGGCGCGGGGTCCAATGTCAAGCCGTTCTTTCGCAGATTTCTCAGCCATTTCAAGCAGTACAAATTGAAGGCCTACAGAGATATCGAGAAGATGGAGATACTATCTGTAAGGACAGGCGGCGATCCAATTGCAGTCTTGCCAGGCGATATCGTCTCAGACGGCTTCATGGCTGTAGGCGGGGCAGCGGGCCAGAGCGGTCTTGCATACTCAATGCGAGCGGGCGCGATATGTGGAGAGGTAGCGGCAAAAGCAATCTTGGATGGCGATGTGTCTCATAGAGCGCTCGCAAGGTATGAGCGCCTCTGGAGATCTGAATTCTACTGGGAATACAGACTGGCTAGAGCATCTCTTGAGACACTGCGAAATCTTGCGGACGACGAGATCGATGGGCTTGTCCGGGGATTGTCGGGCAAAGACCTGGTAACAGATGGACCACTTTACAAAAAAGCTGCTAACGCAGCAATATTGGCTGCATCTGTCAGGCCTGGAGTTATGCTTGATATTATCCTGAACTTGGCAAGGGGCTGAAGAACGGAAGGGTTGAGGATTTAGAAAAGCCCTTTATCTGTCAAGATAAATGGTCCTTCCATGATTGAGCTATCGAGCGATCCTTACGTTCTGAAGCCCAGAATAGCGCCGATAAGCGAAGCCGATTTCAGGCTGCACCTGAATATAAGCTGGTGTCGCGGCGTTCTATTCAATGTTGTGGCGCTCAAGAACTCCTTAGCCATTGTGGAATACGATGCCCTGCTCTGGTCCGATGATGCGATAATGTTTATTGAGTATAAGGATTCGGTCACGGCCTATAAGGGTATATCCTCTCGCCGCGTCCAGCAGATGAACAGCTTCGCAAAGAATATCGCTCGCGGCCTCGGCTATAAAAATTACATATTCGTAGTAGTTGTAAAAGGCTTGGATGAGGGAACAAACAAGGGCGGTGTGGAAGTGCTCCCTCTTTATTCCTTAGGAAATTACCAGCCCAAGTTTTCCTCAACCATCACTGAGCTCGAATACCTGGATAAGGTGATAGGAAAATACTCTCGCGAGGGCAAAGAGGACGTCGTCAAGGAGCTTGAAAAGCTGAAGAAGATCTTCGAGATGGAACAGCCCTGAAGTGAGATCTTGAGGGGACATGCGACTGTCAATGGTGCAGCGACCATTCTAAACGCTGTTGCCATCTGGAAAGGTTCTGCCTTTGGAATAGATCTCAAGACCTCAGCCGAGGTAGAGCTGAACTCCACGGACTGCATCAAAGGCGACGTGCCGGGCGTAGATACTCGACTTATCGAACGCTCTGTTGAGCTGGTTCTCAGACGATTCGGCTACAGCTATGGGGGAATAGTCAGAACTTGGAGTGAAATTCCAGTTGCGAGCGGCCTTAAGAGCAGCAGCGCGGCAGCAAATGCAGCCGTGCTGGCGACTCTCGATGCACTCGATGAAGAGCTGGACCTGATCGAGGCAGCAAAGATTGGAGTTGCAGCCGCACGCGATACAGGTGTTACCATAACAGGCGCCCTCGATGATGCGCTTGCGTCTATTCTTGGCGGAGTAGTAGTAACTGATAACAGAAAGATGGAACTTCTGAAGCATGATGAACTTAAATCGGATGTACTGCTGCTTGTTCCCAATAGAAAGCTGCTCTCAAAAGACACTGATGTTAAAAGGTCGAGGCTGATTGCACCTCTTGCCGAGCTTTCTTTTGATCTGGCGATGAAAGGCGACTATGGCAGAGCTATGATCCTGAATGGATTCATCTATTGCGGCGCTCTTGGCCTAACTGTTGAGCCGATGCTGCTCGCTTTGGATGCTGGAGCCAAGGGAGTGAGCCTTTCAGGTACGGGTCCATCTTATGCAAGCCTAATCTGCGAGGAAAAGATCGATACACTTGAGGCTGCCTGGATGGATCTGGGCGGAAAAGTGATAAGGACAAAAGTTAATAATCGCAAGGCAATTAAGGGCAAGGGGTCCGCTTGAGTCTAGCTGAGCATCGTCAAGAGGTCGCAAGGATCGATGAGAAGATAATAAAGTTGATCCAGCAACGTGTTGAAATCTCGAAGGAAATCTTCCTGGACAAAAAATTAGAGGGCAGAGGAATAAATGACCCTGAGCAAGAAAGGCTGGTTTTGACTAGAGCCACTGATCTGGCAATAGAACTGGGCCTCGATGCCGGTGCGGTGAAGGATATCTTCCGGATACTGATAATGATGAGCCTTCAGAAGCAGCATGAGCTGCAGGGAGATGAGCAGGAGTAATAATGCCTGATATTGCCGTTATCTCGGGATCCAAATCGGATCAGGAGATTGTAGATAAAATATTGCGTAGGCTTGAGGAAAGAGGTGCAAGCTACGAGCATAAGATACTTTCAGCCCACAGGAATCCGAAGGAGCTGGAGCAGTATATAAGCGAATGCAATGCCAGAGTCTTCATTGGCGTAGCCGGCCTATCAGCAGCGCTTCCCGGCTATATCGCCTCAAGAACAATGCGTCCTGTCATCGGCGTGCCGGTTAGTGCCAAGCTGGGAGGGCTTGATGCACTGCTATCAATAGCTCAGATGCCGCCGGGTGTGCCAGTTGCCTGCATGGGCATCGACTCAGGCGAAAATGCTGCCCTTTTAGCGCTCCGAATATTGGGGGCAGGAAAATAGCTATAGATTGGAAAATAGCGATTGATAGGAAGATAGCTATTTATACAATGTCTGTATGATAGAGCGTCCAAAGGTGGGATAGGATGTACAAGCGGATTTTAGTTGCCACTGATGGCTCAGATAAGTCAAAGAATGCTGCTCAGGATGCAATAGAGCTGGCTAAATCATTAGGTGCGTCTGTAGTCGCGCTTTACGTAGTGAATGAAGTTGTAATTGCGAGCGCAGTCCGACAGCTTGGAGCAGATAGAAAAGATGTTGAAGGCAAGCTCTCGGCTACGGGCCAGAAGGCAGTCGATTCCATAAAGAAGATGGGCGATGATGCAAGTGTTGCAGTAGACACCATTGTGAGGATCGGCGTTCCTGCCAATGATATTATAGATGTATCCGGAGCTGAGAAGGTTGATCTGATCGTCATGGGAAGCCACGGCGAGTCAGGGGCAGCCAAGCTGCTGATAGGCAGCGTCGTCCAAAAGGTTCTTTACTGGGCAACGATACCAGTACTTGTAGTGAGATGACTGACATGAGTGAAGCATTCGTAATAGCCAATACCCTTGTGTACCCAGCGTTTGCGATTGTATTCATAGTGGGCGTAATCCTGGCGTACTTCGTGATCAGCCTGATCGGCGGAAGCTAGAAGCCGAAAATATGGCTTTAAAAGAGTGCGGCCGGATTGGTTGCAGCTCTTTTAAATTTATAGATTTTCTTGGCTTTATTCGTATATCATTAGATTCAATCATAAAATTATATTCTTTGCGGCTTTATAAGCAGCCACAAAACTAGCAACAGAGATAAAAATCATAAAAAGGCATGGAGATAATTCTAAAAATGTATATTTGGATAACCTTGCAGAAGGTTATCCTGCACCCATTCCCCTGGCCCGCTCCATTGCATCATTGGCCTCTGAATTCCTTCCCAGCGCCTGAAGAGTTAGGCCCTTCTTTATCCAGATAGCAGGATCCGTCGGATTGAGTTCGCCTGCTCTCTCATAACATTTCAGTGCCTCTTCATACCTTCCAAGCTCAAAGAGTGCAACCCCTTTTCCTTCCCAGGCCGTTTTGAATAACGGATCAAGCTCCAATGCCTTGTCATATGCTTCAATTGCCTCATCGTAATCTCCGCGGTCGTACAGCGAAAGCCCCTTGCTCTCATATGCCTTCGCATAATAGGGATCAAGCGCTATTGCTCTCTCATAGGATTTGAGGGCCTCTTCGAGCCAATGCAGGCCATGCTGGACTCTCCCCCGATTTACCCAGGCAACTGCATCGAGGGGATCAAGTTGAACGGCCTTATCAAGGCATTCTAGGGCTTCTTCATCCCTTCGAAGATGATATAGTGCAACCCCCTTGCCTATCCAGGCGGCGGAGAACTGAGGATCTATCTCCAATGCTTTTTCATAAGCCGCTACAGCCTCTACATCCATGCCCGCCCTGCAGAGCGCAACTCCCTTTGCCTGCAATGCCAGAATGTAATCAGGCCTGATCTGAATGGCCCTATCAAACGATTCTATCGCATCCTCGTACCTGCCGAGCTCCGACAAAGCCAGGCCTCGATTGCTCCAGGCAGGTGCCAAGGCTGGGTCCAGTCTCAGGGCTTTATCAAAGAACTCTATAGCAGTCTCATATTCACCCTGTTTATAGTGGGATACCCCCTCATCGTTCAGATCTTCGGCATGCAGCACAATTCATCACCCTGAACTTTAACGAGATTCTATTATACAGATGGCGCTCAACGATATTGCATTCCCGGCTTCAGAAATGCTTTACCGCTGGAGCATTTGGGATATTAAAGTAATTCAATCGGAAATATAATAGTTCCTTTGGCATTGAATCTAGATAAATTTTTTTGAGACCGTCTTATCTCTTTCAATTATCATTACTATTTTGCCCGTTATAGACTTATTCATTGCAGGCCTATTCGTTGCAAGCTTACCAGCTCTTTTATACAGCTAGAGAACGTAATTATTTTATGCCTCAAAGAGAAAAGGTCGTCTTCGATCCAAAGAAGATCAGGTTTGACCTGCCAGTACGAGAGGCCTTCAAGTTAACTCAGGTCCGATCCGTCAAAGACTACCGGTCCCTGTGTAGCAATCTTACTGATCTTCGAGGAATGTCCTATTTTTTCATCAATTATCTGGAAGACAGAGCCAGGCTTATGATTACCGTTATTACTGCAGAGAAAGATGAAGTCACAGCGTCGTTTGCCTTGGATCATGATCTTCTAGGCATCCATTACGGTGACATGACAACCGCGATCCGCGGTGAGAGCGGAAATTATCCGCTTCCTCATGAGATGGAGCAAAAGCTTAAGGATGCTTTGAAGAGGGATGACTGGCGTTTCTTCAAAGCGGAATAAAATAATAAAATCGAAATAAAATAATAAAATGAGAACAACCGATCAGGCTTCCGAGTAGCCGGCCTGCAATTCTCTGAGGTTGCTTTATCGGAACGGCTTACGGTCCGAAGAAGAATCCTCCACTGTTATATGACCAGCTGTTCGAGTAATAATAGGTTGTAGAGCCGAATCCATACCATGGATCCCAGCTGTACGTCGGATACCAGCTGTAGTGCGTGACCGGTGCTGTGTAATAGTACTTTGGATAATGGGTATTCCACCAGTAGCTGTCGTAGTAATAGTTGTAATATGCTGGGTATGAATACGTCCAATAGATAGGTCCCGGGGATAGCCAATCGTAGCCGTGATGACCGTCATAGCCGTGATGATTGTGGGAAGAGTCCAGCACCTGGCTTGAAGAGCCGGAGTTGTATTGTGAATTATATCCGGAATCCCCTCCAATCGCAGCGCCTATTCCTATCAGCATTCCGAGCGTCATCAGGGACAATATCAATTTGATCATGCTAATTTCAATTCCTCCAAATACTACCTATCGTGGCCGTAATATTAAAAGCTGGTTTTTATGTAAGTGTTAGATGATATCTACATGAATTCTCTATGAGGCTGAAGGTATCGAAAAGCGATTCTGAATTCAGCTGGTATAAAGTTGGATATGTACGTATCAGCTCTTTGGCATTATCCCGATTTGCTATTACCACAGCCAGCAACCCACACGGGAAAGCATGGAGGTTATTGTGTTATTGTGAATTATGTTATTACTGTACGGTTATCCAGGCACTTCTATATGAAGCGTGCCCAGCATATTCCTGGTCACTTCCCATGAGTAGGTGGATACAAATCTGCAATCGGTCTTGCCGATATAAGCTCCATTCACAGGAGTTGAATCGGGCGAATAGCTCGCGATGAATATGGCCTCTCCTGTTGGATATTTGCAGCTTCCCAGGACTGCCTGCTGGCCGTCGACTCCCACTGTTGTCGGATAGATCTTTGAGTCCGTGCCCTTTATCGCCTCAAGAGCCGATGCGACAACCTCCCTGTTTGCATCAATGCCTGCTGACATATTTTTCTCATATCCCGTTAAGATGATGGAAGCATAGCCGTCGCCGCCATCAACCGACAGATAGTATCTTGTGAACTTTACGCCATCGGAGGTAGCGCCGCTCGTTGGCGGATCAACAATGACCTTGTACTGCGAGGTCGTGTTCATATCAAATGAAACCACATAGGGGCCGAGCTTCCCTGACTCATGGAATGCGAGAGACGGGCCGGTCTCTGCCAGCATCATTATTATAAGAACTATGATCAAATGGGATCTCATCATACCACCTTTCAGACCATAGGCTCTATCAGTATATCAAATAGTTATCTGGTCCAAAAGAACTATAATCGCTCATCGATAATAAGCATGCCCTATTGTAAAATGGCATAGATTCTGATATTCCATTCCTCTTATACCATTATTCGGTCTGCAGACTTCAGAGCCCCTCGGTAAAACTTCAGGGCATAATCCTTTACCATTCTCCTCGAGCTGAAGTAAGGGGCAGCACTCTTTATCGATTCTTTCATGACCTTTACCCAGGCGTGCGGTATGCCCAGCTCATCTTTATCGTAATAAAGAGGTATCACATCTTTCTCAAGGATAGTATACAGTTCTTCCGCATCTCTTTCATCGGAGTTATTTCCATTTATGCCGCCAAACGCCCAGCCGTTCCCGCCGTTATATCCCTCTATCCACCAGCCATCGAGTATGCTGAGGTGAGGCACGCCGTTAATGGCTGCCTTCATTCCGCTCGTTCCCGATGCCTCGGATGGAGGTATCGGATTATTGAGCCATACATCTACCCCATGGACCAGGTACTGGGCCAGCTCCTCATCGTAATCCTCAATAAAGGCTATTCGGCCCCCAAAGGATGGCTCTTTGGCCGCATTGAATATCCTCTGGATCAGCTGCTTTCCATAATTATCCGCAGGATGCGCTTTTCCAGCAAATACGATCTGAACCGGCTTTTTGCTATTATTCAATATTCCCTTGAGCCTCTCCAGATCGTGCATAATAAGAGTTGCCCTCTTATAGCTTGCAAACCTGCGGGCAAAGCCGATCGTCAGGGTTCCGGGGTCGAACATCATGCCTGATGCCAGAATTATATTGGGATCTGCTTTGTCCTCTATCCACCTGAGCCTGGCTCTTTCCTGCAGAACTGCTATCATCACCATCTTCAGCAATTTGTGAATATGCCATAGCTCCGAGTCTGGAATGTCATCCACAAGCTGCCATATAGATGGATTATCATGATCGGCAATCCATGTCGGGCCGATGTATCTATTGAAAAGGGCTGAGATCCTTGAGTCTATCCAGGTTGGAACATGAACTCCGTTGGTTATATAGCCGATAGGGAGCTTCTCCTCGGGTATATTCGGCCAGAGGTGCTGCCACATCTCTTTTGTAACCTCATTATGCTTTTTGCTGACAGCATTGCAGTAGGCCGACATCCTGAGTGCAAAGGCAGTCATATTAAATCCAGCTAGCGGATTCTTCGGATCGACGCCGAGCTTGAAGAATAAATCCCTATCGAGCTCAAGCATCGGTATATAAGAGCTGAAATATTTATCCATCAGGGGGAAAGGAAAGACGTCATGGCCTGCAGGCACCGGCGTATGCGTGGTGAATACTGTCGTAGATCTGACCTGTTCTGCAGCATCTCTATAGCTCTCGCCTGTATCGACCAGCTTTCTGATCCTTTCAAGGATGGCAAAGGCAGAGTGACCCTCGTTGAGATGAAGGATTGAATGCTTTATTCCCAAAGCATGTAGAAGCTGAGCCCCGCCTATGCCCAGGATTATCTCCTGAACAAGACGCTGTTCATGATCTCCTATGTAGAGCCTGGCAGATATTCCTCTGTTCCAGGGATCATTTCCCTCTATATCGGTATCTATCAGGTAAAGTGGAACCCTGCCTATTTGAGCCTTCCAGACCTCAAAGTAGACAGGAAGATCGGCAGTCGGCACTTTGATTGAGAGCGGCCTGTCGTCTTTACCAAGCACATGGCTGATAGGGGCATATATCCTATCAAGAGTCTCACTCTCGTTCATCTGCCATCCATCGGATGAGACCTTCTGATGCAGATATCCTTCAGGGTACATGAAACCGATGCCGACAGCTGGAACGCCCAGATCGCTGCATTCTTTTAGAAAATCGCCTGCAAGAAAGCCGAGGCCTCCAGCATAGAATGGCAGAGAATGATGAAGTCCGAATTCGGCGGAGAAGTAGGCTATGGGGCACTTTTCAGGATCTGCGATCTTGGAGTAAAACCAGCTTCCATATGTGTTCATTTCGGAATCGAACCTGGCCATGACTGCATCATAGTGCCTTAAAAATCGCGAGTCTTTGGTGGCATTATCGAGTATAGATCTATCTATATCATGAAGCAGCCTGACTGGGTTCTGGACCTTGAATTCAGCGCCGTTTCCGCCTAGCATCTGGAACAGGGCCTTTGCCTCAGGGTGCCAGCTCCACCAGAGATTGCATGCCAGCTCGCCGAGGCGTGATATCCTCTCGGGCATATAAGGAAATTTGTCTGCAAAAGAATCCATAGCGCTTGTACCCTCTAGCCTGCATTGACAGATCATTGGCAAATCCGATAGCCAGGCTACCTTTTTTTCAGGACAGCCTAGTATAAGAAAGATTCCCTGCCGAAGAGATGGAGATCGCGATCATCTCCTCAAGAGATGCAGCGCCGATAAAAAGACGGCCTTTCTTCAAGAATCCCATGACCTACCTCTTCTCTAATCTCACGTTCTGCAATAATTGGGGCGAATGCCGGCATTCCCAAAGACGGCCATATGAAAAGCTGCCACTCATCTATGGGCGAAGAAGAACCAATCCATTATGCTTACGCTCTGGGGTATGACCCGAGAACCCTGATCATCGCAGACTTGCCTTTTATAATAGCCAGAGCCTCCTCAATTATAGGATCGCTTATATGCCCTTCAAGATCAATGTAAAAGTAGTAATCTCCAAGGCCGCGCCTGCTCGGCCGCGATTCTATTCTTGTCAGGTTAATCTCCCTTACGGCAAACTCCTTCAGGATGGAATAAAGCGCACCAGGTCTGTCGCGATCGAGGTAGATTGCAAGCGATGTCTTATCCCTGCCCGTAGCAGGCTCCATCTCCTTTCCGACCACGGCAAACCTGGTCACGTTCTCGCTTCCATCCTGAATATCCTTTGCCAGGATCTTGAGGTTGTATCGCTCGGCCGTGCCGGCGCCAGCTATTGCTGCCATCTCAGGGAACTCCTGTGCAAGACGTGCCGCGTGGCTTGTAGAGCCCGTGCTCCTTACCTCAGCCCCGGGATAATGCAGTTTGATATACTGCCTGCATTGCGCCAGCCCTTGAGGATGTGAAAGAATTATTTTCACAACTCCATCACCTCTGCCTACAAGACAGTGCCTTATCGGCAGGTTTACCTCTCCCCTGATGCAAAGTGGCATTCGAAGAAGCAGGTCCATCGTCAGGCCGATTGCCCCTTCAAGGCTGTTCTCCAGCGGAACGATGCCTACATCTACGTCTCCTGCCTCAACTGCTTTTAGAACATCCTCAAAGTCGTCAAAATAGGTAAGATCCGCCTTCGGGCGCCAAAGACGTGCAGCCTTATCGGAGTAGGACCCCTCGGGGCCCAGTGCTCCTATCTTTACCTTCATCTTCATTTTTTCTCCATCTCTTTGATCAGCTCTGCGGCACGATCGATGGAGATCCTGCGCTCGGCTGCCATCTTTGCAGCTATGACCTCGACAAGATCGCAAGCAGCACCTGCCTGTATTGCTATGTTCTTGGCATGAAGTGTCATATGGCCTCTCTGGATGCCTTCAGATGCAAGCGCCCGGAGAGCTGCAAAGTTCTGTGAAAGGCCGACAGAGGCTATTATCCTCGATAGATCGTCAGCAGACTTTACTCCCAAAATCTTCACGGCAGATTTGGCCACGGGATGAGAGCGTGTGGCGCCGCCCACAAGTCCGACAGCCACAGGAAGCTCAATCGTTCCTACAAGATCGCCATCCTTATTCTTCTCAAATCTGGTAAGAGATTTATAGCGCCCGCCGACAGAAGCGTAGGCATGGGCTCCTGATTCAACTGCCCTTGTATCGTTCCCTGTGGCCAGAACAACTGCAGTGACCCCATTCATTATGCCTTTATTATGGGTAGCTGCTCTGTATGGATCGACCTCAGCAAGAGCTGCCGCCTGGATAATTGCATCAACGATCTCTGCTCCGCCAATATCATCAGCCTTGAAAACAGCCTTTGCCCTTGCGAGCCTTTTGTCGGCGAGGTTGGAGATGATTCTCAGGTAAACCCGTCCGCCGGTGATCTCTTCAATTTTGGGCGCCAGTGCCTCTGCCATAGTGTTGACGGCATTTGCTCCCATTGCATCCCTGCAATCCACAATCAGATGAGTTACAACCATCGGCCCGACTCTGGATTCGATTACGTGGACCTCGATATCCTTGACGCCGCCCCCGAACCTCACAAGCATTGGGTCTTTATCATTTGCGAGCTTTATGAGCACATCCTTGTGAAGAAGGATCTCCTGCTTCGCTCCATATGGATCTGCGATGCCTGTGGCCTGGATCTGGGCACGCATTACAGGACCTGTGCTGCTTGTCATGAACCCTCCGCCGCCGCGCGCCATCCTTGCGCCGTTGCTTGCTGCGGCGATAACCGAGGGCTCTTCGGTCGCCATCGGCACCAGAACATCCCTGCCGTCTATAAGGAAGTTGGTAGCTATGCCGAGAGGAACCTGGAGCATGCCTATGACGTTTTCTACCATCATATTGGCCTGATCAAGGTTCAGTCCCTTTTCAATTTGGGATGCATCTTCCTGGCTTAGACCCGCCTGCTCTGCCACAGATTTGAGCCTTTCTGCAGGCGGAAGCTTATAAAATCCTGAAATTCTGGATGTCATCTGTCTCGTACCTCGGAATATTTACTCGCATATTTGGGACTACAGAAGTTCTGGTAAGGGAAAAACTTTATTCCAGGCAATATCTTTATTTTTTATGCATCTTCCTGCTAAGATATCAGAGCTTGAGGGGCTCGTAGGCAGGCTTAGTCCTGTTCAGAAGATGCTTCTGGGAACAGACGGATCAATCACCAGTCTATTGGAGATCATAACCGGAAGCAAAATCGGAATTGAAACGTTGGTCCAGCAGGTTATGCCCGCAGACGATTCTGTAGCGCTCGAGCTGGGACTTCACCCGGGAGAGGAGATCAACTATAGGATTGTCAAGCTAAAGAGAATGGATACTGGAGAGGCTCTGATCTACGCAATCTCGCATACTCCCCTGAAGAGACTGGAAGCCGACTTCAGGGATGATCTCACAAAAGCCGACATACCAATTGGCATCATACTGAAAAAGCATCAGATAGAGTCCAGGCGAGACATAACGGATGCGGAAGTGCTGCAGGCTGATAAAGAGATCAGTCGGATATTCAATATATTTCCCAAAGAGCCTATGCTTTCCAGAAGTTATAGGATCTTCAGACATGGAGAGCCGCTGATTGCGATAAAGGAAATGTTCCCTTATAATAGCTTCCAGGATGAGCGGAAGGTAGTGATAGAGACGCCTTCGAGGATCCATATGACTTTGACGGATCTGACAGGCGCTTGCGGCCGCGTTGATGGCGGAGTCGGCATCACCCTGGATGAGCCGAACATTGTCATCGAGGCAAAGAGAACCAGAGATCTGACTGTCGAGGGCGAGTATGAGAGCGCAGAGCGTGCTCACGCCGCCGCAGAAGCTGTCGTGAAGCATTTCGGTCTTGGGGGCGCACATATCTCCATCAGGAACGGATACAAGCTGCATGTGGGCCTTGGCGGAGGAACGCAGCTCGGGATCGCAGCAGCAAAGGCTATCTGTGAGCTTTATGATTGCAATGCGAACGCCCGCGAGATTGCCAGGGTAATTCAACGCGGCGGGACAAGCGGCATAGGCACTGCTGCCTTCGACATGGGCGGATTCATAGTCGATGGAGGCCATACCTTCGGCCCCGGAAAGGAGAAGACTGATTTCAGGCCATCCTCAGCATCCAAAGGCGTGAGCCCACCGCCGGTTATAGTGCGCCATGATTTTCCTGAGGACTGGAATATAATGCTCGCCATACCGAACCTGCCCAAGGGCGCCCACGGCCAGAGGGAGATAGATATATTCAGGGATTACTGTCCCGTCCCGCTATCCGATGTCCATGAGCTCTGCTATCAGATCCTTGTCCGGATGGCGCCATCTCTGGTTGAAAGGGATCTTGACGAGTTCGGCAAAGCCGTAAACAGAGTGCAAGAGCTCGGTTTCAAGAAGGTTGAGGTGATGCTGCAGCATCCTGTGATCCACAGGCTTATGGAGGATATGAGAAACGCCGGTGCGGCCTGCTCAGGCCTCAGCTCCTTTGGGCCGACAGTATATGCAGTTGCCGATTCCCAAGCTAGAGATATAGAGGCAGCGGCAAGGGATGCTATGAATGATGTAGGAGGAGAGGTTCTAATCACCAGATCCAGGAACGAGGGTGCACGGGTTAGAATTGCATGATGTTTTTTATTTAAGATTTAGAGATGATTTTATGAGCGATATCAAATCTTTGCTTGAGAAACTCAGCAACGCCCACGGCATATCCGGGCGAGAAGGAAACGTCCAGAAGATAGTGATGGATGAGATCAGGCCTTATGTAGATGAGATCAGAGTAGACGCCCTGGGCAACGTAATAGCGACGAAGAAGGGCGATAAGCCTTCAATAATGATTGCCGCACATGCGGATGAAATCGGCCTGATGGTGAAGCAGGTTGATGAGAAGGGTTTCCTTCGGTTTATCCACATTGGTGGATGGCATGATCCGACTCTCCTCAATCAGAGAGTAGTTGTCCATGCGAAGTCAGGTCCTGTTTTCGGAGTTGTTGGCTCAAAGCCGCCGCATATCATGAAAGAGGATGAGAGGAAGAAGCCGATTGAAGCCAAGGAGATGTTCATCGATATTGGATGCCAGAGCCAGAAGGAGGTTGAAGATCTGGGAATTGCACCTGGCACACCAATATCGATCGATAGGATTTTTACGTCTTTGCAGGGAGATAGAGTAACAGGAAAGGCATTTGATAACCGTGCCGGCATCGTGGCAATGATCGAGGCCCTTAAGAGAACTAAGAGCAAATCGACGATATATGCTGTCGCCACAGTCCAGGAGGAGGTCGGCCTTAAAGGGGCTAAGGTTTGCACATATTGTCTGAACCCCGATCTGGCAATTGCGACTGACGTGACCATACCCGGCGATCATCCTGGAATCGATAAGAAGGATGCTCCGATAGAGATGGGAAAGGGCCCCGTGATAATAATAGCCGATGCATCCGGAAGAGGACTGCTGGCGGCCACAAGTGTTATTGATTGGCTCTCCGGCACTGCAAAAGAGTTCAATATCCAGGTCCAGCTTGAAGCATCTGATGGCGGAACGACAGATGCGACTGCCATCTACCTAACCAAGGAGGGAATTCCTACAGGCGTACTGAGCGTTGCGACGAGATATATTCACTCACCTGTCGAAGTTCTGAGCCTGAGCGATATCGATAAATCTGCCGAGCTTATGGCAAGGGCCCTGGAGACCGCACCGAAATACTTTAGAACACAATAAAGGAAGGTTTTGGAACGAAACTGCCAGCCAACTATGCCAGAGCTGTCGTCGAAGATAGCTTAAAAGCCAGGCCCGGAGAAGAGGCGGCTATATCCACTGATGTATCCCGGCTGGTTTTCGCAGATGAACTGGCCGGTTATATTGCCAAATCTGAAGCTGAGGTATTAGGGAGCAGAATAAAGGATCTTTCTAAGGAAGCGGCCTTCAGGCACTTCCTTCTTTCCATTACTTAATTGATTCACTATCAGTTAATTTTAAGTATCAAGTTTCTCCCAGGCTACTTTGCCAAACTCAGATCTATCAAGAGAAAGGTTTGGAGTAACATTTCTCATGGCGTTTTTTTATCGTGACCCGAAAACGGGGGAGATTACCTACGCTGAGTGCCATTGCAGGTGAGAAAGAACCATTTTATTGATCGCTGAATAGAAACATTCGAATAGAGAAGAATAATAGAGAAGAATATATGTATACGCTTAAAGAGATAATGCCTGCCGTGAGATAATGGAGATAGACAAAAAGCTGGTAGAGGATATCGCTATCGTAGCCATATCTGGAAAGATCGATGCAATTACTTCCAGGGAACTGGATTCCACACTTATGGAGCTATTGAACCAAAATACCGCCAAAATAGTAATAGATCTTAAAGAAGTGGATTTCATCAGCAGCGGCGGCATAAGAGTATTTATTGCCTTCAAGAAGAAGCTGATAGAAAGAAAAGGCGATTTGGTGGTATCTTCCCTGCAGCCTTTTGTGACAGAAATCTTCGAGATGACCGGCCTTCCCAGCTTAATCAGCATCTATCCCAGTCAAGGCGAGGCGGTAAAAAGCCTGAAATCCTAACGCATATGGAACTGCCTGATATTCTCACCAACTCCCTGCTCCTGTTTCAATCGATGTGCGTTATTGTGCTGGCAGCCTATATGGTCACCAGGAGCAGGTACTTTGCTGCCGTTATCGAGGGCAATGCTACTTGGAAGAACAAGGCTGTTCTCACTGTATTCTTTGGCCTGTTGTCTATCTACGGCTCCATCATGGGAGTAGGCGTTTCAGGAGCCATACTAAATATCAGAGATCTAGGGCCCATTGTTGGAGGCATCACCTGCGGGCCTATCGTTGGCCTGGGCGCAGGGATCATAGGAGCTATATTCAGATTGAATGAGGGAGGCTTCACAGCAGTTCCCTGTTCAATTGCAGTCCTATTGGCAGGGCTCGTGGGAGGACTTATTTATCTAAGGATGGGCAAATTTCCAGGAATAGCCATATCAATGGCCTTTGCGGTATCTTTAGAAGTTTTCCATATGCTTCTGACGCTTGCTCTGGCAAGGCCGTATTCCCAGGCACTGATGGTCGTAGAAGAAGTCATGGGACCCATGATCCTTGGCAATGCTCTGGGAGTTCTCCTCTTCACATTCATAGTCTCCAATTTCCTCATGGAGATCGAGACAAAATCCGAGAGGGATAAGTACAGGGCTGAACTGGAGAGAAAGAAAGCAGAGCTCGCTCTGGCCGCCGATATCCAGAAGAGCTTTCTGCCGCACCATCTGCCGTCCATCCCCGGGTTCGATCTGGCAGCGATCTCGATTCCAGCTCTTGAAGTAGGAGGCGATTTTTATGATTTCATCTCTGATTCCAACGGAAATTTGGGAATAGCGATTGCAGATGTAGCCGGAAAAGGCATACCGGCTGCACTGTTTATGGCACTATCAAAGACAATTGTCAGAAGCGATGCACTCACACATGATGATGTTGCCGATGCCTTAAAGGACTCTAATGATATCATTGCATCCGAATCCAGCTCAGGAATGTTTGTTACTCTGTTCCTGGGCATCCTCAACCAGAGGACCGGCTGCCTGGCATACTCAAATGCAGGACATCATCCGCCTCTCATCTTAAGAGCTAAGGATAAAAAATTCGATATACTCGGAGTTACCGGTATTGCTCTCGGGATTATGGAGGGCTCCGTTTATTCCCGGGGCCAGACCACTCTGGGGCCTGGCGATATCATGGTGATGTATACAGATGGCATCGTGGAGGCGATAAATCCCCAAGGGGAATATTTCGGCTCTGAACGGCTCAAATCCATCATCGCTAAATCGTCCGACCAGTCGCCGAATGCAATGCTGAAGGAAATCGTGGATAAAGTCTTCAGCTTCAGCGGGGACCAGCCGCAATTCGATGATATAACAGCCCTTGTGGTGAAGGCGAAGTGATGCTTGTGAGAAAGGATATCACTGTGAAGGCCAGCTTGGACAGCATCCCGCAGATCAGAGATATGCTGGAGAGGGTCATGATCTCATCGAGGTTTAGCAAATGCGAGATCTTAGAGGCACAGTTGGCACTGGAGGAGGTTTATACCAACATTGCCCTGTATGCGTATCCTTCCGGGGATGGCAATGTTCGCATTTCCTCTGAAGTTGATGGGGATATGTTGATAATAGATATAGAAGATAGCGGTGTGCCTTTCGATATCGTCTGCCATAAAACAAAGCTACCCTCAGGAAAAGCTGAGGACTGGCCAATTGGAGGCATTGGAATATACCTCATAAAAAATCTCATGAACGATGTCTCATATCAGCGCATAGATGGAAAGAATATATTGCGGCTCACAAAGATCCATAGCGCTTGAAAGACAAAGTCTAAATTCGACCTGTAATATTGTGTGACCCATGCCACGCCGACCAGCCAACCTTATCTATAGCAGGGATGAGATGCCGCCGATCCCTACGGCGCTCCTTCTGGGCATCGAGCATATTTTCATTCTGTCAATATCATTTATTTTTCCAGTAGTCATAGTTGGCGAAATAGGCGGCACACCAGAGGATGCTCAGAACCTCATCTGCATGGCCATGATTGCGACAGGCCTCACAACAATGCTTCAGAGCATCAATAAAGGCCCGATAGGCTCAGGGTACCTCTGCCCACTGGTCAATGGACCTGCCTTCATACCGGCATCTCTTCTTGCAGGCAAGGCCGGCGGATTGGCACTCATCTTCGGCATGACCGCAGCAGGCGGATTATTCGAGGGACTTTTTTCACTAGTAGTCGCAAAGCTGAGAAGGTTCTTCCCGCCTGAGGTCACAGGAACCATAGTGCTGATGGTTGGGATAGAGGTGATCCCGATAGCTATTCCCAAATTCTTCGGCATCGATAAGACGCATACTCTCCCATATATGCCGTCGCTGTTCATTGCTCTGCTCACCCTCGCCACAATAGCGAGCTTCAATGTCTGGGGCAAAGGGAAAATGAAGCTTTACTCTTTGCTCATAGGCATGGCCGTAGGTTATGTAGCCTCTTTCGCCATAGGGCTTCTCGGATATGATAACCTCAAGATATTATTGGATTCACCGATCTTTCTCATGCCGCAGCTGGGCAGATTTGGGATTTCATTCAATTATCTCTTCCTGGTGCCCTTTGCAGTCGCTGCCCTATCCTCGGCCCTGAAGACAATGGGCGATCTGGCCATCTGCCAGAAGATCAACGATGCAAACTGGAAGAGGATGGATATGATCTCGGTGAGCAAAGGCATAAGGGCATGCGCAGTAGGAAACGTCATGTCTGGCCTATTGGGAGCTCTTGGACAGTCCGTCTCATCCAGCAATATTGGCCTGTCAATCGCCACAGGAGCTACCAGCAGATATATAGGATTCGCTGCAGGCCTAATCCTGATATTCCTCGCGTTCGTACCCAAGCTCGCTGCAGTCTTTGTCATAATGCCTACGCCGGTGATGGGAGCTTCACTGGTTTTCGCAGTCTGTTTCATGATCCTTGCGGGAATGCAGATAATAATGTCCAGAATGATCGATGCCCGAAAGACCTTTGTCATTGGGCTGTCAATAATCTTTGGACTTAGCTTCGATTATGTGCCCGGACTGTTCTCCAGCGTCCATCCCTGGGCAAGTGTTCTCTTCTCCTCCTCACTGTCCGTAGCCACCATATCGGCCATACTGCTCAATATGTTCTTCAGGATCGGCATCGGACGCAGCGCCACCCTGGAGCTGGAACCAGGGAAGGACTCTTCAGAGAAGGTCTTCAGCTTTATGGAGAAACAAGGTGGTGCCTGGGGAGCGAGACATGATGTAATTCTCAATGCCACAGCAGCCCTTGCTGAGTTCCTTGAGCTGTCATCACTAATAGGCCTTATTGGCAAGAAGATACTGGTAAAGGTCCAGTTCGATGAGTTCAACCTGGACATTTTCGCGACCTATGAGGGCAAGCCCCTCGATCTTAAAGTAGATTCACCGCATCTCAATTCGCTGGATGGCGGAGAGGTGGCCTCAACTAGGCTCGCATCATATATGATGAATCGCTATGCCAATAAGATCACCTTCACCGGCACTGATGGAATGACCGAGATGCACATGCACTTCGAGCACTAAAAGCCAAAAGGATTATAACTATTGCACCAGTATGCACTCCTTGATCCCATGTTAGACAATATTCTCATACCTACTGACGGATCTGTGCCTAGCGAGCGAGCAGCGGAATTCGGAGTTAAGCTTGCCAAGCTATCTCACGGCAAAGTCAGTGCACTGTATGTTGTAGATACCGGCAAAACTATTTCACTCGGAGATTCGATATTTCCCTTCGAGAATGTGAGCCCAACTGCAATAGATGAGATGTTTACCGGCATCCAGAGTTCTTCGCAAAAAGAAGGGGAGATAGCAACAGAGTTCGTTGAGAGGCTTGCGAAGAGCTCGGGCGTGCCCTGTAAAAAGATGGTTGTCAAGGGATATCCCGCCAATGAGATATTAAAAATAGCAGAAGAAAATAAAATTGACCTAATAGTTATTGGCAGCATCGGCAGAACAGGTTCAACGGAATTCCTTTTGGGGGGAGTTGCAGGGAGAGTAGTTCAGAACTCGATAGTACCGGTTCTAGTTGTGCCTGGAGCCGACTACAGCCATTCAAGGCAGCCTCTCAATTTTGCGTTAAATAGTATCCTCACCCCGACAGATGGATCCGAGCCGAGCGAACAGGCAGCGAAGTTCGGAGTTAGGCTTGCCAAGCTCTCTCGTGGTAGAGTCTCTGCACTATATGTAGCAGATACAAGCAAGCTAATGTCGCTTCTAGGCTCTGCGCCCGATAAGACCGGCTCCAGCGCGATAAATGATGCATCTGCTAGGCTCAGGAGCTTTTCACTAAAAGAGGGCGAGACAGCAGTCCAATTAATTGAAGAATTCGCAAAAGATTTAGATGTTCCCTTTGAGAAGATGATCATTGAGGGATATCCCGCAAGTGAGATATTGAGGGTGGCTGAAGAGAATAGGATGGATCTGATAGCCATGGGCAGCATTGGCAAAACCGGCTTAGAAGATATTTATTTGGGAGGCGTTGCCGGGAAGGTGGTAAGAAACGCAAGCGTTCCTGTCCTGGTTGTGCCGAAGGATAAATCTCGTTAAGCCATCACCGCTCTTTGTTATTATTATTAAACATAAAGGCGAATAAATTTTTAATGAATTTGTAGATAGGTTAAAATAATCAGAATTATCTGGTACCAATCTAGTGAGGAGCAATGTTTGAAAAGATCTTAGTGCTGACAGATTTCTCGGCATACGCCCGCAAGTTCCTGGAGTATGTAGGAGATCTTCCTGAAGTGAAAGATGTTGTAATTCTAAATGTAATATCCAAAGATCCCCAGGCGAAAGTCTGGGACCCGGCGGCAAAGGCCAAAGATGCAGAAAAAAAACTGGAAAAAGATAAAAAGATCGTTAAAGCCCCCGGCGTTAATGTAACAGCAAGGGCCGTCACTGTGACAGGTGAAGACATCGCCACTGAAATCCCCATGGCCATCCAGAATGTGGCGAGTCAAGAGAACGCCCAGCTTGTTGTAATGGGAGCAAGAGGCAGAAGCTATATCCAAAGCGTTCTTATGGGCAGCACGACCAGGAATCTCCTTCGCTATGGAGATAAACACCTTCTTATCATGCGCTATAAGATCTCTGCAAATTCTTCAGCTCCTGCAGAACCCTCAAAAGTGCCAGAAACCTTTGAGAAGTTCGGCGCCAAAATTCTCTCCAAGGTGCTTATTCCTACCGATTTCTCACAGCCTGCAGAGGCTGCTTTCTCCGCCATAAAGAGTATGAAAGGCGTAGGTGAAATTGTGTTGCTGCACGTGGTCTCTAAAGGAGAATCAAGGGAAGAGATCGAGGCTTCAGTTAACAATGCTAAAGAAAAGCTTAACAGCATCATTCATGGCTTAGGAAAAGGCGGCTCGAAAGTTACCCCGCGTGTTGAAGTTGGTATACCTACGGAGGTAATACGCAGAATAGCAGAGGAAGAAGATGCATCTTTGATAGCATTGAGTTCAGTTGGGGAGAATGCGCTGAGGGTTGGCAAGATTGGAAATGTAACCTATGATGTGGCAAACACCGCAAGTCGGCCCGTCCTTATAATAAGGCTAAAGATAGTATATAATTACATATTCTGAGAACGCTTTGCTATTTGAGGCTCTCCTGGCGGCCGTAGCCAACCCGGAGAATTTTTTGGCTGTCTCTCTTCAGTGGCCGAAAGTCCATTAAATTATCTAAATCTTAAACTATATTTATACTTCTTTGAGATGATTCCATTGATCCCTTATTCACACCCGATAATGACCAAATAATTTTTAATTGGTTGAATATAGTTGGTTTTATATTGCATTTATGAAGAAAGATTAGCTGAGCAATTGTTTCGTGCCCCAGAGACTACATCATTTTTCGGACTATTTATATTGCATAATTTCAGCAGTTAAATTTATATATGTGTAAGCGCTTATAAATATTGGGGTAATAAAGTGGTTGAAGGGAGCTTTAGACTGCCACATATTTTACTTGCTGAAGATGATGCAACAAACCGAAGGGTAGCTATGCTGATGCTTAAGCGGCTGGGCTACAATGCCGACGCTGTTTCTAATGGACGTGAAGCCATCCAAGCCATCGAGCGCCGCAAATATGATCTTGTGCTTATGAATATAGTTATGCCCGAGATAGACGGCCTGGAAGCTACTAGAGAAATACGTAAGCTCGGCCAAAAGGGGCTAAAGATAATAGCAATTACTGCTTATGTTTTTCCAGGCGCGAGGGAGATGTGTATGGAGGCTGGGATGGATGACTACCTCCCTAAGCCCATGAGTATCAGTGATCTGGCCAGTGCAATAAAAAAAGTGCGACATATATGCGATTAAATGTCCACAGATGCTGACCAATCACTAAACCTGTTATCATTTTTTAGTATACACAACATTTATAAAGAATGGCGTATCATTCTGATGAATACAAATAACTGCATAGCATACGTTGAGGTTCTGATGGATTGTGCAGATAGCAAACGTTTATGCATACTCCTTGCAGAGGATAATCCAGTTAACCAGAAAGTAACCCAAAGGATGCTCGAG
>JBHGAU010000035.1:0-29580 GCA_041946675.1 Methanotrichaceae archaeon | reverse complement strand
TCCAGCCAGCGGGCTGGAACTTTTCCGACTATCGTCGGAAGGCAGAATGGGCCGGTAAACGTGTTGAACTAGTGAATCCTTCAAATACATCCCAAATATGCTCTGGCTGCGGACAAATAGTCTTAAAAGATCTGTCTGAGAGAGTCCATAGGTGCTCTTTCTGTGGATTGACTCTGGATAGAGACCATAATGCGGCCTTAAATATCCTCAGACTGGGGCTACAGTCTGTGGCGAAAGCCTAGATGCCCGCTAATTCATTGGCGGGAGTAGTCACTCTGATGCCGTCTCTTATCCAGAGGATATCCGGCACGAATGGAACTATAAATGATCCGATGTGGCATTAGTACAGACACCACCTCCAGACAGGCTTGGCGGGATGAACCTGGGAGTCAGCGTTGATATAACTAGAGCGGCAATCGATAAATCAGCGCTGGTAATAGCTCAGGCCAACCCCATGATGCCGAAGGTCCGGGGCGATGGATGGACTCCTCCTGGAATATCAAGTGAAGATTCCAGGAAATACTGCAATGAAGATAGGCAGCTTCTGGCACTGCCATCCACTGCCGATGATGGCCGGATATCCGGGATCGTGCCTTTTCTTCTTGAGGGATCAGGAGTTTTTAAGGTCAATCTTCAGTTCAAGAAGGAATAGAAATTCAGGGATATTTCATGCCTTTATTGCATTGCGTTTCAAAATCTAATTGCTTTCTGGTGCCTTCAAATCGGATGCATGAAACTTTTTCTCATGTTTGGCAATAGCGTCATTAATGAGATCTCTATAGGCGGAGGATGGAGGTTTTTTGAGGCCAATCACTAAAAGATCCCTTATAACATCGCTTTTGCTTCGGCCGGATGCTTTGATGCGGCTCTCTATGGCCTCCATAATATCATCCTCAACCATTACGGACAGCTGTTTCATACTATGGTATATCATAACATGAGATTGATAAAGCATTCGTCCGGCTCTGATTGCATATGGCTAACGAGGTGGCGAAATCCTGATATACCATAACATGTTATGTTATCACATGAAACCAGCTGATACAGCAAAGACATCTGTTCTCCAAGAAGAGACCAGAATTTTCAATACACCGAAATGGATTATCGAGCATTCAAATTCCTACCAATGGATGAAGAAGAAAGGCTTCAAGACTGAGAGGGAGATGCGTGAATGGTGTTCTGCAAACTATATTGACTTCTGGGATGAGATGGCCCAGACATATGCAGAGTGGTACCAGCCCTACACTCAAATCCTCGATGATTCCGGCAAGCCCTACTACAAGTGGTTCCTGGGCGGCAAAATCAATGTCGTCTACAATGCAGTCGACAGACATGCCCGTTCTGCAAAGCGTAATAAGGTCGCATACTACTTCATAGGCGAGCCCCTGGGAGATACCAGAACCATAACTTACTATGAGCTCTACCGTGAGGTCAACAAGCTCGCTAATGCGCTGAAGAGTTTAGGCGTCGAGAAGGGCGACAGAGTAGTCTGCTACCTCCCCATGATTCCAGAGCTCCCCATCACGATGCTGGCCTGCGCCAAGATTGGTGCCATTCATACAGTGGTCTTCTCCGGATTTTCTTCCGGCGGCTTGAACAGCAGAGTCAATGATGCCGAGGCCAAAGTTGTCGTTACCTCCGACGGCTTCTACAGGCGCGGCAAACCTCTTCCACTCAAACCCAATGTGGATGAGGCCCTCAAGACTGCACCCTCTGTTAAGAAGGTATTGGTTGTGAGAAGAACAGGCCAGCAGATCCCCATGACTGAAGGGCGCGATATCTACTATGATGAGGCTGTAAAAGAACAGTCCGCCAGGTGTGAGACTGCAAAGCTTGATCCTGAGGATCGGCTGTTCATACTCTATACATCGGGAACAACCGGCAAGCCCAAGGGTATCGAGCACGTCCATGGCGGATATGCTGTTGGCCCCGCTCAGACATGCTCCTGGGTACTGGATATTCACGATGATGACGTTTACTGGTGTACGGCCGATGCCGGATGGATTACTGGCCACAGCTACGTGGTCTACGGCCCGCTTTGCCTTGGAGCCTCAAGCATCCTGTACGAGGGCTCTCCGGACTTTCCAGACCTTGGACGCTGGTGGTCCATAATCGAGCAGTATGGCGTCTCCGTGTTCTATACAGCGCCCACAGCCATCAGGATGTTCATGAAGTCTGGCGAGGAGTTTGTCAGGAAGTACGACCTCTCCAGTATCAGGATTCTGGCATCAGTTGGCGAACCGCTTAATCCTGAGGCATATATCTGGTTCAGGAAGAATATAGGCGCAGATCAGGCACCCATTATGGATACCTGGTGGCAGACCGAAACCGGATGCCACGTTGTAGCCCCTCTTCCCATGACGCCTGAGAAGCCCGGATCAGTAGCATTCCCTCTGCCGGGATTCAACACCGATATCTTCGATGAAGAGTCGAGTCAGCAGCGGTATCCCACCCGAAGGTCGCAGAGGCCGCAGTCATAGGCGAACCCGATGAGGTCAAGGGCGAGAAGATCGTCGCCTTCATCATACTCAAGGAAGGTATCTCGGAGAGCGAGGACCTGAAGAAAGACATCTCCACTCATGTTCGCAAGGTCCTGGGACCTGTAGCATACCCTGACCGGGTCTTCTTCGTCAAGGACGTACCCAAGACAAGGTCTGGCAAGATCATGCGGCGTGTCATAAAGGCAAAGGCTCTCGGCAAGGAGACCGGTGATCTGTCTGCTCTGGCCAATCCGGAGTCGGTACAAAACATACCGCTCATCAATAAATGAGTGAGCGGTCATATATATATACCTCCTTCCCTTTTTTCTGATTGACCGGATCCTTCGGCCACATGGCATAAGGCTATCACCGCTATGTCATCTATGCCTGCAAGATAACTGTGAAAATTATATAAATGGAATAGATCTATGAGCTTGAATTGGGACGAAATCAAAAAGGCTTGGCCTGAAAAGTTCAAGGCTGAACGCTTCATTTTCCAGGAGATTCATCCAGGAAACAAGATATTCATAGGCACAGGTTGTGGTGAGCCTCAGTATCTTGTTCAAGCGTTATTAAACCATATCGATAAAAATCCCAAGGCATTCCTGGATGCCGAGCTGATAAACATAGTGACCTTAGGTGTAGCTCCCTATACAGATGAAAAGTTCAGGGATATCTTCAGAATGAAATCTTTTTTCATTGGGGATAGCACTCGAAAGGCGATAAATAGAGGTGCAGCAGATTATACTCCCATATTTCTATCTGCACTTCCCGATCTAATCCGCACCGGCCGGTTTGGGATTGATGTGGCTTTAATCCAGACGACACCGCCAGATAAAAATGGCGAGATGAACCTGGGAGTAAGTGTAGATATCGTCAAATCGGCTATTGAAAAGGCAACTCTGGTCATAGCTCAGGCGAATTCCAATATGCCATATGTCCGCGGAGACGGCAATATAGCCATCGAAGATATAGATTTCATCGTGCCCCATGATGAGCCGCTGCTTGAATACATAGAGCATCTTCCAGATAATACGGCACAGAGAATCGGCAGCTATGTCTCAAGCATAGTCGAAGACGGTTCAACGATTCAGGTGGGATATGGCAGCATTCCAAATGCAATTGTATCAAGCTTTAGCGGCAAAAGACATTTGGGAATACATACCGAACTCTTGAATGACGGTATTGCCGAGCTGATGCGAAATGGAATTGCAGATAATACTGAGAAGTCCATCAATCCGGGAAAGGCCATTGCTACCTTCTGTATGGGGAGCAAGGAGACCTATGATTTTATCGACGATAATCCCTCAATCGAGTTCAGGACAATTGATTATACGAACAATCCTCTAATTATAGCCCAAAACAGGCGCATGACGGCAATTAACAGCGCCCTTGAGGTCGATCTGACCGGACAGGCCACAGCCGAATCCTTAGGCAAAACCTTCTATAGCGGCATAGGAGGACAGGCGGACTTCATGCGAGGCGCCGTCCTGGCACCGGGCGGCAAGACAATCCTGGCACTGCCTTCGACCGCCGACAATGGACGCGTGTCCAGGATCGTGCCGTTCCTAAAAGAAGGCGCTGGCGTCACTCTAACCAGAGGCGATATTCACTATGTAGTGACCGAATACGGAATTGCTTACCTCCACGGCAAAAGCATTCGTGAGAGGGCTATGGATTTGATAGCAATAGCCCATCCGATGTTCAGGCCCTGGCTAATAGAAGAGGCGAAGAAGCTCTCACTGATATTCAAGGATCAGGCATTTATTGCCGGGATTAAGGGAGAGTACCCGGAGGAGCTGGAGACTCGGCGGATCACCAAAACTGGACTTGAGATAATCCTCCGGCCTGTGAAGATCAGCGATGAGCCCAGGCTCAAGGAGTTCTTTTATTCGCTATCGGACGAGAGCATGTATCAGAGGTTTATTTCTGCACGAAGAGATGTACCTCACGAAACTCTTCAAAAATTTGTGGTCATAGATTACACCCAGAAGCTGACAATCCTGGCAGTTCTGGGCGAGTCCGGCAAAGAAACAATAGTCGGTGTTGGACAGTACAGCCTGAATAGAGATATGGATACAGCCGAAATCGCGCTTGTTGTTGGGGATAAATATCAGAAACAGGGAGTGGGGACGGAGCTGATCGCCGAACTCACTTATTTGGCCAAGAAAAATGGCATTATAGGATTCACGGCAGAAGTTCTTATGGGAAACCAGCCGGTCTTCAAACTCTTCAATAAGATGGGATTTGATATCGAGAAACAGAACGAATCCGGGGTATATGAGATGAAGCTTCTATTTAGAGACAATTTGGATAGATAGTCTTTTTATATCAACTATTATTATAGCGATCGCTCGGTGATCATTGTGGGGTTTATCAACGAATTCAAGAAATTCGCGATGAGGGGCAATGTTCTTGATCTGGCAATAGGCTTCATAATGGGTGGGGCCTTCAGCAGCATAGTCAACTCCCTTGTAAATGATATGATAATGCCGCCTCTTGGACTTCTGATCGGCAGGGTAGATTTCACCAACTTATTTATACCGCTTAATGGCCGAAGCTATGCCTCGCTGGCCATAGCAAAGGCAGCAGGCGCGCCCACTTTAAACTACGGGCTATTTCTCAATACAGTCATAAACTTCCTGATAATTTCCCTGGCAATATTCCTGTTAGTGCAGCAGGTCAATAAATTGGTGCCACCTATGCCGATCCCTGCAAAAACCAAAGTCTGCCCGTTTTGTGCCAAGGACGACATACCGCTAGCTGCCATCAAATGCTACCATTGCGCTTCTCAGCTGGATTAAAAATTTTAATTTTATGGATAAATATAAAAATTGAAACTATTTCAAATATGTTGAGAGCATAATTTATAAGGACAGAAGTTGCTGAACGTAAGATATGAGCTGGCAAATTACTCCATACTTCTTCCCATTGCTTGCCTCTGCGGCAATTTCGTTAGCCATTGCTCTTTATTCATGGTACCATAGGAAAAAGTCTGGAATATTTGCTTTGACATTTCTGATGCTTGCTATTGCCATATGGTCGATTGCATATGCTCTGGAGCTCAGCTCAAATGAACTCCATCTAAAACTATTCCTCACGGACATAGAGTATATAGGCATAACACTTTTGCCCGTTGCATGGCTCGCACTCTCTCTCGAATTTTCAGGTCACGAATCCTGGCTTTCCCTGAAAAGATTGGGTATCCTGATAATAATGCCCGTCATAACCATGGTATTAGTCTGGACGAAAGATTATCATAGCCTGATCTATAAGGATGCGTGGGTCGATTTTAGCCAGGGATATCCAATCCTTGAAATCGTTCGAGGACAATGGTATTGGGTTAATGTAGCCTATTCCTATATTCTCGTCTTCATCGCCACATTATTGGTAATTGAGGCATTTATCCACTCGCCAAGGCTCTATAGAAAACAGGCATTGGTTCTACTAATAGGAGCTTTGATCCCATGGACTACCAACCTGGCGTACATGATGGGATGGCATCCCGTTTCATATTTAGATACTACCCCATTGGCCTTCCTATTCACCGGTGTAGCCGCAGCCATAGGATTATTTTATTTCGGTCTTCTAGATATAATGCCTGTAGCAAGAGATATTGTAATAGAAAATATGCCTGAGGGCATCATCGTCCTAGACGGAAATAATCGCATTTTAGATATGAACTCTGCCGCCCTTAATATGACTGGTCTTTGCCTCAATCAATCGATTGGGCAGCCTGCAACCAATCTTCTTTCAACGCTCTTAGTACCGTTAGATAACCTCTTGGAGTCACCCAGCGGTCAAGTTGAAGCCCATATGGAAAAAGAAGTATTGGCTGAGAGAGATAATCGGTATTACAATCTCAGCGTATCTCCGATCTTAGGAATGCGCGGCGACCTGAGGGCCCGGATCTTGCTGATTCAGGACATCACATCTCGCAAGAAAGCAGAGATCCGGATCAAAGAGAGCGAGGAGACTGCATTGACCCTGCTGAATGCGCCTTTGGATGCCGCATATCTTCTGGATGAAATGGGCAGGTTTCTTGCGCTAAGCGAAGCAGGGGCACGCGGTCTTGGAAAGAATATCGAGAATCTTAAGGGTACTTATGCATTTGATCTATTTTCGCCGGAGGTCCGTCAGAAGAGAAAGGAATCCATGGAAAATGTCATCAAGTCGGGCAAACCAATTCAATTTGAAGATGAGAGGGATGGAAGATATTTCAATAACTCGATTCTTCCAATCTTTAATCAAGAGGGCAGGGTTACTAAGATAGCAATATTTTCCAAAGATATCACAGAGAGCAGACATGCGGAAGATAATCTCAGAAAGGCAAAGGACATGGCAGAATCTGCATCAAGAGCTAAATCGGATTTCCTGGCAAACATGAGCCATGAGATTCGAACGCCTTTAAATGCAGTTATTGGCCTTACTGGGCTGCTTCTTCAAACAGAATTAGACCAGGAGCAGAGAGACTATCTGGAGACTATTAGAAACAGTGGAAACTATTTGCTGTCAGTGATAAATGATATCCTGGATTTCTCAAAGATCGATCTTGGAAAAATGGAATTGGAACAGCAGCCCTTCAACCTTAGAATATGCATTAAGGAATCACTTGACCTCATAGCTCCAAAGGCTTCTGAAAAGGGAATTAATTTGGCTTTAATTATAGATCCAGGCACTCCGGAGTTTATCGTGGGCGACCTTACAAGACTCCGTCAGATCTTGGTCAATCTCCTCAATAACGCCGTTAAATTTACGGATAAGGGAGAAGTAGCAATATCAGTAGCCAGCCAAAAGCACAGTGGCAGAGACTACGAAATCCATTATGCCATCAGGGATACCGGAATAGGAATACCTCAAGAGAAGATGAGCGAATTATTCCAGTCCTTTAGCCAGGTGGATCCATCAATTACACGGAGATACGGAGGTACAGGCCTTGGGCTGGCCATAAGCAAGAGATTGGTTGAATTGATGGACGGAAAGATTTGGGTCGAATCGGAAGTCGGCAAAGGATCGGTATTCCACTTCACAATGATTACAGAGGAGGCAACTCAGGATCAAATTGATGCCATGAAGCATGATCACAAATCTTTGATTTTGTCGCCGCTGATGGATCAGCATGCCGTGCGCATATTACTGGCCGAGGATAACCCGGTTAACCGGAAAGTAGCTCTGCAAATGCTCAAGAAGATCGGCTATACAGCGGATATAGCAACGAATGGAAAGGAAGTATTGTCTGCACTGGAACGTCAGTCTTATGATATAATTCTCATGGACGTCCAGATGCCGGAGATGGACGGTCTTGAAGCTGCCAAGAGGATACACGAGCGGAGCGACAGGCCGAAGATCATTGCAATGACAGCATTTGCCCTTAAAGGCGATATGGATAGATGTCTTGATGCTGGGATGGATGATTATATAAGCAAGCCCATACAGCTGGAGGAACTCCAGAGCAAGCTTATCAAATGGGGGATGAATGGCAAAATGCCCATTGTTTACTCGTGAACCCTTGCGGAAACCTTTATTCTTGCACTCTGGGAGTGGATGATACTGTGTTTAGGAAAATTTAGGGCATTTGATATCAGGGCGCCCCTATTTATTGGATTGTCTAAGATTTACTTTAATCCCCTTAGATTTCAGGTATTCCTTGACCTGGCCTACAGTATATTCTCTTCTATGGAACATGCCTGCTGCCAAAGCGGCATCTGCATTGGCTATCTTGAAGGCATCAAGAATATGCTCGGGATTAGATGCCCCTCCGCTAGCTGTTACAGGTATCGTCACTGCGTCACAGACTGCTTTTGTCAGCGGAAGATCGTAGCCTATATTGGTCCCATCTCGATCCATGCTCGTGGGCAGGATCTCTCCCGCGCCCATACTCTCCATCTTCCTGCACCAGTCGATGGCATCGATCCCGACAGGCTTCCGTCCTCCATAAATTACAAGCTCGAACCAGGCATTAGTACCATCCTCTAAATTATAAACGTTTACGCCTGGCATGATCTCAGTGTTTCGCCTGGCATCCACAGCCACTGTGATCCTTTCACTTCCAAAGGCTTTCGATGCTTCCTTGACGAAATCGGGGTTTTTAACTGCAGCCGTGTTTATGCCTACCTTGTCTGCCCCTGCATCCAGGAGCTCGTTTATGCCGTTGATGGTTGCGATACCTCCGCCCACAGTGAAGGGTATATCCGTCACGTCCGCAACCTCTCTGGCCACCTCTACCATGGTCTTCCTTCCCTCATGCGAGGCGGTGATGTCCAGGAAGACCAGCTCATCTGCCCCTTGATCTTGATAGCGTTTAGCAAACTCCACAGGATTGCCTTGGCGCTTTAGATCAACGAAGTTGACGCCTTTTACCACCGATGGTATGCCGTCCACGGTTTTAACATCGAGACAGGGAACAATCTTTGCGTAATCTTTCATGCCTGCACAAAAGGCTCCCAGGCGTAAAAGGTTTGCTAATAGAATATATGCCGATAGAGTTATCAATCAACGCTGTCCTGCAATATTAGATGCTGGTTTGGCCTGAGGGAGCCTTATGAAATTTCGTTCTGATTTAGATCTACCATCAGGGCTGGAGAGCCTCATAGATTTGGCTTTGGATCTGCGTTGGACAGTCAGGCAGACAACCGATAAGATCTGGGAGCTGCTCGATGCCGAGACCTGGGAGAAGACCAAGAATCCCTATCTAATCCTGCAGAACGTCTCCCAAAGCAGGCTCAAAGAGGCTTCGTTGGACGAAAGCCTCAAGAATGAGATACGGTCCTGGCAAGAGAGAAGATCCGAGCTCTTGAAAGAGCCTGGCTGGTTTGAAAGGCATCACAATATTCGCTCTATCGCTTATTTCAGCATGGAGTTCGGTCTCTCCGAGGCTCTGCCTATATACTCCGGAGGCCTGGGCATCCTGGCAGGGGATCATCTCAAGACCGCCAGCGACCTGGGAGTCCCAATCACCGGGATTGGACTGCTCTACCAGCAGGGCTACTTCCGTCAGGTCTTGGCACAAGATGGATCGCAAGTGGAGGCATTCCCTTATAACGACCCGGACACTCTTCCGCTTGAGCCTGTCAGGGATAAGGATGGAGGCAGGCTTATAGTCAAGATCAACCTTCCTGGAAGGCCTCTGCTTTTACGAATCTGGCGGGCCAATGTGTGCAGGGTGAATCTTTATCTCCTTGATTCTAATGATCCGATGAATAGCCCTTGGGATAGAGCGATCACTTCCAACCTATATGCCCCGGGAGAAGAGCGACGGCTGATCCAAGAGATAGTGCTTGGCATCGGCGGCTGGCGTGCACTGAAGAAGATGGGAATTGAACCTGAGGTCTGTCATTTGAACGAAGGCCATGCAGCTTTCCTGGTCATGGCCAGGGCTTATAGCTTTATGCGGGAGACCGGCTGCTCTCTGCCGGTTGCGCTCTGGGCAACGAGAGCAGGAAATGTCTTCACCACCCATACCCCTGTTGAGGCAGGATTTGATCATTTCAACCGGGATCTGGTGATGAAATATGCCAAGTATTATGCCGATAGGATGGGCCTCTCTTATGATGACCTGATATCCATGGGAGCAAAAACAAAGATTCACGCGGATGAGGATGGGCAGTTTATTATCGCTCTACTAGCCCTTAGAGGATGCGGCTATGTGAACGGAGTAAGCCGTCTACACAGCCGTATTAGCAGGAAGATATTTCAATCTCGCTATCCTCGATGGCCTGAGCGAGAGGTGCCGGTTGGATATGTGACCAACGGGGTTCATATTCCTACCTGGGATTCTCCCGTAGCACAGCACCTGTGGGCTAGAACATGTCCGAAAAATTGCGGCCCGGATTTTATCGATATTTCGGGAGAGAGCATCTCGGGGCTCAATGATTCGGATATATGGTTCTTCAGAATGGAAGCCCGCCATGACCTGGTGAAATATATCCGCAGGCGTTATACCCGCCAGCTTCAGGAGCATGGAGCATCTCCAGAAGCTCTAAAAGTAACTAGGCACATTTTGGATCCCAATATCCTTACTATAGGTTTTGCCAGAAGGGCTACTGCTTATAAGCGCACCAACTTGCTGCTTAAAGACGAGCAGAGGCTGACCAGGATTTTGACCAACCGTGAGCGACCTGCGCAATTGGTGATGGCAGCAAAGGCCCATCCCGCCGATACCATCGGCAAAGAGATGGTGAAGCAAATGGCAAATTTTGCCTCTCGGCCGAAGCTATCCGGTCGAGTGGTTTTCCTGGAGGACTATGATATCGATCTGGCACAGCACCTCCTGCCTGGGGTCGATGTTTGGATCAACACACCTCGCCGCCCCAACGAGGCCTGCGGCACAAGCGGCATGAAGGTGCTGGTTAATGGAGGTCTGAATCTTTCCAGCCTGGATGGTTGGTGGGATGAAGCCTATGATCCACAGGTGGGATGGTGCCTGGGTGATGATAGGGAGCATAATGAGCCTGATTGGGATGATAAAGAGGCCGATCAGCTCTACCGTCTGCTTGAGGAGCAGGTCATTCCCCTGTTCTACAGCCGGGATGAGAAAGGAATATCAGTCTGCTGGGTTGCCAAGGTCAGAGCCAGCATGGCTAATCTTACTCCGCGCTACAGCAGCACTAGAATGATGCGGGAGTATGTGGAGAAGATCTATCAGCCAGCGACAGATGCCTACCGCCGCAGAACAGCAGACGGCGCTAGACTGGCCCGGGAGCTGGCTGAGTGGCAGGAGCGGATTATTGAGAACTGGAAGGATCTCCGCTTTGGCCGACTGACTGTCAGCAAGGAGAATGAGGCCTTGAGTTTCCGTGTCGAGGTATACCTTGGCGATCTGTCTCCTACAGATGTGCATGTGGAGCTCTATGCCGATCCGCTGTCCAATCTGGAACAAGAGCCTACGAAGATTGCAATGAACCGCATGGAGCCAATAGCAGGTGCAGTTAACGGATTTCTATACAGCGCAAATATATCGACTGAGCGGTCGGCTAATGACTTTACCCCTCGAATTGTGCCGTATCATCCGGAGGCATTCATTCCTCAGGAAGAAACACACATTTTGTGGCTGCGTTGATGGGTCTTTGATGAAATAAGTATCCCTGATATGGAAATTTCCTGAATCCGGTTCTTGGGCAGTTGCGAGAGGAATCCCGAAGGCTCTGAGCGATATATAATACCAGACATTATAACATTATACTAGCACCTGAAAGTTTAAGCCATAAAAAGCTTGGATTCATAAAGGATCAAATTTTGTCATCTGGGGAAAGCCCAAGTCTTAGTCAACCTTGCACCGCTCTAATTCCAGGGCGCCCGCGAGTCGCTTCGCTCCCGCGCTAATGGTTACGGGGCTGTTGCGAGAGTCGCCGCGACGGGCTAACGCCCTCCGGGATGGTTTATATGAGAAGAGACTGCAAGTTGATTGATTGCTTGTCTCCTCGTTTTGTTATCTTGGTTGTATTGGTCAGCAGCGCCCAAAATACGATTGGTTTACTTCAGGGCGATCATTTCATCTTTTGGCCACAATCCATTTCTCTTGTTCTCGTCAGCCTTATTAACTATCGTTTTCTGAAAACTTCCCCCGTAGAGGGGCTAGGGGTAGCCTGCACGGCGACTGAGCGCGCCAGAATAACCATTAGTTTTATTACACAATCAATGGCTCAATCATCTTTCTTCTTGCAATTTCCATCGGAATATCCACCACAAAGCACACCTTATCTATCACATTTCCATCACTTGTTGCAACAATTTCCTTTGCAATCTTGAGATTATGGTCCACATTCATTTCGGTTCTTGCCGTTCCAGGAATCTCTCGAACTGACATCATCTCTCGAATATGCGACGCTAAGCTGCCGCTCATGGATATCTGCTGGTCAAGCAAGAACTCGACCCGGGCTGGTTCAACAGAAGCCAGAAGATCGATGATCTCAGAAAGTGCCTGATCGGTGATCTCGGACGGCCTATATTTTCTGAAAATACCTCTAATATCGCGCAGCAGCCTATCATCGCATAAATAAACAGGGCAACCTTCAAGGATGCTCTCGACTGTTATCAGGACATTGTAGCCGTCTATCAGAATCTCTTTTCTATTCAATGCTCCCGGAGAGACAAGCTTTGCCTTGCGGGAGGATGCCTGCGCTGAAGGTATTATGACTCTTACTAAAGCGTATCTCTGCCACTCAGGCAGCCTGTAATGATCGGCGACAAAACGTATCGCAGACTCCTTCGGGTAGCCGCGACCCAAAAGGTGGCGTACATCATCTGCAGCGCGCTTTAGCATTTCAGGCGACTCTGGACTGATGCTCTCACATCCCTATAGATATCATGCCCATAGGAATCGATGGCAACAATCATCGGCCCAAGGTTCTCGGCCCCGAACTCCCACAGAGCCTCGGCCATGCCTAGCTCCTGTAAATGTACTTTCTTAACCTTTAGCTGTCTGGCAGCTGCAGCGCCACAGCCTCCGGGATATGCCAAATATACTGCTTTACCTCTGAAGGGTTCACCAGGAAGGCCGCCCTTGCCTATTATTGCCTTAACCCCAAGGTTCAGGATCTCCTCCGTGTAGCGCGCCATTCTGCTGCTTGTGGTCGGGCCGGCAGATAGAACCTGATCGTTCTTAATTAAGGGCCCACAATGGTAAAGAGCCGCACCTTCTAGGGAGATTGGGCTCCCCTTCGATCGAAGCAGAGCATGGGCCTTATCGCGCGCAGTATAGACAGTGCCGCTGAGATATACTATATCTCCAGCATGAAGTGATTTTATATCCTCATTTGAGAAAGGCGTCTTCAGCCTGTATTCCATCATCGGATCACCTCTGTTGCGCTTCTATTGGCCCAGCACTGGAAATTTATTGCCACAGGCAGCGATGCCGTATGGCAGGATGCCGTCTCAATCTTAACGCCCAAAGCCGTTGTATCCCCGCCCAGGCCCATTGGACCGATCCCCAAAGCGTTGATCCTTTTCAGAAGCTGGAGTTCTAGATCAGATGATCCAGGCATATTGAAGAGAGCGCGCTTTGCCAGACGTGCAGCCAGATCAAACGTCCCTCCTATTCCAATGCCCAGAAAGAGCGGCGGGCATGCATTGGCTGCCTGCTCAGCTACAGATTTTAGAATGAATTCAAACGGATCATCTGCGGGATTTAGCATTCCTACAAGGCTCATATTCTCAGAGCCCGCACCCTTTGGAAAGGCCGTGATCCTCAGGCTGTCTCCATCAACTGATTCCAGAATTATGTCAGGCATTCCGATGCCGATATTATCTCCAGTATTCTTTCTGGTCAAGGGATCAACAACGTTGGGCCTTAGCGGAATTTCCTTTGTGGCAATCTTTACACCCTCTGCGATAGCATCCCGCAAATCGAAGTCTAGCCTTATATCTCGACCAACCTCTAAATGAAATATCGGCAGACCCGTATCCTGGCAGAGGGGAAGCTTCTTATCTCCCGCTATGCGGACGTTCTCGAGCATAAACTGAAGGTGAGATCTTGCTACAGAATTTGCCTCATTCTCCATGGCATTTTCGATAAGCTTCAGGACCCAATTTGGAAGCGATGTCTCAGCCTTCTGAAGAGTGCAGACAGTTGCTCCTACAACCTCTGATCTCGAAATCATCCTTTTGCCCCTTCATCCTTTCTGCCCTTTTTTGCCCGGCTCTATCTTGATGGGCCTGGATTGCTCAGGCAGCTCGAGCTTTGTGACATTGCCTAGGGCCCTTTCTATAGCATCTTTATGAAGATCGCCCGAAGTATGGATGCCTCCCGGAGTGCCTCTCACTGCCCGGCAAGGATACTGCTGGCAAAAGAGTCCGGCCATTGACGGAGCCTCTTCAATTGTTTTTCCGATCAGGTTCTGGCAAGCATGCCAGGTCGAGCCACAGGGCGATCCGCGGATGACATTGATTGAATCTATCTTGCCATCCTTTACATTCACCTCAAGCTCGGGCTTGCCGAGCTTTTCGGCAAATTCATCCACAGCCGGAACGCCACACTTTTCAAGGGTGCAGCAGATCTCATCGACCTCGATGTGAATATTATACATCTCGGCAATTTTCTCGAGCTCGCCGATTGATCCGGCACGGGCAATGCCGCCAGGGATTATTGCCGCCTTGACGCCGTGCTGTCCTGCCATCTTCACTATCTCCGGGGTCAAGTCGGGATGGAATGTGTAAAGGATAAGAAGATCTGCATCGAATACTTTTGGATTGAGATTTAAGCCCTTCACAAACTCTTCTGGGTCCTCGATAAAGCCGGGCAGATATTGGGGAACCTCAGCTGAGACAACCTGAAAATCGGTCCTCTCTTCTATTATCTGGATCAGGCGCTCGCCATACTTTCCCCGTTTTATTACTCCAACAAGCATATGTGAAGATCAGTTGAGTGCCTTAATAGCCTTTTGCTGCGGTGTTGCATAATGGGAATTGATTTTGGCTCCTTACTTTTCCTATGATGTCTTAGCTGAACGGTATCAGTGCCTTCTAATACAGTTAAAAGTTTTTTGCCTTCGAGCCTTCCTATGAAGAATACATTCCTACATTTGGAAAAAGCTAAAAGGAGCGCTTTAAGATTGTTACATATTAAAAATAAATTACTTGAACACGTCCCCCGCTTCTTTATACCAGAGAAGAAGATCAAGGTGTGACATAGGTATTCTTATCTGCTTCGAGAATTCGGTCATCTTCTTTTCGATATCCAGATAGGTTTTCTTAGATAGAGATTTGGGTATCTCATCGATCACTCCCATCAACTTCAGGTTTTTGAGAATATGTCTATCAAGTATCGCCAGATCGTCCCCAAGCCCGATATTTCTTAGAAAATGGCTGGCTTCCTTATATCCCAGGCCCATTACATTTTCAACTAACCACTCGCGTGTAGCATATGGATTGCTGAAGCCGTTGATGATTGATCTTAAGGATTTATCTGAAAACATCTTGCGAGCAAGGCAGATGTACTCCGCCTTTCTTTCGTTGAATCTGACGCCGATAAGCTCGTCCTGAATCAGTTCCGGCTGGCATCCATCTATCAGGGATTTTCTTACAAGCCGTTCAACTGCAGCCCAGCAGGTCTTGGCCCTTGACTGAGGGGTCAGGAGGCAGAACACAAGCTCTCTGAAAAGGTCTTCATCGCTGCCCATTTCCCAGATCTGCTCGAACTCGTTTAAGCGCGATTCTATCCGGCCTTTTACGGGCGCGTAGAGTTCCATCAACTCCGGTATACCTTTGTATTCCTTTTTTCCAAATTCCATCTCTGCTACCATGTCTTTCTTAAGTATATATTGATTGGCGCGAGGTCATCCGAATGCTTTCTGGATAAGATTGATGGAAGGGCAAAGATAGTGTGATCCGAAGGTTACCAGTAAGTCCATTCGCGCATGTTGTGAGAATTGCTCTAATGCCTTTTCAAGATCCTGGTTCTATAAGTTTCAACTTCTCAACCTGGTTTTATAGGAAAAATGCAGAAGATCCGTTCCCTTTAGGGAGGATGTCACCTGGCCTTTTTGGGCTGGCAATTAGCAAATGCCGTCTGGAGGGATAAAGGGCTTAGGATTGTGATTGTCGTAAATATTCGTCCGCTCTCTTGGGCAGGCGCTCGAGATCAAATGATATCCTGATCTTCTCTTTATCGGCATCAATGGCTGTAACAGCAATGTGAAAGATATAGCGCATTGTCCTCCTTCCTTCAGGAATGTGAAGATTATGCTCCCTCCTGAGTTTTGTTGCGGCAACTGCCTGAATGCTGGGGCTGCTCTGGAGGAAGAGCAGGCCGGGCAGATTCAGCCTTTGATGATCTGTTGAGGGATATTTCTCTCCAACCATGCCGCAGAGTTCATCACGGCTGATGGTCACAGCAATGTCTCCGCTCAATACCCGGATCATTTCGTCATCGGCATGGACCTCATCTATGTGAGAATGGAGAGCTGATAGAATATAGCTGTCACCCCGTCCCATCCTCTCAGCCGGCAGAAGGCATTCAAGCTTTTTCATGAACGGCTTGAGAAGCGGGCTCGCTCCGACAAAGAGGGCCCCCGGCAGATTTCGAACTTCCATCTTGGCCAGGTCCATGATATCCCTCTTGCTGATCTCAATAAGAATCATAGCTTATCTTGTCGGGCACAGATATTTATGCCTTCCAGGTATGCTCGTCCATGTATAATAGCGATAGCAGGGATACTGGCGCAGATTACTACTATCAGCAAATTCTAACACAATTCATAAAGACGCCACAGATATTAGTTTATTTGAGAAAATTTTAATGGCAGAGCGTTTCAAAACAAATTATTTATATGATTAAGTATTTGTCCCCTAAAAATACGGTGAGCATTATGAAAGAATCCACTGTGAAGATCCTGGATGATAAGGATATGGAGTTCGTAGAAACATTGCGGTCCTTGGGCGTTCCGAGAAATGTGGCGACGCTTATCACCTTCCTGGCCAACATAGATGAGGCATCATCAAGGGAGATAGAGATGGGCTCAGATCTTAGACAGCCTGAGGTCAGCATTGCCATGCGGACCTTGCGCGATAACCAGTGGATCGAGGAGAGGGAGATCAAAAGGGAGGGAAAGGGAAGACCAATGAAGGTCTATGCTCTGCATGCGAGCATTGACGATATAATAAGGCATTATGAGGAACAGAAGCTCCATGAATCTGCTCAGGCCATGGAGAGCATCCAGAGACTGAAGGAACTTATATCTTCCTGAGTTCTGGAAAACTCGCAGCTCTTGTCTGAACATTCTTCAAAATCCATCTTCAGGGAGAAGGCACAAGTACTTCTTACCTCTATTTTAGACGCGATTCTTCTCAGATCCTGACATTTACCCCATGTGTCTCAAGATATCTCTTTATCTCCATGATATTGTATTCGCCGAAATGAAATATGCTTGCTGCTAAGGCTGCTGAGGCCTTTGTTTTTAAGAAAACCTCCAGCATATGCTCGGGGCTGGCACATCCGCCCGAGGCTATGACCGGTATCCTGAGCCGCTTGGATACTTCTCCGGTTAGAGGTATATCGAAGCCGTCATATGTCCCATCTCTGTCCATGCTCGTCAAAAGAATCTCGCCCGCTCCCATCTGCTCGGCCTTCTTTGCCCAGGCTATTGCATCTATGCCTGTAAACTCGCGACCTCCGTAAAACGAGCACTCAAACCAGCAGCGGCCCTCAGGTGTATCGATGATCTCGCGACCCTCTTCAAGGTTATATCTGCGTTTGGCATCAATTGCCACTACAACTGCCTGGTTTCCATATCTATCGGATATTTCGTCTATCAGCTCGGGGCGCTTCAGGGCTGATGTATTCACTGTTACTTTATCGGCCCCTGCATTGAAGACGGCCCTTGCATCATCTACGCTTCTAATTCCGCCGCCCACTGCCAGAGGCACAAAGACCGATTCGGAGGTCTTATTTATAACGCTCGTCATAGTCTCCCTGCGCTCATGGGATGCCGTTATATCGAGGAAGACGATCTCATCTGCTCCATCCTCATAGTATTCGCCTGCCAGCTCCCAGGGAATCCCAGCATACCGGATCTGCTTAAACTCTATGCCCTTTACAACCCTGCCGCCGGAGACGCCCAGGTCGCAATCGAGGCAGGGAATGATTCTTCTGGCTAGCATCTGGTGGACCTCACGAAGTTCTCAAGTATTCTAAGTCCCTTGGGCCCTGATTTTTCAGGATGGAACTGCGTTCCCGCCAGATTATCTCTGGAGATCATGGCCGTCACATCCGCTCCATACTCTGTTGTTGCCACTATTACCAATTTATCTTGGGGCTTTCCATAATAAGAGTGAACGAAATAGAACATATCGCCATCCTCTATCCCGTCAAGTAGATCTATGCGGCGCTTAATGGACAGGCTGTTCCAGCCCATCTGCGGAATGGTCACGCCATCCGGCAGCTTTATTACATCTCCTTTAAGCCAGCCCAAACCATTTGCACCTGGACTCTCCTGGCTTCTTTCGAAGAGAACTTGAAGGCCGATGCATATGCCGAAGACTGGAGTTCCGTTGTTCAAAACATCTAAGAGGGCAGGCTCAAAGCGCGAGAGCCTTTCCATGCATTTTCCAAAGGCGCCTACTCCAGGCACTATCACACCATCGGCGCCTTTCAACTCTTCCGGCTCTCTAACAATCACCGGTTCACCAGCAATATGGTTCACAGCGTTGTAGATGCTGAACAGGTTGCCCATTCCGTAATCCACTATAGCTATCATGTAGACCAAAGTCCGATTTCCGTTAGCCGGAATAGATTTTCCTCTGGTCCGATATATATCTTCCCAAAATGATCGAGCAGACTAAAAGAAAATGATAGATTCCTTAAAGAGTATTTATATAAAGAATTTTGAAAGTTAGGAATTATTCTTAATAATCGTGAAATGTTCATAACAACCTTTATATATGGAATTCGTCGATCAGAACGACTTGCTATTATAATATATAAAGTATCTTTAAAATTATGAATCGTTCATACAATTTATGAATTATTCATAACAATCCTTATATACACGACATTTTAGTCAAGGTAGAATCATTGAAAGGTTTTCTCAGAGAACCTCCCTTAAAGGTTGAAAAATGAGGACATCCTTAGACATATTGGGAAGATCTGCAATCAAGATCTTTGCCACAATAAGATTAAGATCGAAGATTTATTAAATTTAGGCTGGATTTCCCAATTGCTGTCACAAAAAGTTGAAAACAGGATCAAGAGGAGGAAAAAAATTGAACCTTAGGCAACCGAATGCTAACGCAGCCACTGGAACGTTCAACAGATCAAGAAGCGTAGTTCCCATGTCGGGGATATGCGCAGACTGCCTTGATGGCTGTAGGGGCGGGTGTGAGGCTTGGCTTGCATCCTTCCGAGGCCGTGAAGTACTATATCCAGGACCTTTCGGAGAGATCACCGCAGGAGCAGATAAGAATTATCCAATTGATTACTCCCATTTGAGTATTCAAGGCTATGCAGTTGGCGCTGAGGGTCTTCCAGAAGGAGTTGAGGTCGGACCTGATACAGCTCTGTTCCCCAAAGTGGATACGCAGACGGAGTATGGATGGGATAAAAAGGTCAAGATGAAGGTGCCCATCTTCACAGGCGCACTTGGATCAACCGAGATTGCAAGGAAGAATTGGGAGCACTTTGCCATAGGCGCAGCCATAACAGGAATCACATTGGTCTGTGGCGAGAATGTCTGCGGAATAGATCCAGGGCTCAAGCTGAATAGCAGTGGCAAGGTCGCAGAATCCCCTGAGATGGATCGCAGAATCAATACTTACAAGAAGTTCTACGATGGCTACGGCGAGATTCTTGTACAGATGAACGTCGAGGATACACGGTTGGGTGTGGCAGAGTATGTCTCATCCAAGCATAATCTTGAAACCATTGAGCTCAAGTGGGGCCAGGGTGCAAAGTGCATCGGCGGCGAAATAAAGGTGACATCCCTTGATCGTGCATTGGAGCTGAAAAGGAGAGGCTACGTTGTATCGCCTGATCCTACGTTAACCGAGATCCAGGCAGCCTTCAAAGGTGGGGCCATAAAGGAGTTCGAGAGGCATTCACGTCTCGGATTCGTCACCTATGATGGATTCATGGCCGAGATCGACAGGCTTAGGGACCTCGGATTCAAGAGGATTACCTTGAAGACTGGAGCATATTCCATGGTCGAGCTGGCAATGGCTCTGCGCTATGGCGCCGAGGCGAAGCTTGACCTGCTTACAATAGACGGTGCGCCCGGCGGAACCGGCATGAGCCCATGGCCGATGATGAACGAGTGGGGAATCCCGACATTCTACCTGCAATCCCTGGCGATTGAATTCGCCAACAGATTGACAAAGCGCGGAATGCGCGTGCCCGATCTGGCAATGGCAGGGGGTTTCTCAACTGAAGATGGAGTGTTTAAGGTTCTGGCAATGGGAACGCCATACTTCAGGGCTGTTTGCATGGGACGCGCTCTGATGATCCCAGGAATGGTCGGCAAGAATATCCAGGATTGGATGGCGAAGGGTGATCTGCCGAAGACCGTCTCCAAATTTGGCACCAAGCCTGAAGAGATATTCGTCGCATATGAGGAGCTGAAGGCGAAATACGGAAACGACTTCAAGAATATACCCTATGGTGCCATGGCCATCTATACTTATGGCCAGAAGTTCAGGACCGGGCTTCAGCAGCTGATGGCAGGCTCGAGGAACTTCAGGCTCTCAACCATCTCTCGGGGTGATCTGATGGCCCTTACAGAGGAGGCATCAATGGTCTCGGGCATACCTTATGTGATGGATGCCCGGAGGGATGAGGCTGAGTGTATATTGGATGCAATCATTCCCTGAAGCCTAAAGGCTCAGGCCTTGGATCGAGGCCTGGGATATTATTTTTTTGATTTTTCTGATATGTCAGCAATTATCTAAGAAGCTTTAGGACCACGATACTATTATAAAATGATGGAAATACAAATTAAAAATTTCAGCCGAATGGCTAAGTTATGCAAAAGGCCTGTCGGCTAATCTTGGAGGTTTGGATATACCGGCAGTCCGTGGCTGGAACCGGTAGCTGCTGGTTTAAATTCTCTTTTCAAACTCTTGAAATCCCGGTCGTAATGCCGCCTTGCCCTCTTCATTTGATACCCTTCAAGGGATTTTATTGCTTAACTCGCTGTCCACTCGGGGGGTTCACTCCACTTCCACTGGCTTATGTCTTATCCGCCCCGCCTTTATCTTTCTGTGCCTTCACCAGCTCTCCGTATGCCTTGCCAGATTCAGTTAGCACAATCTTTTCGTTCTTCACATCGATCAGCCCAGCCAGCTCCAGCCTGTGCAGGTGGTATTCCAGCATATTGGATCCAACTGCCTTTGCGATCTCCTGGACTGTCAGGCAACCTTCGTTCATCAAGATGATCATCTTCCTGCGTATAGGGTTCTCCAGGGCATGGTGCACCAGGGCCATTTCTTCCGACGATTCAGGTTTGGCTTTGCGTCCGATTTCCATGGAAGTAATTTTAGCAGAATCGCGGATAAAATTTTTATGCCTAAGAAAAACCATAAGAATATCAATTTTCGGCAAGGGCAACCTTATCTTTGTAGACAACGAAACAGGTCTTCACATTTTATTCCTGCGACAATGGCAAAGCCCTGAGGATCTGCTTCAAGGGCGACATTTCGAGCGCATGGATGAACTATGAGAGAAAGCAGCCATCTTAATCCCGAGGAGAAAATCCAGAGAGTATTGAGTGCGCCTGATGAAGAGCTTTTATCTGTAAAAGAGGTGGATGAAGCGGATATTCCAGCGCCTGAGAAGGCACGCATCTACCCGTCACCGCGCTGCCGGGAATGCGGCGAAAACTTCATGGAGATCAAGGTTCACCTAAGCGGCCTGTGCGATGAGGACGAGATAGTCAAGCTCTTCATTGAGCATACATCGGATGCGATGAAGAAGAGTTTTATTCCAGAGCAGCCGTAAAATAGTGCAGGCATAAATTAAGGTCATGAAATAAGGAAATAACGTAAGGTACGATAAAAGCCATGAAACAAGATAGTTCGAAGCATATCAGCTATTGGGAAAGTCGAAAGTCCTTCTGGTCCACGCCCAAGGGAATGGTCATATCTATAATAATTGTGGTAGCCCTGCTGGCTGGAGGTCTGATAGCTCTCAATATCTATTCATCGCCTTTTCCCATCATTGAGTCCTTTAAGGCTAGCCCTATAGTAATCAACCCGGGTGGCATCTCCAATCTGAGCTGGGAGGTTATCGGTGCGGAGATGGTAAGGATAAGCCCTGGAATTGGAGGCGTCGGGCTTAAAGGATCCAGGCAAGTCTCGCCGTCTACGACTACTGTTTATACGCTCATCGCCATTAACGGCACAAGGAATCGATCTGCTGAGGCTATGGTCAGGGTAGAGTGATGCCATATGAATGATATCGGATGAATTATACCGGATGTTGCAATATAAACGGCTGCAGGCCACTTAATATAATATATTGATAACAGTTGAAATTACTGAAGGAAACTAAAAGGAGGATAGCTATAAAAAGGATTTAAGAGAGATTCATCGGGGAAACTGCGCTTTATCCGGCGCCTTGAAACATGTGCAATCGAATACTCCTTTAGTGCTTGCACCAAAGCTCTTCTTATCGGTAGCATTCATATCGTACCAGCCCCAATTGCCTTCATATGAGCCGCAGCACGGCAGCCATCCTTCTTCTCTCTTTATTATATCATCATATTGCGTTTCTAAAGTCATGTTCTTCCTTATTTGGAAGGTCCCTATGTAATCCTCATCTACCACGGCCAAAGGCTTTTGCCATTCCTTCATCGCTGTTCCAAGAGGGAACATTTCTTCCTCTAAATCATCCTCATAAGGTATCTTTTCTACAGGAACTTCTGCAAACGCAAGGACTCCAAAATGAGACTTGCCATCGGTTAACTTCTCATCCACATTCATCGTTATGTGGGCATAATTGGACTGAATATCTAGCATCCTGTCCAGTTTGTGCGCTCCCTCAGCCAGATAATTCATCGAATTCAAGTTATCTCGATTTTTTACCCATGCATCGTCTTTTAGCAGAGAGTTGAGTGTAACCGGATGGAGGTTATAATATCGCGAATCTATGGCAATAGATACCGGACTATATGTCATTTTGCCATTCTCTTTGAGCTGGATGATGCTATCGGCATCTTCGAGCTCATCAAAGGGCTCTTCATCGAATATCTCATCGTTATAATATTCATATAAGTAGTAGCTTTCTGCAAACATATTGGAATCTATATCTATTGTTCCGCTCCCATGGGCCTTGCTCTTTGTCTCAACGCCATTGAACAATTTTCTTTCAGGACCAAGAGCATCCGGCATAAATGCATATTTATAGGCAGAAAAGAAGCCTATCCCGCTAGCTTTTTGATCATACTTCAGAGTCAAATCCTTGTCTTCTTTGAATAAAATATTGCTATCATCTGCATATCCTACAGTTATCATGCCAATAATAGCGAATGCTGCCGACAGCGCAATAACAACATCCCTCAGGTCCATCCCTCCCAAAATAGTGTTCGGCGTTTCTATGATGCGTCTCCTATTATTTTAAGATTGCCGCTAAATGGAAATAGCAATTGGTAGTGCACTAGAATTGCTGTAAATTCACCTGAGCTCTGTATCCAGATTTGCTTACTCCTCCAAGGATAAAATAAATACCTACTAGTGTTTAGCTTCCAAAAGAAGAAGAGCTATAATCCTCACGGCAAAGCTTCAGAGCAGCCTCAAGGTCATCTTTTGTATTCACGTTGAAAAAAGTCAGAAGCTCAGGATCAAGAGGGCGAAGAACCTCTACAGGAACCAGATTTAATTTCATCTCGCTTAAGGGCGCAGAAATTCTGCGATCACCTCTGGCAATCGCTCGTTCACAGGCATCCCTCATTTTTTCTCGTCTATAGACTGAATGCAATGTTTCCATATATCCTTTCGGTTGAATGGGAACTGCAGCATCATAGCCCACCGCAAGCTCAAAGAGCTTATCGATAACCGGCACACTTAGAAATGGCAGATCACAGCCGGAGGCAAAGGCATAATCCCCTTTTGCACAGGCCATTCCTATGGCCAGGCCGGCAACGGGGCCGTATCCTTTGATGCAGTCGCATGCAAAATGAGCTTCTGGGATAAGCTCTCGAAGAACTTCGGCCTGCTTATCGTTTCTTGTTACTATTACTATCTCATCTACCACATAAAGCAGCCTTTTCACAATTCTCTGGATTAGCGGCCTTCCACAAAAAGGCAGAAGAGACTTCTCTGTACCCAGACGACTGCCAGAACCACCGGATAGTATCACTCCTGACCGCATGGCCTCCATCCATTCTTCTCGCAGTCCTTATTAAGGGCAGCCAGGACTGCAGCACCCGAATTGGCCTGTGAGATCTCTGTGCGCAGTATTATATATTCACGGCTCACAGATGCAGTCCTCTTTCCGGCATCCTCAAGGATGGATCTGATGACTTGCTCATTCACCCTTCCATTTGCCTTTGCAACACCCTCGCTTGCGAGTCTCTGAGTGAACTTGTTTCCAAGAACTATTGCGGCAACTCCGCCTCTGCCTGTTATTTTGACCTCTTTGTCTGTGATATCGGCCATGATGTAGGCTCCAGGAGTCAGATAGATTCTCCTTCGTTGCTCGGATTCCTGAGATATTTTGGTGACCTCGCCGACTAAAATATCGCCGTTGTCCCCGCTTCTCCAGACCTTCTCCTTTCCGTCAGACACTGAGATGGATGCGCCCAGGTCCTTTGCCCTGGCTTTAAGCTCCTCGTCATTTTTGATCTTCCCTGAGTAAAGCTCCTCTTCAAGCTCGGGGAACTTTCCCATGAAGTCTATCTGCCTCCTATCGCCTCCGATTACGGCCTCGCAGCTGAGGGTACAGGCGATGATCAGCGTCAATCTTGAATCCCTGCCTGGTTTTCTGCGGCCTGCACAGTCTGGCTTAGAAGCATTGCAACCGTCAGGGGTCCAACTCCGCCTGGAACTGGAGTTATGGCAGCAGCGATATCCTTCACTGCATCGAAATCGACATCTCCAACGGTCTTATCACCTACACGGCTTATCCCGGCATCAATGACATACGCTCCGGGCTTCACCATGTCCTTTTTGATCAGGCCGGGGACACCGGTAGCCACTATCAATATATCGGCAGTGTGCGTATGAGATGCCAGGTCCTTTGTAAACACATGGCAGACCTGAACTGTGGCATTCCTGTTCAGCATCATTGCAGCCAGAGGCTTGCCGACGACATTGCTGTGGCCGACGATTACAACCTCTGCGCCTTCCAGCTTGACGCCTAAATGCTCCAGGGCATAGATTATCCCCTTGGGCGTGCACGGCACCAGCCTCTCGGCTCCCAAAAGAAGCGCACCCATATTCTCGGGATGAAATCCGTCCACATCTTTTTCCGGAGCGATGGTCATCATCGGCTTTTGCGGATTGATATTTTTCGGGAGAGGAAGCTGCAAGAGGATTCCATGAACGTCCTCCCGGCTGTTCAGCTCTTTTATCTTTATAATTATCTGCTCCTCGGTAATATTCTCCGGGAGCACCATGTTCTCCGATTTTATTCCCACCCGGGCACTGCCGAGATGCTTCTGTCTGATGTATATCTGTGATGCAGGGTTTTCTCCTACGAGAATGGTTACAAGCCCTGGCACGATGCCCCGGGTAGCGAGCTTCTGGACTCTTGACTTTGTCTCGGCCTCAGATTCCGCGGCGAGCGCCTTTCCATCTATGAGCATAGCAGGTCAGGATATAGCGGGAACTGATCGCAAAGCTCCAACACTTTGGAGCGCACTGATTTTACAGTCTCCTCGCTCTTGATGTTTCTAAGAACCTCTGTGATAAGATCTCCGATCTGAACCATCTGGGGCTCCTTCATGCCGCGGGTCGTGATCGCAGGAGTTCCGATTCTGATGCCGCTTGTTATGAGCGGCTTGGCGGTATCAAAGGGTATCATATTCCTGTTCAGCGTGATCCCCGCTCTCTCCAGGGTCTCATCGGCCTCCTTTCCTGTGAGCCCTTCCTTCATGAGCTTGACAAGCATCAGGTGGTTATCCGTTCCCCCCGAGACGAGATCGAAGTTGTTCGTAATCAAGCGGTCTGCCAGCGTCTTAGCGTTTTTCACTATCTGGAACTGATAATCTTTGAACTCCTGGGTCATTGCCTCTCTGAAGGCCACGGCTTTAGCGGCTATAGCCTGCATGAACGGGCCTCCCTGAGTTCCGGGGAATACTGATTTATCGATGGCAGGTCCCAGCTCCTCTTTGCACATGATCAGAGCACCCCTCGGGCCTCTCAGTGTTTTATGCGTGGTAGTTGTAACTATATCTGCATAAGGCACCGGCGTTGGGTGAGCGCCTGCTGCTACAAGGCCTGCGATGTGGGCGATATCTGCCATGACCATTGCCCCGACTTCATCCGCGATTTCACGAACGGCTTTGAAGTCTATGATCCTTGGATATGATGATGCTCCCACAACAATCAGGTTTGGCTTGCTCTTTCTTGCCAGATACAGCATCTCTCCGTAATCAAGCATCTCCGTCTTTTCAGAGACGCTGTAGGGCACGATCTTGTACATCTTGCCCGAGAAGTTGATGGGACTGCCGTGCGAAAGGTGGCCGCCGTGGCTCAGGTTCATGCCCATGATGGTATCGCCTGGCTTGAGAACCGCGAAGTAGGCTGCCATATTCGCCTGCGTGCCGCTGTGAGGCTGCACATTTACGTGCTCTGCGCCGAAGAGCTTCTTGCAGCGCTCGCGCGCCAGATCCTCGGCCACATCAACATATGCCGTTCCGCGGTAATAGCGTCTGCCGGGATAGCCCTCTGCATACTTGTTTGTCATGACGCAGGCCTGTGCTTCCATGACGGCGCGACTTGCGAAGTTCTCCGAGGCTATGAGAATAAGGGTATTCTGCTGCCGCTCCAGCTCTCCCCTGATCGCGGCCGCTATTTCTGGATCTACTTCATCCAAACGGTTCAATCGGATCACCATGATTATGAGATTGGATGAGATGTACTTCCGAGGGCAAAATAGATTATGGTAGCCAAAGCATCAAACAACCACAAATCTTTTTTAGCTGGCAGCAGAGTCGATGACGATGCTTAAGCGTGCCAGAATGATCGCAGATCTCCAGTTTGGCAGAGGTGCTGGGAGTGCTCTTTTTCCGGATGTTACGACCTTTGGGCTGTCGAAGACGGGAAGGCTCAGGTACCTCTATTCGGGAAAGGAGCGCATAGCAACGGTGCGTGCGAAGGACGGCCTCCTGACATTGAGCATGCTGGGTGCCGAGCGTCTTCATTCTTTATTTCCTGCTCCAAGGCTGAGAGCTACTGCCTCAGATGATGCTGCGCCTTTCGTAGTCAAGGGAGGCAATCTCTTCGCCAGACATGTCGTAAGCGTGGACGCCAATATCCGGGCGGGTGAGGAGGTGCTGGTGGTGGATAAAAAGGATATGCTGCTCGCAACTGGCAGGGCAGTCCTTGCTCCGGAGGAGATGCTGCAGATGAAGAGAGGCGTCGCAGTTCTGATTCGCCGTGCAGCCGAAGATTGAAGGCAAGCGATAACCCAAGGTTATTGGAGCTGATAATTTCTGTGATCAATAACTTCGATCCAATCCCTGATGCAACTGTGTCAGCAACCATGATGTCTGGTGCAGGGATGTCTTTGCGAGGCCCGATGAAGCTGTAGATCTCACGTACGTAGGCTCAGACGCTCAAGCTCGGCTCTGGAAAGCTCTTTCCCATGAAAAACAAGGTTCATAATATCGATAAATCTCATGTTTCATTTGCCACATATGTGTCCTTGTCCTGAGGAACATGAGTGTTTCCGAGGGAAGGATTGAGATGGATAAGATTAACTACTAATAATAGACAATATTCGCCAATATAGCCAAAGATGTGACATTGAAAGCTGATATGTTGATATCCAATGACGATTGGGTATTTCATTGACGCCTTCGAGCTCATCCTTGAATAAAATAATGGAGAATCCCGATGAAAAGGGAATTGAAAAACCTAGAGCTGGCCAGATATGAGGCCAGCATCAGATTCAGTACAGCTGCAGATCTCCCTCTCTGGTCAGGCAATGTGTTGCGAAGCGGCTTTGGTGCGAGATTGAAAGAAATGGTTTGCCTGAGTTACGGAGGCCGCGGGAACGATTGCTCAGGATGCCCTCAAATAGCATCATGTGCTTATGATTTCTTTTATAACTCTCATCCAATTGAGGGGGCAAAAGTATTGAGGAACCAGGAGATTCCCAGACCCTTCGCCTTTGAGCCGCCGAAGCCAGGAAGATACAGACCGGGAGATGTACTGGTCCTTGGATTCACCCTCATTGGAAAGGGCATGTCTTATTTGCCCTATTTTCTTCTGGCTCTGAGAGATTTGGGGAAAAAGGGGATGAGCCTGGGTTTCAGAGAGGGGAAGGGGAAGTTCGATCTGGTGGCAGTGGGCTCCATAGGATATGGGGCCAGATCAAACATCTTCCAGGAAGATACCGTTTATAACAGATCAATTATCCTCGGCTACAAGGATATGGTCGAGGCATCGGAGGAACACTCCGGGAACTTATCCATACATTTCATTACCCCAACCCAGATTAAAGAAAATGGCAGATTTACTGCTGTTCCAAGCTTCAGAGGCTTCATGGGAAGATTGATCTCCAGGGCAAATGCTCTGGCAGAGTTTTACGGATCAGGAATGCTCTATGACCATGATGGCGTTCTGACTATTCTGAGCCAGTGTCGGGCAGTGAGCATTGCAAGCGCGAGGACTGAAGAGATATGGATGGAGCGCAGATTTCATGATCAAGGGCCTGAGAAGAAACTCCTGGCACCATTTTTCAAAGGGGAAATCGCCTATTTCGGGGAGTTCTCAAGAGAGATTATGGCATTGCTGGAATTAGGCAAGCTGATCCATATAGGGAAGATGGCGACGTTTGGGAATGGGAGTTATGAGATCTCAGTTTAATTCCTCCGGAACAGCGATTTCAGTTCCCTTTTCCTGGGGATCAACCTTGCTACCTGATGTTGTCTACGACATAAGCGCAGAGACGTTCAAGATTTCAGTTCCCTTTTCCTGGGGATCAACCTTGCTACTCGATCAAGAAGAATTGGCCTTATGTGGCAAGACCATATTTCAGTTCCCTTTTCCTGGGGATCAACCTTGCTACGCAACTTCAGGGGCTACCACGGCAGATGTTTACGATGAATTTCAGTTCCCTTTTCCTGGGGATCAACCTTGCTACCCCCCCCTCCAAGAGGGCTCTTTTGAATAGATTCTATGTTTTTGTGCCCCGTTATAGAGGGTCGCCTTCGCCAATGGATTAAATGCATCCAGGGTATGTGTTTAGCTCGCTTAAATGCGCATCAGTAAACCTATTTTATGATATATCATACATCCAGTTTCGAAGACCCAATTTTAAGTAACTACGGCGATAGATATCGTTTTTTCAATCCGGCGCAATTCTTAGTCTATTTAAATCAACTTGCCGAAAACAGCATCAGACGACCGATTTTTAGTGAGCTAAACACATACCATCCAGGTATATAAACTCTGGCGAAAGTTTGGCATTTGATATCAGGATCGAATAGTGTAGACTTTCCATTAACTAAAG
>JBHGAU010000034.1:0-61305 GCA_041946675.1 Methanotrichaceae archaeon | reverse complement strand
AAACGGTTAAATCATCATTGAAACATAGGTTTAGAAAATGGCTCTTCGAAGAGGGGTATTCTTTCACATAACCCATTGCATCAGCCAAAGATAGTGGAATCGTGAAAAAAGTTTATGCTTCAGCTTTCCAGGCTTCCATCTTTCTTGAAATCCGACGGTTCGCCAAAGTCTTAGATGAAGTTCTCCAGAGCCCTCCTTATCCCTGCCTCCCTATCCACTTTATGTGGCTTATATCCAGGGAACATCTCATCGAACCTGGGCATATCCTTCTCGTAGAACTTCCCAATGGCCACGGGTGCATCGGAGTTGTAATCCCATGACCGTATTATCTTGAGAGCTTCATCGAAGTTGCCGGGATCGTTGTCTTTGATCTCGTAAACCCGCTTGTTATAGAAGTCATAAAGGTTGTTATAGGTCACACAAACCTGAAGAACATCCAAGAAGGAGAACCCTTTATGCATTATCGCATCTTTGAGCAATCTTTTGAAGTGCTCCATCCTGCCCGGATAAGCTCTGGCTATAAAAGATGCACCGCTTGCAAGCATTACCTCCAGAGGATTCATGGGATACTCCTCAGTTCCCTTTGGAGTCGATTTTCCTCTGAAGCCAAATGGAGATGTGGGTGTATACTGGCCTGTAGTCAGGCCGTAAATGCGGTTATCATGCAAAACCAGTGTTAGATCGATATTCCTCTTTGCTGCAAAGATGAGGTGATCCAGACCTTCTGCCAGCGAATCGCCATCGCCTGAGAAGCATATCACCTTAAGCTCGGGATTGGCCAGCTTAATGGCTGTAGCTACTGGCAGCGTTCTTCCATGGATGGAGTAGAAGCTGTTTACGTTCAGATAATCGGCGATCTTCGCATGCTGGCCGATTCCTGCCACCACGACGATATTCTCCAACGGAATGCCGTCGGCGCTCATATCCTTGAGAATGGATTTCATGGCAGTCAGGATGCCGAAATCCCCGCAGCCGGGACACCACTGGTTCCTGGCATATGTTGTTATATCTTTAGGATTCATACTCTGTGGATTCATATCCTTGGAACTCATATCCTTGGAACTCATGCCGTCACCTTCCCAAGCTCTTCCTCAAGGTCGTCCAATGAGAACGGTCTGCCATCATACTTCAGTATCTTATTATCAGTATGGATTCCATATTGCATGAGAAGCCTTGCAAGCTGTCCTGTTGAGTTGCATTCCACGCATATGGTCTTCTCGACAGACTTCAATGACTCCTGTAGCTTTTTCAAGGGAAAAGGAGATAGCACCAGTATCTGGATCGCCTTCATGCCGAACTTCTCTGCAGCCTCGATGCAGGCACCTTTGTTCGAGCCCCAGCACAATAGGGCAGTCTTGCCCTCGCCGTAGACCTTCACCGTCTCGTAATTATCCAGATCCTTTGACATGGATATACCTTTGAGCTTTCGCTTATCTGCAAGATCTCTTGTGATTTTGGGATCCTCGGTTGTTATGCCGTATTCATCATGGGTATAGCTATCTACCTTTATCACCTGGCCTTTTACAGGCGGGAATGTAAGTGGTGAGACGCCCGTATCTGTATATTTATATCTATCATATCTGCCCTCGCCGCTCCACTCCCGAGGAGCTTCCTCCTTCAGCTCACCTGCCGCCTCGATATCAAAGCTATAGAGCCCTTCGCATACTGTTTTGTCGGAGAGTATGAATGCAGGAACCTGGTACTTCCATGCCATATTCATTGCTATGCCTGACCAATAGTAGGCATCGTCAGCATCTCCAGGCGAGACTACGAATCTCGGAAACTCGCCCTGGCCCGCGTTGAGGATGAAGTGCAGATCGCTCTGAGCCGTATATGTCGGCAGACCCGTGGAAGGTCCCGTCCTCTGTCCCATCATTATTACTACAGGCAGTTCTGCCTGGCCCGCAAGGCTCAATCCTTCAGTCATCAGGCAAAAGCCTCCGCCTGAAGTTCCCACTGCAGTTTTGACTCCCATATATGCAAATCCCAGGGCCATGAGCATGACGGCGATCTCGCTTTCAGGATGAATAACTTTGAGGCCGAACTCTTCCGCAAGCGCTGCCATAAACTCGAGAAGGCTTGAAGATGGAGTCATGGGATATGCTACATATGCCTTCAATCCTGACTTGATAAGCCCGAGCCCAATTGCGTGATTTCCGGTGAGGACAGGCAGGCTTGGCTGATCCAGCCTCTTTATCTCGATATGTTTCTGAGCGGCATCATATCCCCTTCTGGCTATCCTCAAGTTCTCCTCCAGTTTCTTGGGTATATGCTTTTTAAGAACCAGCTCAAGTACGCTCCAATCGATTCCCAAAGACTTGCAGAGCCCGCCTATAACGCAGGTGTTGCGCATGACAGGAAGGCCGCCTTCCTCCTTCAGTATCTTCTCAATAGGCAGCGGAAGCGTTGTCTGCGTTAAACCTTCTGGCTTCACCTTGCCCTGGTCGTATATGATAATGGCATCATCCTTGAGCCTGAATTTATGAAAATTAATCGTATCCTGGTTCAAGGCAAGAAGTGCATCGACATGATCTTTTTGTACTCCAATCTTCCGATTTGTTGCCCTTACGATAACGAAGTTATGCCCGCCTCTGACGAGTGAGGGGTAGTCATAATACATATAGATCCTGTATCCAATCTGGTTGAAAAGACGGCCGACGGTCAGTCCAGCCTCGTTTATGCCGTCTCCAGCTATGCCGCCTACAAGAACAGAAAAATCATTCATGTTAGTTTCCCCTTTCTAACATCATATTGCATCGAATTTGGCTTTCAATATCTCTATTCCAATACTATATCTCGTAATACGGTATAAAGAATTTTCCATATTCTTAAACGGCGATAACTATCCCACCAATTTATATTTAGCGCAGTCAGGCTATCAGTTTATCAATTAAATTTTGCAAACTCGAAATTGATATTAGGATGATTCACCGACCGCAATAATTATTTAGTCAAGATGATATATGCTTAAATCAAGCAAGTTGATATTATTAAATATCGCTTGGCTTTTACTGCAAGATTCAAAGAAGGAGCAGGAAACATGAAGGTTAAGTCTGTTCGGAAGTTCAACTACGCTGACTCATCCGGCGCAACTCAGAACATCGATCCTGGAATGGTTGTAGATGTGCCGGAGGGTATAGCCAAGAACTGGATCAGCATGGGGTGGGCTATTGAATATAAGCCTCCAAAATAGCCGGTTGGCTAATTTCTATTGACTTTTCTTCCAAACTCTTTTTCTTCGATAGCTGATATTCACTACTGCCTAACATTAATCCGGTGGGCCAAAATACTGCGCTTTCCTTAGCGATCAGCATTTATACCCCTTGAATAGTCTAACTGACATGCGTCGCGGGTTGATCCCTGGATCGGGTAAATATATCATTATAATCTTTGCGGTCATAGCATTGATGCTTTCTGGTTTGGGGGATGCTACAATCTCTGTAAAGCCAGGACACAGCATCCAGTCGGCTATAAACACCGCTAACCCGGGACAGATCATCGAGGTGCAAAACGGCACCTTCCATGAAAGGATCAATGTTACCAAATCTCTCGCCCTTAAAGGCATAGGTAAGCCGGTTATTGATGCAGGCGGCATTGGAAGCGCTATAACCATCTCGGCCAGCAGCTCAACTCTAACAGGATTTACAGTAACAGGATCAGGCAGTGGTGCCGGAGATGCAGGCATCAGAATTATATCCGGCGATAATATAATAAAGGACAACACAGTCGTTGAAAATAATAATTATGGAATAATCATATATCGTGCAGATAAGAATACCGTTCTTTCGAATAGACTGTCGGGAAACAAAAAGGGCGGAATTCTGCTTGTCCATTCCGTCAACAATCTCGTTTGGGACAATGATATCAGCATGAACGGTAACGGCATCACTATTGAAACCTCCAGCGGCAATACCATCAAGTCAAACAACCTGACCAGAAACAAGCTTGGCATAAATATTTCGAGCAACAACATAAGCGAAAGCATCACCCAGCATGGAAAGGGCGTATCAATAAAATACAGCGCTAGCAGCAAGCTGACAACCTACAAGATTAACCAGAACAGCACAAGCACGTCACCCAATGTCAACATCATTTATCAGAACAATCTGCAAGACAACATCCAGAGTGCTTTCGATGATGGCAACAACCAGTGGGATAACGGCAAGGCAGGCAACCATTACAGCAACTATGATGCCCACGAACAAGGCTGCACTGATCGCAATAGAGACGGCATCTGCGACTCCGGCTACAATATTCCCGGAGGACATAACGTTGATCCGCTGCCGAAAGCCTCTCCCGATGCAATACTCCGCTACAAGTCAAAGGGATTGATGGGCTCAGAGCTGAAAATAGACCATAATACCTTCTTGCCCGATGCAGATATCAATGTGATATATACAGCTCCAAGAAACTTCTCCGGCTGGCTGGGTATTATGAAGGCAGATCAACCAAGTGGAAGCCAGGAGACGGCGCTTTGCTATCAAAAGTTTGCAGGTTCATCAGGCATATTGAAGCTGAAGGTCCCATCGATTAACGGCTCATATGATCTTCGATTGTACAATGCAATCAGCGGCCAGGAAATGGCCTCTCTGAGCTTTATGGTTGCGACCCCAACGGTCTCTGTAACTCCAGGACCTGTGTACACCTGCGAGCAGATCACAGTCACTTACGCAGGAGCTCCGGGTTTTGAGAATGACTGGATAGGCATGTACAGATCAGGGTCCCCCGACACCAGCTATGTTGCACGCCAGTACCTGGATGGAAAAGAGAACGGCACATTGATCCTTGATGCACCAGATCCCGGCAACTACGACTTCAGAATGTTCGAGAACGATACTTACACTCTTCTGGCCACCAGTAACAATGTAACAGTTAAAGCCTTTAGCGGTACCAAAGTTGTGGCATCTCCAACCCATGTCGCACCCGGAGGCACAGTCACTGTGACCTACTGGGGCGCACCTGCATCAGGCACGGGCATCATTGGAATGTATGGAATGACCAGGCCGGACAAGTTCCCCCTGGAGACGAGGTCCCTTGGCAGCAAGAGCTGTGGGAGAATGACCTGGAAGCTTCCTTACGACCCGGGGCAGTACGACTTCAGGATGTTCTACTCTGCCATCACCGATGTCGGACAAGGGGCTTACCAGATTCTGGGCCAGAGCGATGTGGTGACGGTAGGGTAGAGATCGGAGAGTAGTCTGTTGGCAGAAGTATAGCCATCTTAGGCATATTCCTCCCGATTTTGGGGAAGCCGTCCAGGTATCATTGAGGAATAGATACAAGCATTGAAGGCTAGAGATCTATCTCCCAAGGCTACTGAATAGATATTTGCGCTGCGATTGGTCGATGTCAAAAGGGCATACCCATTGATCAAGGAATATCTCAGAGCAGCTAAAGGGGGCGAAAACGTATATGGCTAGAGCCCCTGCTATGAATATTATTGGTTATTTATCCCATGACAATATGTATCAGTTATCAGAATCAAACTCCATTATTCTCTTAATTAAGTATTTCAGCAGAATATGCATATATTTGTAGCAAATCTGCGCCAAAATTTTAGGTAAGATAAGTAAGTAATACGATACTGTAGCCATTATAATGGCATAACGTTAGAACAATATATTCCTATATCTTTATTAAAAAAACAAGTAGAGACTTTATTAACGTCGGTGGGGCGATTATGAAGACATGGATTGTACTACTTCCTTTAATTATCACCTTAGCATTGTCGAGCGGCATAAACGCAGAAGTGGCTGATACTGGCAATAATATCGAAGTGACCACTATCGGTCATCCTACAGGGGCCATCTGCCCTACGGGATCGGGCTGCACAACTGGCTCATCTTGTCCATCGGGAAGCGTCTGTCTAACTGACAGCGGTAGTTGCCCCACAGGAGGAAGCTGCCAGGGAAATGCTTGCCCAAGCTGCACTGAGTGTGTATCTGCTGCATTCTGTCCGACCAGTTCCAAATGTGCGACCAGTTCGGGATGCACCACTACCGGCAGCTGCCCAAGTGGAGCCGATTGTCCGACATGCTCAAGCTGTGCAACCGGCTCGGGCTGTACAACAGGGGCTGCCTGCTTAACAGGGACCAATTGTCCAACCGCGGCAGATTGCGTTACCAGCAGCCAGTGCCCGAGCGGCCCATCCTGTCCGACTCTATTGGGCTGCTGCCAGATAGTAACTAGTTTAGGTGGACCCACTGGAACGGATTGCCCAACAGGTTCCGGCTGTCTGACTGGAACAGGCTGTATATCTGGGGCAGGCTGCCCAACCGGTGCAGGCTGCACTACCAGCAGCCAGTGCCCAAGCGGCCCATCATGCCCGACTGCATCAGGCTGCTGCCAGATAATAACCAACTCGGGTTCCCCATCCAACAATGGCTGTGTAACCGCTGCGATCTGTCCAACGGGTGCAAGCTGTATGTCAAGCACATCATGTCCATCAACGAGCGATTGCCCGACAAGCCTGCTCTGCCCGACATTTAGCGATTGTACAACTAGCTCGCTGTGTCCATCCGGCAGCGGCTGTATGACCAACTCGGAATGTCCGACAGGCAGCAACTGTATAGCTGCTCCAAACTGCCAAGGCGGACTTACCTGCCCACGCAATTTATGCCTGACATGCAGCGTCTCCTCAGGGAGTAGATTGAAGGAGAGCATCCAGAGACTGATGACGCTTTCTATTCAGAATGTGAACTACTATAAGTACTCTGAGAATGCCCAAATGAATACTATATTCAGCGGCCCGTATCCGACGGCTGAACAGACTAGCACTAAAGACGAAAATGGAATTATAGATTTGAAGGATAAAGCCGCAAAACAGGTTTCAAAGCTGGTGAGATCCGATTACGGCTGCACGGATCCATCAACGCAGAACTGCGAGGCTTACCTGATCGGTGATAAATTATATACCAAGATCGATGGAAAATGGACAGAGTCCACAATCTCCGATCCTGTGAATGCATTTCAAGAGCGTAACAAGCTCAAAGGAGTAGTTGGGCTTATCAGCAGCTCGGATATTGAAGTAATCGGAACCGAGGTAATTGATGGACAGCGATGCTATAAGCTGAGGATGGTTCCTGAGCTCCATGCCGCAAACAGCATGCTCGCAGATCAGGCTATCGCGGCTTATTCTTTAGCTCCAACATCGCTCCCAACGATAAGCTCGAATGACCTGTCGGAAGGCAGTGCTCTGCTCGATAACAGCAATATATCGTATACGATCTGGATCACATCGGCCACATACATTCCGAAGATGATGAATGCAGAGATAAAATTCGCTCTAACTCCTGCCAGCCTGAAGGGCGGATCCGATAGCATGCCGGACTTCAGAATTGATGCTTCTACGAAGGATACAATAGTGTTCAGCGACTTCAATGTGCATGAGAAGATAGGAGTGCCTATCCCTGAAAAACACTGATTTAATATAAGCGGCAGCCTCAAGATGGCTGCCTGGAACCTTCAGCCGAATGGAAACTCGCCAACGTTGGCACTATCGCTATACCCTCTTGATTCCCAATATCCCCTCTCTTCTTTATCGGTTACTTCAATCTGAGTGATCCATTTGGCCCATTTATAGCCGTACTTGTCCTCGGCAACTAGCTGAAAGGGAAATCCTCGCTCAGGCGGAAGGGTCATATCATTGATTCCATATGCCATAAGAATATTATTATCTCTTAAATAATCCAGCAGGAGGCCTGTGGAATAGTTATCTGCCGTATGGAAGATGGCATACCTTGCTTACGGCCGAATGCCTGAGCGATTTAGCAGATCCCTAACCCGAAATCCCGTCCACTTCGCATTGAAGCCCCACCCTTCTACGCATGGCATATATACAACTTCAGAGTAGGCCTGAAGACCTAAGAGCTCATCATAGCTCCAGCTGGTTTCATTATCAATAAGCCCAGTAACCTTCAGCCGGTAGCTTGCACGATCTATGAACTGAGTGCCCTGGATTGCATTATTTCCCTGAGATCTCAGGGGCTCCAGAGAGACACCCAGATACTCCTTCGCCTCCACTTCAGGCAGCTTGCTTGAGACAGGCGACTGAAAGGTGACATTATGCACACTGGATTCCTCAGCGGCAATAGAGGCAATGCCTGAAAGCATCGCCAATCCCATTATAAGAGCGATCACCGAAAGCGCTGCTGTAATATAGCCAAGACGGCAATGCTGTATGGGTTTGTGCGGTATCATCCCATCGATGAAGATATAGCAGTATAGCAATAATGCAGAAAGGCCGATCCACGAATGAATTGTATGAATATCCAATGGATAAAACCGAAAATTTCCTGCAGAGAGATAGCCGATCAGGCCGAATAATGCGAAAAGCACAGCGGCAATGCTGAGATATTTATGAAGCTTCCTCCTGGGCCCTAATGCAATTATAACTGTTAAGATTGCAGCGATCGCAGATGGAAGCCAGTGAAAAGTTGAGAAGACCATTAGAAACTATTTGTATTAGTATTAATATTAATATGTTCATCTATAAGCTAAAGTTTACGGGAAGCATATCGAGAATGTAGGAAGCCCAGGAGTTCGCCTGGGCTGGAAAAGGCTTTGCCTATTGTTAGCTCTTAACCTTGGCTTGCTGTGGAGTTGTTTTGCGTTTGATTCTTTGTTGTATTCTGGAGTCCTTTCTTCATTGCCTCAAGCCGCTTTTTAGTCTCATTGATGTTGGCGCCTATCTGTTGGCCAACAGTGCTCTGCCCCCCGGATAATCCGCTTTTCACGCCGCTAAGCCTCTGCTTGGATGCATTTATTTGATCCTTCAACGACATTGTCGCCTTTGCAGTTGCATTCTTTGCGCTTTGGGCTGAATTATCTCCTGCAGGCGCAGAGGTCTGTATACTTGCTACACTAGCCCCTGTACTTGCCGCGTTAGCTCCTGTATTTGCCGCATTAGCCCCTGTACTTGCCGCATTAGCCCCTGTACTTGCTGTACTTGTCCCTTGGGTCTTGGCCGGAGTAGAAACTGGGGCCGATATTTGAGGCATCTGATTAAATGCCGGTATCTGGTTAATTTGTGGCTTTTCATTAAATTCTGGCATTTGAGTTGTTTGAAATTGCGGCATCTGAGGTGTTTGCAGCGCCTGAGCAGTTTGAGGCATCTGGGTTGTCTGCGGCTGCTGTTCAGTCTGCGCCTGTGAAGCTTGGGTCGCCGATGCGCCGTAAATTTGAGCATCTGTAAGCTGACCCATATCCTTGTCAAGATCTATTGTGATCTGATTACTGGTAGCGTAATCGTAGGCCAGCACTGACGGCCTGCTGAAGGGCGATATGCCTCCGAAGACCAGATTGACATCGATAGCCTTTTTAGCTGGAATCTCAGTGGCTGCAAAGCCTTCATTTGAATAATAGGGCCAGCCCCATTGATCAAGAAGTGTGAAATTGTCAGGGCTTATGGTAAATGGCGTCGTGCCATTATTGGCTATTTTTAGCTCATAGGCTATTGCCTGCTGGTCAGGCTGCGTCACCCAATCAACAACACCGTAATATCTTATGGTTATATCGCCTATAATGCCTTTGGGCGTCTTCCACCAGTTGATGTTGAATGGCTTGCCCTCCATCGGAGTAACCTTTAGAAACTTGTAGAGTGCACTCTCTGGAACAGAGAAGACCAGCAAAGTCCGGCCCGGCTGAAGATTTTTATAAGCACTGGGCTTATAGATATTATCCTTGCTATCCACAAGCTCATAAGTGGCGTTTCTTGACCCAAGGAGGCCAACATCCAATTCAAGAGCCGCCTGGGTGTTGTTCATATCTTGCGATGCGGGCGTCTTGACCAGGCCGAAGAGTGTGCATTTTACAGCATCATTTCCTCCTTGTAGAGGAATGGCCTGGGTGAGGCCCAGGATCAAAGCGATAAACAGTATCAAAGCGAGAAGTCTCATCCTTACCCCCTCAACCATCGACTTATGATTATTTATCTTTAATACTACCGCCAATATTTACAATTCACTTATATACAGTTTATCCCTGAATATTTTGAGCATCTTGAAAGCGATGGATATTTCATTGATCAATGAAGCGTTCTTTGGCAAAATATGAGTTTTATGCACCTGCTGGGAAATGTATATCTGCTTGTTATGCTATAAACCGTGGCGGTGTTCTCGTTGTCATCTCTCACCCTTGTAACCTGCGGTCTGCCTTATGCCAATGGGCCCTGTCATCTGGGTCACCTAAGAACTTATGTCCCTGCGGATATCTTTGTGCGGGGCCTCCGAAAGATGGGGCATGATGTTTTATTCGTCTGCGGCACAGACGCCCATGGAACTCCCATTGTGGTTAATGCTGAGGCGCAAGGCATGGCGCCCAAGGCACTTGTAGCCAAATACCATCAGCATTTCGACGAGGTCTTCAAGGGCATGAACGTGAACTTCGACTATTTTGGCGATACAGATAATCCATCCAACTATGAGAGGACCCAAAATATTATGAAGGCCTTGATGGATGGCGGATACGTTTATCCAAAAGAGATCGAGCTTGCCTACTGCCCTTCATGCAACCGCTTTCTGCCGGATAGATATGTGGAGGGCATCTGTCCCTACTGCGGCGTATCCGCACGCGGAGATGAATGTGATCAGGGCTGTGGGCGACATCTCGAGCCCGGAGAGCTCAAGAGCGCCGTCTGCAAAATCTGCGGAAACAAGGCCGAGTATCGGAAACAAACGCACTACTTCTTCAAGCTGTCGGCCTTCAAGGATTTTCTCCTGGAGTACCTTCCGACATTGGGCGGCACAGCTGTTGCAAGAAACTATGCACTTGAATGGGTTCGACAGGAGCTGAAAGATTGGTGCGTCACCAGAAATATGAACTGGGGTATCCAGTTCCCCGATCACAATGATCTTGTTGTATACGTCTGGGTCGATGCCCCGATTGGCTATATCTCCTTCACAGAGGAATGGTGCGCCCAAAATAATAGAGATTGGAGAGACTATTGGAAGGATGACGCGCGGATAGTTCATTTCATCGGCGGAGATATCGTCTACCACCACTGTATCTTCTGGCCTGCGATGCTGAAGGGTGCAGACTATAGCCTGCCGAGCGCAGTGGTAGCCAGCGGAATGCTGAAGGTTGATGATAAAAAGTTCTCCAAGTCGCGCGGTTATGTCATTTGGGCGAAAGATGACTATCTCGATAAGGGCCTGCATCCTGACCTGCTCAGATATTACCTGGTAAGCTACACATCACATACAAAAGAGGTCAACTTTGCCTGGAAGATCTTCGCAGAGAAGGTAAATACCGAGCTTGTCGGAGCATTCGGCAACTTCCTGAACCGCGCGCTGACATTTACAGTTAAAAATTTCAGTGGTAAAGTTCCCAAAGGGGAGATTGATCCAGAGGTCGCGGCCAGGATTGATGTAGCGCTTAAAGAGGTTAGATCGGGCATTGAAGAGTATGAATTCAAGAAGGCTGTGGACTCGATCATGGCCCTGGCGGATTTCGGCAATATCTACTTCCAGGCACATGAGCCATGGAAGCTTATCAAAAACGATAAGGATAAAGCGGGCTCTGTCTTGAGAAGCTGTATTCAGATTGCCAAGGCATTGGTTATTCTGATGGAACCTGTAATGCCTTCGAAGATGGATGCTGCCTATAAACAGCTCGGAATGGATAATATTAAAGCCTGCAAATTTGACGATGTTCTTATGCCAATCGTTGAGGGCCATACTTTGGGCAAACCCCAGATACTCTTCAGCAAGATGGAAGACCCTACTGTCAAAGAACTGGATAGAATCTTCAAGGAAAGGATAAAACAGGCTGAATCAAAGGAGAAGGGAAAGCTGGTGGAGAAGGCGGAGAAATCCGAGAAGATACCCTTTGATCTTTTCAAGTCAATTGATCTCAGGATCGGCGAGGTGCTTGAGGCTCAACCGATAAAAGGTTCGGATAAGCTCCTCAAGCTCATGGTTGATATAGGCACTGAAACACGACAGATGGTTGCGGGCATTGCTCAATACTACAAACCTGAGGAGCTTATAGGAAGCCAGGTAGTAGTAGTGGCCAACCTTGAACCTGCGAAGCTCTTTGGCGTCGAGTCGCAGGCAATGCTTCTGGCAGCGGATATTAAGGGAAAGGCAGTTCTTCTCAAGCCTCGGGAAGACGTCGAGCCGGGAACAAAGATAAGGTGAAATCGAGGAGGTTTTGATTTTGCTCAAGGTCGAAAATCTAAGCAAGACATATGAGCTGAAGAACGGGGTGGTCTCTGCCCTGGGTGACATCAGTTTCTCCGCAAAGCCTGGAGAGATTTTGGGCTTTGTCGGAAAGAGCGGCGGAGGCAAGAGCACCCTTATGAAGATTCTACGAGGAATAGAGAGCTTTGACTCCGGCAGCATCACGATGGATGATCTCACAATAACCCCGGACTCAAGTGATGAAGTGATCAGAGAGCAGATGAAGATAACTGCAATACATCTTCAAAGAGACTTCGCCCTGTGGACAGAGTCTGCTCTAAAGAACGTCGTCAGACGCGTTTACTCTCGCACTACCGGCTATGAGGTACTGCCCATCGAAGAGGTGCCGAACTATGATGAGATATACGAAGAGGCGATGTATTACCTCAAGCTTGTGGGCCTCGAAAAGAAAGCGCTTCATCTGGCGACGATTCTCAGCGGTGGCGAGAAGCAGAGGCTTCTGATAGCCCGCCAGCTTGCAAAAAAGCCCAAAATACTGTTATTGGATGAGCCTGCCACGATGGCATGTCCAGCAACAAAGCAAGAGGTTCTGGATACCATCAAGAGTGTAAACAAAGAGCTTGGCCTCACTATACTGGTAGTATCTCATCTTCCCGAGATCCATGAATATATTGCAGATAGGCTGATATGGATCGATAAAGGGAAAATAGTCGCAGAGGGAGAGCCCAAAGCTGTTCTCAATAAGTTCCTGTCCGGTATAGGGAGTCTTGAGCCTCTTGCATCGAGGCCCGACGCACATCCTCTGATAAAAGCCAGGGAGCTTTTCAAGAGGAACTACCTTGTGGGACCAGGCGAGGTCTTAAAGATAGAGAACCTGAGCTTCGATATAAATGAGGGAGAGATAACATCGCTAATTGGCAATAGCGGCGGCGGTAAGACTACAATACTGAAGATCATGCAGGGCTTAAGAATGCCTGATTCCGGCGAAGTATACTACCGCTATGGCGATAAATGGGTGGATATGACTGTATACTCGCCTGAAAGGATGTACATCCGAAGGGGCCTCGGAATAATGTATCAGGAGTTCGCCCTATATGCAGGCGAGATGATTATAGAGCAGATAGCTTATCAGCTCGGCATCAAAGGCCAGGATGTCATTGAACAGGCCAGAACGGTTGCAGAGGAGATGGGGATAAGCGATAAAGTGCTCGATATTCTCTATACCTTGACTGACATGTCGGAGGAAGATGCGAAGGCAGTTCTGGAATCTCTTGGCCTTACAAGAGATATCTTTAAGGATCTGTTTCCGAGGTTCCCGACAACTGAGGCGCGTGAGTTCGCTGAGCCCGTATTCAAGCTTATGGATCTTGATGAAAGCATCTTGTGGAAGCTTCCAGACCAGCTCAGCGGCGGTGAGAAGGTCAGGGCAGCCCTAGCGATACTTCTGGCTGCAAAACCCAAGATATTGATATTGGATGAGCCCTTCGGAGATATAGACCCCATCACTTTAAGAGAAGTATCCAATGCCATAAAGAAGATCAACTCTGAATATGGGACGACTATACTTCTCGTAAGCCATCATGTTGACTTCGTGAGGGAGGTCTCGCATAGGGCTATCCTGGTAGAGAACGGCGCCATAATAGCCGATGGCGAAGTCAACGATGTCTGCGATGCATTTATAGCAAGATGCGGTGCTGCATATCTGAGGCAATCTCTACAGCGCTGTCCTATCAGCGGATGATTCGTGATAAGCATGGATCCCGAGCTTAAGGAGATCTTCGAGCAGGTATCCGGTCAGATCTCCTCGGAGGAGTTCGAGAGCAGAGTAGAAGAGAAGATCTCGCTTATGGCTGGGCTCTGCGACAGAAGAACTGCTGCCATGCTCGTGGCGCGAGAGTTCGGCATAGCAGAGGTCATCACTAAGATAGGAAGGATCAGGCCCGAAACGGGAATGGTCGTATTCACAGGCAAAGTCCTTTCCATCTCGGATATCCGGGAGTTCAACAGGAGCGATGGATCGATCGGAAGGGTTGCGAACCTGACTTTGGGAGATGAAACCGGCACAATCAGAGTCGCCATGTGGGATGAGTATACCGATGTCGTAAAATCGGGCGATCTGAAGACTGGAGCATGTCTAAAGGTGAAAGGCGTTGCCAAAGAGGGCTATAAAGGCACTGAGGTGAGCTTGGGCCACGGAGGAAGCATAGAAGAGGTTGATATCGACATAAAGCCGCGAATTGAGCCGTACAAAATCTCGGAGATCCAGAGGGACATGGGCGAGGTGAATACTATTGCGCAGGTCGTTGATCCGGGAGTTGCAAGAGAGTTCACCAGGAGTGATGGCTCAAAGGGCACTGTCAGGTCTCTTCTTCTTGGGGATGAAACGGGCAAGATCAGGATCACGCTGTGGAATGATCACGCCAGGATGGCTTTGGCCAAAGGAGATACCCTTGAAATAATAAATGGATCTTCGCGCGAGAGATATGGCCAGGTGGAGATACAGACAGGCAGCTATACAGTCGTGAGAAAAAGCAACCGCAAGGTAAGCTATTCAGAGAAGCTCACTCCTATTGAGGACCTCAAGCCGGGAATGATATGCAGTGTATCCGGCTTTGTTACCGGCCTTGGAGAGGTCCGTGAATTCCAGAGAGAGGACGGCAAAGCCGGAAAGGTTGTGAATATTTATATCTCCGATGCGACAGGGAGAATCAAGGTCGCCCTCTGGGGAGATCACGTCAACCTTATCGAGGGTCTCGATCTGGGATACAAGGCGGATCTGATCGATTGCCAGGTGAAAAATGGCTGGAACGAGGGCCTCGAGATCAGCTGCGGCTGGAGAACAAGGATTACTTTCGCCCCGCCTGAGAAAATGAGTTAAATATGCTGTTTCAATTGTAGCCGGAGGAAAAGAAGAGATGGCGATATTACTTGAAGATCTTCCGGGCGTAGGATCTGCTACGGCTGAAAAACTCAGAGAGGCAGGGTTCAACTCGATAGAGACGATCGCAGTTGCATCTCCGGGCGAGCTTACTGCTTTTGATATAGGCGAGGCAACAGCATTAAAGATAATTGCTGCTGCACGTGAGGCTGCGGATATTGGGGGATTTGAGACAGGAGATCAAATCCTTGAGAGGAGAAAGCACGTGGGCAAGGTTACAACCAGCAGCAAGGGCTTTGACGAGCTTCTTGGTGGAGGGATGGAGACACAATCCATAGTCGAACTCTATGGCGAATTCGGCTCAGGCAAGACGCAAGTGGCCCACCAGTTGGCTATAAACGTTCAGCTTCCAGAAGAGATGGGAGGACTCAATGGATCGGCTATAATCATCGATACTGAGAACACCTTCAGGCCTGAGAGGATTGCCCAGATGGTCAAAGGGCTGCCTCAGCGCGAGGGTTATACATGGGATTTTCCAGAGTTCCTCAAGAACATAAATGTAGCCAGGGCTTTTAATTCAAACCATCAAATACTCCTTGCGGCAGAGGGCGCAATGGAGCTTGCAGAGAAACTCAAGGATGGAGAGAAGCCCGTTCGCCTCCTGATCGTCGATTCCGTTACAGCTCACTTCAGGGCAGAGTACGTCGGCCGCGGAACGCTTGCAGACCGACAGCAGAAGCTGAACAAGCATCTGCACGACCTCATGCGGTTTGCCGATATCAACAACGCCGTGATACTTGTGACCAACCAGGTAATGGCAAAACCCGATACGTTCTTTGGCGACCCAACGAAGCCTGTCGGCGGTCACGTGCTGGGCCATACGGCCACATTCCGCTTGTATCTGCGAAAATCCAAAGGCGAGAAGCGTATAGCTAGGCTTGTCGACTCTCCGAATCTGCCTGATGGCGAAGCGGTATTCAATGTGACTACAGATGGCATCAAGGATTGATGTTGCAGACAGGGCTGTACTCAATTAGATAGGTATGGTCGGTATCTGGAACGACAGGACTGCCGACCATCAATCATAGGCAGTTATTTTCCCATGTAGAATCTACAGATGCTAGAGCCAAAGCTGAGCAGCTAAACACATATCAATAAAAAAGTTTTTATCCAAATTACTAAGCCGGTGATTTATGCCTGTTCAGGCTTATGATATACATCGATGGCGACCCTGAGCGGGATAATCCGAAGAGCATTCCGCTATCAACCTGAAGATCCGCTGTTTCCACCCCTCCCCAGCTGACGTGTTTGACTATGAGAACGCCACTGGTCGTATCGAGCGCAAGGTCTACATCATCGGTCTTTGTTGGATCAAAGGGATATAATATAATAGACGGAGCTTTCTGATAGGGATTTGTCAATGTATCTAGGTTCCACATCCTATTATTGAAATATTGTTTGCCGGTTCCCTTAAAAATGCCGGTTTCATCGCTATATTTTAGAATGCCCTTTATATAGCCGACAGTGTTGTCCTGTTGGTTTGTTGCCGCATATATCTCAATGTCGTGTACGGAAGAACTATCGGAATTATCCATACACCATTCCACATAATCTTTGAAGAACTCCGAGATTGCCTTTGCTTTGGATATTGCGCTGATATCACCGGCTGATGGCGGATATGCAGGAGATTCTATCCCCATAGGTCTCGATATATTTATGGCAGCACCTTGATCTATGGGCTGGATATTCGATACTATACTTCCGGAAATCCCGTTAGACATCCCGCAATTTAGCCTCTGCTCCATTCCTATCAATTTAGCCTCTGCCCCCTTCCTGCCAATTTAGCCTCTGCTCCATTCCTGTCAGTTCCTTTTCTGGATGAGATAGATTCATATCAACTTCGCCAGAGATTAGTTGATACACATTGATTTCAGAGGTGCTAAAGAATTGATCCGCGCAATAGCTGTAGATATAGACGGAACCCTGACTGATGGCAGCAGAGTTCTCTGTCCTGACTCAGTCAAGGCCATGAGGCATCTTAAACTTCCCGTTGTTCTGGTCACGGGAAACACCCACTGCTTCACCAGAGCGACTTCAGTACTCCTGGGTACGCCCCGCATTTTCATAGCGGAAAATGGAGGGATCGTCTCCCATTCGGAGAACGATATGGAAATCCTGGCAGATCCTGTTGTATGCCAGAAGGCATATCAAGAGCTCTCCAGGGCATTCCCTCTTGAAGTCTACAACTCGTCTCATTACAGGTTTACAGATCTTGCTCTAAAACGAAACTTCGATGTTGCAGAAGCCAACCGGTATATCGTTGAGCATGGTCTGCCTGTAGAGCTAATAGATACAAAATTTGCAGTACATATAAAAGATAAAAAAGTAAGTAAGGGCACTGGGCTACTGCGTATAGCAGAGCGTATGCATCTGGACCCCAAAGAGTTTGCTGCAATAGGCGATAGTCTGAGCGATATCTCAATGTTCAGGCAGGCGGCTTTCCGTGCATCTGTCGCAAATGCGAATATAGAGCTGAAAGAGATATCCGATTATGTAGCAGAGGCAAGCTATGGCTCGGGCTTCGCTGAGATAATAAAATATATGGGAAAACATGGGATCTTCAGCCCCGGCTCATGGACTCCATCTCGCTGAGGAGCCTTGCCCAGTTGTTCTCACAGATTATCCACCACTCAAGAGTATCCTTGGCGAACTGGCGCGCGCCTGGGCAGAAGGCATCTACAGCAAGATTGTACGGCATCTCCGGGAGCGGCGGATGAAGCGGATATTTGGCACAGGTCCGCGGGCGGATGGAGTAAATCCGGCACTCCTTTTTATCCATATCATAAAAAGGACAGGGCTGCTTCAACACCCAGACTTTTAAATCTTTATCATATCTGCAAAGGGATTTGAGCTTCTTTCTTGAGCCGAGACGCTTCACTATCTTATCGAACTCCTCCTTTTCCAGGTAAAGTCCTGCGCCGGGGGTGTAGCAGCAGCGCCCGCAGCGCTGGCACTGGAACTTCTCCCAGAAGAGATTCACTCCCGCATCCGACTCCGGCATTCCTGGGTCTCTGGCTGGCAGAGGCAGGGATATGTCGAATGGAACTTTGTCTCCGAGATCGATCTGTTTGAACTGCTCATCTCTTTTCAGGACTGACCAGTGGGGTCTCTGCTTCAGGAGGTTCTCGTGTATGCCTCGGCGCTTCTGATCTACACAGATCCGTCCATACAGCTTATGGCAGAGCTGTCTGGCTTTTGAAACAGGGGCACTCCGGTCAATCGGCCTCATATAATATGATAGTATTGTCGTATCTTCTATTTCATAGCTATTCTGATGATCTACAAACGGCTCAGGATTCCATGAGGTCTGCGAATGAAGACTCGAAGCTGGGGATAAGGAGGCAAAAGTCCTAGAAACGTCTTAATGTGGGAGGAGACTGTAACCGACCTTTACCCAATAATAATAATAATACGTCATTCGACGAATATAAGGATTTCCATAATGATGCTACGTATGTAAGTTATTTAGAGATGTCCGCATAAGTGAGGATCTATCTGCCTGAAAGATATTGCCACCCGCAGAATAGCAGCCAAGGCAAGCGAGGCATAGCAAGATCAGCGCCAGCTTTCCCTCAGCGCCCTTTTTTAGAGGGACTCGTCATCATATGACCGTTACACGATCGACAACGATCTGACCTTGCTTTCGCGCCTCACATCTTATTGTCATTGATTACTATTTAGAATTAACGGCATCATCTGGCTACATTAGCTCTTTACTCCAGGAAATGATGTATCATATTACGACCTCATCGGGGCAAGAATGTGAACAAGGTCCACAGGAGTGATAATGCCCCAGGGTATTCCAGAGTCTGTTACCACAAGCTGGCTCAAGTCGTTGCTTCCCAGTACTTTTACAGCCTCAAAGATAAGCTCGTTTGAATCAATTGTCAGGAAGTTTCTTGTCGTTATCTCACTGACTTTTAGCTCTTTATGATCTTCCGCTATAGCCCTGGTTATATCGGTCATACTGACTAGGCCGGGGGTGCTTTCATCAACCAATGCCTCCCGGACGCCGTTGCGTATAAGTATTCTGGCGGCTTCTTGAAGTGTGGCATTGGGACTGATATGAACTGCAGGTCGCGCCACCCCCTTGATGGGAATCCTTGGCACTGAAATTATCTCAGTCACGTGGAACATGAGTCTGGACATAGTATCGTCTCTAGCCGCGATAATTCCACGAATGTAGAGCTTGTTCACTGGTGTTGGCCCAATCCTGATCTCATCGCCTACGTTGAATCCCCTGATGTCGCCTATCACACGGATTAATCCATCACATTCATTGGATTTCATGACTTTATCAAAGATAATTTCGCTGGCAGTTGCTCCATCGACGACGATTCCGTTCTTCATGATAGGCGTGACGGCATCGCCAGCAGTATCGAGGTTGAGAGCTTGATAGGCAGAACCTGTAGCCTTATAGCCTCCTTTTGGTCCCGGCACGCCTTCCACCAAGTTTAGCGCCTTCAAAGACTGCATCTGGTTCCTTATAGTGCCGGGGTTGCGATCTATAATCTCAGCGATCTCTTCGCCTTTGACCGCGCGGTTATCTCTGCGGTAGATGTTTATCAGCGCAGTCAATATGTCCCTTTGAATAGGTGTTAGCTCCATACTTCGATCGCTATTAATCATGACTAACCGCTTATTTAGGGTTATTGATCAGCCGAGCAGGTATATTGGAGTTAGCCAGCTTCGAAGGTCTATGAGCGATAGCAAATGATTAGGATTGATGCCAGTTATGGCATTGCTTGGGATTATTCGCGAAGACTAATCAAATCGAAGAATAATCAAATGGCTGAGGCGCGCTTGCGAAAGAAGTGGAGATATTGTAAATATTCCTTAAATCGTTCCGCTGCTTCGCTATGGATGACTTCTGCGATCAGCCACCTTATCGGAATCGATGATTAGGCCTATGCATCATTTGCCTCATCATTAGTGATTATTATATTACCCTTCGAACATATTACTATTAGATGACTGAAGCTGCCAGGCTAGTTGAGAGCATCTATGCAAAAAGAGACTCCGATTCCCGCAAGTATGATTACGGCCACCTTCTTGTAATAGGCGGATCAAAGATGTACTCCGGCGCCCCGGCTTTTAACGCCCTCGCCGCCCTTAGATGTGGCGTTGATATGGTGATAGTTGCAGCTGTGAAGCGAGCCGCAGACATTATTGCCGGATTCTCGCCTGATCTCGTGACTTATCCTCTGGAGGGAGATTATTTTGCAAGGAAGCACGTAGAGGAGATATTTGGAATCAACAGGCGGTTCAGTGCCTGCGTCATTGGCAGCGGAATCGGAAACGAGAAGGAAACTGTTGAAGCAGTCTGTGAGTTTCTGGAAAAGACAAGCCTGCCATGTGTAATAGATGCAGATGCAATACATGCAGTGGCCTCAAAGCCTGAGATCCTTAAAGGAAAGACCTTTTTGCTTACTCCAAACAGGAATGAATTCTTGAGCCTGATAAGATCTGAGATCGCCGCCGGAAAACTTAAGGCCGAAATAGATGCGACCAAAAAGGCGGCAAGGGAATTTGGATGCGCAATTCTGTATAAGGGGATCGAAGATATCATTTCAGACGGCAGACAAACGAGAATAAATCGGCGCGGCTCGCCGTTTATGACAAAAGGAGGCACCGGAGATCTTCTGGCAGGAATATGCGGCGCAATAATCGCCAGGAAAGTCTCATGCTTTGATGCAGCCTTTGCCGCATCTTATATAAACGGGAAGGCTGGGGAGCTTGCGGGAAAGAAGCATGGGGAAAGCATGCTAGCCAGCGATATGCTGAAGGAATATCATAAGATCATAAACTTATGAGGTATCGGAATATTGAAACCGGCAGTCTGCAATTTGCAACTTATTAATCCAGGCTATTTAAGGGGCGGTTAGTGATTGCCTATTTTAGAATATTCAACAAATTATATTCTACTGTAATCATCTGATGGGCGGAATGGTGCAACCTCATCCTGGTTGCCATGAATAATCTGGCAAGAATTGAGCAGCAAAAAATCATAGGAAAAGGCTTGAATCCCCTCAATGAATTGGCTGGGATGAGCCTTCCTTCTTCCTAAAATGCCGTCTTTATACCAATACCTTCAATTAATATCTTTAACCCATCATCTTCTTGATATCCTCATCGGGATTGCCGATCAAGCGAATATCATACTTCTCCACAAGAAGGTTCAGCATATCCTGATTGATCCAGGCTGGCACAATCGGGCCCAGATAAATCCCTTTTAGCCCCAGCGCAAGGAGACTCCAGAAGATGGCCACAGCCTTCTGCTCCATCCAGCTTATGACCAGAGTTAACGGCAGCTCATTTACGCCGACGCCGAACAGGTTTGATAATGCTTGGGCCAGCTCCAGAGCAACTATGGCGTCGTTACACTGTCCAAGATCAATAAGGCGGGGTATGCCCTCGATGTTTCCGAGATCTATATCATTGAACCTATATTTGCCGCATGCAAGTGTGAGGATGATTGTATCCCTGGGCAGCTTTTGAACGAACTCGCGGTAATAATTTCCTCTGGTTCCAGGAGCATCGCACCCTCCGACAAGGAAGAACCTCTTTATCTTGCCCTCCTGGACAAGCTGCTTGATCTTGTCTTTGAGGGAAAGGATTACCGACGTCGAAAAGCCAGTTGATAATACATATTCTCCCGGCTCATCCTTCAGCTCAGGGAGCGACTTAGCTTTCTCGATAACGGGTGCGTAGTTATACCCTTCAATATGCTTGACGCCTGGAATTTGAACAGGGCCTGTGGAGAACCTTCTGTCACGGTAGCTTTCTTTCGGTATCAGGAAACAATTGGTAGTTCCGAGGATCGCCATAGGATACTTCTCGAAGAGCTGCCGCTGATCAAACCATGCTTTGCCGAGATTTCCAACAAGGTTCTTGTACTTCTTTAGACCCGGATAGCCGTGAGCAGGCAGCATCTCTGAATGGGTGTATACCATCACATCAGTGCCTTCGACCTGCTTCAGAAGCTCTCGAAGCGCTAATAGGTCGTGGCCTGTGATCAGGATCCCATGTCCCTTTACAGTTCCAGTCGGCACCTCTGTCGGCACCGGTTCGCCAAAGGTTTCTATGTGGGCCTTTTTGAGAAGCTCCATCGTCCTGATGTTCATCCTTCCAGCCTCAAGCGCAAGCTGGATGTAAGATTCCGGGTCGAAGTTCACGTTTGTGAGGGTTGCGAAAAAGGCTTTTTCTATGAATGCATCAACCTCAGGATCGGTATATCCGAGCTCTCTAGCATGATAAAGATAGGCGCTGATGCCTTTAATGGCGAAGAGCAGATTATCCTGCAGCCGGGATATAGTAGCTTCTTTTCCGCATACTCCTTTCAATGTGCAGCCAGTTCCTCCAGCAGTCTGAGAGCACTGGTAGCAGAACATATCGGGTTTTTCTTTAGCAGCCATCTCAGTATCTCCTTATCGGTTTTTATCTAACTCGATTACTAAATTAAATTATATTGATTGAAGTTCATTCTAAATTCTATTATATAGAACTTCAGTTTAATAAAGCCTTAGCTCAATCATCTGATATTGCAGTTGTTTTGCATCTTCTGAGTGCTTTCTTACATGGCGACAGGAATTCTGCCATGCCAATGAGTATACTAAAGATACCAAGGTATATAGCCTAGAATGTTTCTATAAGTATACCATGCAGGAAGGATGCACTGTAAACCTGACGGTCAAGTATATTGCAAGGAAATGGACGCTATTGATCCTTTTGGAGCTGTATAAGGGTGAAGGGCATAAAAGGCGTTTTTCTGAGCTGAAGAGCTGCCTTGGCGGCATCACCCAAAAGGTACTATCGATTCGGCTTAAGGAGCTAGAGCGAGAAGGGCTTATAGAGAATGTTGTGGATAGATCATCCTTCCCTATTAAGAGCGAATATGCTCTGACAAAAAGCGGCCTTGAGATCATCGATATAATCAAGGATATGAAGCGCTGGGCCCTTAAATGGAAGATTACGAACATCGAGTGCGGATGTCAGGATTGCAGCAATTGTGTGCTGTGAGTGCTTCAATTCTATTCTGAACGGACCACCAAGCTTCATACCTCAATCGGGACATCGATCTATTGTGACTTGCAATTGCTTATCTGGCTTGGCTATTGTCAGACCCTTATGTCCTTTCTTCTGACCAGGCTTTCCCTTCTCAATCCCTCATTTTTCCAATTGCCGCCATGTCTTAGACTCGGTGGATTATGGCAATTCTCGTATTGAGCCAATCGGGCTTCAAGCTCGGCGTATTCTAAACAACTCATTCTCACGCCTTAACTGATCAATCTCACCTTTATCTATACTCCATCTAGACGCATATTAACATCATATTATATGAGCTTCATGATTCAACCAGTTTAGATCGAGGGGTCACTTAGGGAGGATGTTAAACACATACAATAAACGTTTGGCGTGAAAATGACTTCCCCATTTGGCCACATCGCCGAGACATTAATTTTTTTTAATATTTTATTTTTCGATAAAATAATTTCTTTGCAACCTCAGCCAATATCATATACGATACAACAATAGCTATCACTATCAGCAAGAAATATATCGGCATTGGTGTGAATCCAAACGGCCCCGATAGAGGTGTGTAGGGCAGGATAAACGTAGCCAGGCCTACAAGAATTGTCGTAATCAGCAGATATCTTCCCGGCATCGATTTAAAGAATGGCCTTCTTGTGCGGATGATCAGCACCACCATCGATGCTGATATCACCGATTCTATGAACCAGCCGGTCCTGAACTGAACAACGCTTGCATGCAAGAGAAGCAATAATGCTCCGAAGGTAACGAAATCGAAAATGGAGCTGATGATGCCGAAGACTACCATGAAATTAGTGATGAATCCTATCGACCAGCGTCGCGGCTTCGCTATGAGCTCCTCATCAACGCTATCGCTCGCTATCGTGATCTGCGGAAAGTTCTGAAGAAGATTTGTCAGGAGAACCTGAGTCGGAAGCAGCGGAAGGAAGGGTATAATGATGGAGACAACTGCCATGCTGAACATATTTCCAAAGTTAGCGCTTGCTGCCATGAAGACATACTTCATTGTATTCGAGAATGTTTTCCTCCCCTCGGTTACACCTTCAGATAACGCACTCAGATCTTTCTCCATTAGGACAACGTCCGCCACTTCCTTTGCAACATCCACAGCGCTATCGACGGATATGCCGATATCTGAGGCATGGAGCGCAGATGCATCATTGATTCCATCACCCATATAGCCTACAACATTACCCGCCTTTCTCATAGCCAGGATTATCCGCTCCTTCTGGTTCGGCTCTACCTCTGCAAATATACCGGCATCCTGAACCTGTCTTAGGAGCGCGCCATCGCTCATTCTGAGAATTTCCGGGCCGGTAAGCACACGCATATTTTTCATACCTACCTGCTTTCCAACGCTCGCAGCAACAATCCTGTTATCGCCGGTGATCACTTTGAGCTCGACTCCCAGTCTATCCAGGCTGGCGATGGCTTCGGCTACATCTGCTTTGGGAGGGTCATTGAAGACCAGGAAGCCTAAAAAGGTCATATCAGCTTCGTCTCTGGTAAGGCAGACCTTTGTGCTGATCTTTCGAGTAGCCAGTCCAAGCACGCGCAGACCATGATTGCTGAGGTCGTTATATTTTTTTTGAATCTCACCGCTGACAGTGGATATATCCATAATTCCGTGTGGCGTTTCTGCAGTTGTGCTGATTTCTAAGATGTTTGACAGTGCGCCTTTTGTTATGATGATATGCTCATCACCATTTGAAACGAGTATGCTCAGGCGCTTACGCAGAAAATCGTATGGAACTTCATCCAGCTTCTTGTATCCAGAGATATCCATTGGTCCAGCGCTGAGAATCGCCTTGTCTATCGGATTTGCAAAACCAGTCTCATAAAAGGAGTTAATGTAGGCATAAAGCAGGACCTTATCACTGCTGCTCCCCTCCACATCCAGAGAGGAATGGAAGTGAACAACGCCTTCTGTGAGAGTGCCTGTCTTGTCACAGCAGAGCACATTCATGCTGCCGAAGTTCTCAAGCGAGGCCAGCCTCTTGACTATAACCCTGTGTGCAGCCATCCTTCTTGCTCCGTGCGCCAGGTTGATGCTGATAGTCGCGGGCAGAAGCTGAGGAGTAAGTCCTACTGCCAGAGCCAGGGAGAACAGGAAGGAATCAACGATCGGCTTTGCGAGGTAGACGTTTATGGCGAAGATAGCTACAACCAGCAGGAGAGTGACCTCCATCAGCATATAGCCGAAGTGGCGAACCCCGTGCTCAAACTCGGTCTCAGGGGGCCTGAACTTCAGCCTCTGTGAAATCTTGCCGAACTCTGTCTGAAGGCCTGTGTTCACGACCACTGCCCTGGCAGTCCCGCTAACAACGCTCGATCCCATGAATAGGCTGTTGAGACGTCTGTTCAGCGGTGCATCCTTTGGCACTGCTTGTGCGAACTTCTCAACGGGATAGGTCTCACCCGTCAGAGTAGCCTCATTTACGAAAAGGTCCTTTAACTCGAGGATAAGAGAATCTCCCGGTACGATATCGCCTGCCTTGAGAAGGATAATATCCCCGGGCACAATATCCTCAATGGGCACTTCCTTTTGATCTCCATCCCTGAGCACTGTAGCATTGACTCGAACCAGTGCGAGAAGCCTGGAGACCGCATCAGTTGCGGTGTATTCCTGCCAGAAGCCAAGCATGCCGCTTATTAATAATATCGTTACAATTATTAACGCTTGAATCTCCTGACTCAAATAAAAGGATAAAATTGCTGAAAACAGCAGCAATATGATGATCGGGCTCCTGAACTGAGAGAGCAGCAGTGTTAGTGCAGATGACTCCTTTTTTCCTCTAAGAGTATTCTGGCCGTATGTTTTAAGCCTATTTTCAGCTTCGGATTTTGTTAGGCCGTTAGTGCTGGTATTAAGCTGCCTTAAAAGCTCATCAGCTGAAACGCTCCAGAATACTGCCTGATCAGAGCCCATATGATAATATCCCTCCGCTCTATAGATAATTATTCCTGATGTCGTTACGTATATTAAAGAAAGAATATAGATATGATAGAATGATTTCGAGCATTAATTTTTCAGAAGCCTGGATTAGAAAGAGACATAGATGAACCGATTGCGGATATTCTGGATTTTGGCAGCGGCGTTTGTCTGGCTGATCGTAAGTAGCTTTGCTGAGATAAAAGGGATTGTGGATTTGCTCATCAGGGGAAACGCAGGATGGATTCTTATCGCCATGCTGCTGCAAGTCGTATACTACACTGTCTTTACAGTTATGTTCTGGTTCGCCTTCAAAGCAGTTGAAGTTGAAAGTCAAGTAAAAGAACTGCTGCCCCTTACCTTTGGCTCACAGTTCGTCAATACAATAGCACCAACTTGGGGAATGGGAGGAATGGCTCTCTTTATTGATGACCTCTCCAGCCGCGGCCAGTCGCCGGCACGGGCCACAGCAGGAACACTCCTGGCGCAGATATCTGATTATATCTCCTTTATGCTTGTCCTGGCATTAAGCCTTGGGTATCTCTACATACAAGAAGAGCTGAAGATCTATGAGATTATTGGCGCCATATTTATGATATTGGTGCTCTGCGGCTTAAGCGCTGCGATACTGCTGGGCATGTTTCGGCCAACGCTCCTAGAGCGCATGCTTGGTCTGGCTCAGAGCGGCATAAGAAATCTGGCCTGCAGGATCAGGCATAAGCCGCTGCTGGAAAAGAACTGGGCTTCACAGAATGCGAAAGAGTTCATCAATGCCTCCAAAGCCATTGAGGTGCATCCCAGGAGGCTGGCCCGTACCCTCGGAACTGCGCTTGGCGCTCATCTGATCAACATTGCGAGCATCTACGCCATTTTTCTCGCTTACAAAAGCCCCATCAGCATCGGCCCACTGGTAGCAGGGTATGCGATAGGCATTCTCTTCTGGAATATATCGCCCGTGCCTCAGGGCATTGGTCTTGTGGAGGGGGTTATGGCCATTGCCTATAGCTCTCTCGGGGTTCAAGGCGCCACAGCTACAGTCGTAGTATTAGCCTTCAGAGGGCTCGATTTCTGGCTGCCGATGTTAATCGGCTTTTTCCTTCTGAGAAAGGCAAGGCTGTTTCGGCAAAATCAGGAATTAGTATGATCAATGGGTTTTAATAGCAAAAGTCGTTAAGGGATGTAGGAGGGAGACTATCTAAAATCGGACGACTTTTGCTATTAATACTACTACATCCATTGAATATAAATTTTACGATAATAGCTCTTGGCAGATCAGGGCTTGATCAGCCTGAAATCTATCACAATATTGTATCTTTTAGGTGCATAACTTCTTACAATGCCTTGATACTGGATCTCCACAGAAGCGCCAATGCTTGATGCCGCATTTTTTATCAACTTCGTATCTGCATAAAGGTTTTCAACGGAAGCTATGCTGTAATAATGCACTACCCCTCCTGATTTTGCAGCTCTAATGGCGGGAGCCAGAAATTGAGATGTACTATGGGGAAGATTCATGATGACATGATCGGCCGCATTTTCGTATCTTAGTGCAAGATCTGCGGAATCACCTTCAAGAATTTCTGCATGGACTTTGTTTAATTGGGCATTCTTCCTCAGACATCTGGTTGCCACCGGATTCTTATCGATGGCTACAACATTTGCCCCCTTTTTCGCCAGAAGAAGCGCAAATGGCCCGACACCTGCAAACATGTCGAGCACGACATCGCCTGGATGGATCTGTCGTGCGACTCTGAGACGCTCAGTTCCAAGCCTAGGGCTGAAGTAAGCCCCTTCAAGATCGATGCAGTACCGCAGGCCGTGCTCCTTATGAATAGTGGTAGTGCGCGGCTGTCCTGCAATATGTCTGAACCTGCGGGTTCTGAACTCTCCCTCAACATCAGAGACGGGTGTGATGACCGTCTTTATGCTTCTGTAAAGGGACATCAGCACATCTGCAATCTCCTTTACCTTTTCGGCATCTTCAGGCTCGACAATAGCGATATCTCCAACTACCTCAAAGCCGGGCCGAAATCCAAGTATCTCCTCAGGGCTAAGATTGCGCTCCTCAAGCTTAAAATCGGCCTCAATTATCTCGAAGCCCGAAATTTTCCGGAGCATCCTTTGAGCATCATCGTTTAGCGGGAAGACTGGAAGATAAACGTGGCCTTCATCCGATGTGATCCTTCGATTGCGATCAAAGAGCCCAAGCTCAATTAGAGCTTTGCGAAACCGCTCGCCACAGCTCCTCTGCACCTTCACGCCCGTGGTTTGCATTCTGGAATCAGACATTCGAGGAAGGAGATGGATCAGATCATTAATATCTCTTATCAGATCATAGGCTGCGTTAGCCCAAGCGAGCCATTGGATACCAAATGCGTTGGGCTTGATCCCGAATGAGAGAAGACTCAAAGAGAGATTTCATTACAGCATCGGAGATATCGCAATACGCTTATTGCCCAATCGCATGGTATCTTGAGCGGTGCGGCAGCACGCCAGAATCCCCCGACATCGAAAGGGGCAAATATGAGCATAATGTGGCAGGCAAGAGGCTAATGAGGATTCAAAGCCAGGAGAATTCTCTCCGATTAGTTCGCCTTCTGGAATATCTAATGCTTATAGGTGCCTTGCTTGCATTCGGGTGGTTGTTACGATCTTATATCTGATTCCATTGCTGTTTATTTTGGCGCTGATATTTTATGCTATTGCCAGAAGGAGGTCTTCTGTTATAGAGTCTGCCAGAAAAAAGTATGGCATTCAAGCTGGAGAAGTGATATACTCGGATCTGTACTCAGACCGGGATAGGCCTGTGAAGTCTCTGCTCTCGAAACGATTTGGAATTTCAGGAAAGCCCGACTATATAGTTAAAGATAAGGGCAGGCTTATACCCGTGGAACTGAAAAGCGGACGTGCAAGCACGCCTCATAGAGGTCATGTGCTGCAGCTGGCTGCCTATTGCCTCCTTATTGAGGAGAACTATGGAAAGGCTGTACCCCACGGGATATTAGTATACGGCGATGGAAAACAGCACTTGATCAAGTTCGATGATGCCCTCAGGAAAGATCTGATATCAACTGTTGAGGAGATGAGGAGATGCTGGAGTGAAGGCAGTCCCGTAAGGAATCACAGCTCAAAGAGAAAATGCAGTTCATGCTTGCTGCGCGAAGACTGCAATTATTGCCTGGCAAAAATCGATGAATCTTGAAAATGCGAAAATGGCAAAATCGAGCGAAAATTGTGCTGCCCGGAGGCGATGTAGGAGGGACAATAATGAACCTCCAGGCAGATTGAGGCCTCGGCCTTAATCAAGGCGTTTTGCCTCTTAACATAATTACATATTACATGTTAATCAGTTTTATCCTGCAACTTCAATTCATACCTGACTTCAGTAATAACACCGCCCCAAATCTCATGGGTCTCCTCTTGAGTCCTCCTGAATCCGAAGGATTCATAGAGGCTGGTAGCTGCTGTTAGCCCTTTAACAGTCCAAAGAAACACATACGAATATCCTGCATCCAGACTGAACTTCAATGCCTCGTCTACCAGCCGGCGCCCAAGGCCGATGCCTCTTATGCTTCTGTCAAGCAGCAGCCATCTAAGCTGAGCCTCGCTCTCTGAGAACTTCACGATAGCCACTGAGCCGACGATCTTTCCGTCCTTTTCAACGATCCAGATGCGTTCGCGATGTGAATGCGACTTCGAGAATCCGGATAGAGGGATCGCAACATAAGCATCGAAGGTACTATCAAATCCCTCCTCTTCGGCGTAGATTGTGCCATGGAGGTAAGTGATGTAGCCTACATCGCCTGGACGGAGTTCATGCCGTATGGAGATAGAGGACTCAAGGTTGTTTGGGGGCAGGATGCACATGATTGAAGAGCTTTTTCGTGCTAGGACTAATTGTTTGTTTCGGATAATAAACGGGCGTGGGGTCATAATCCTCAGCTTACGGAAGTCAAGGATCTACACATCAGCTCAAAAGATTTATTGGAATGTTGCATCTATCTGGAAATAGTCAAGGAGAATACGCCATGAATGTTATAGCAATAAACGGCAGCCCTCATATGGATGAAGGAAACACGGCTATGATTCTGAACCCGTTCTTGGACGGGATGAGAGAGGCCGGCGCTAGCGTTGAGGTCTTCTACACGAGTAAGTTGAAGATAGGGCCCTGCAATGGAGATATGAGCTGCTGGTATAAGAATCCGGGAAAGTGCGGCCAGAACGATGATATGCAGATGCTCCTTCCCAAGATCAAGGATGCCGATGTGATTGTATGGGCGAGCCCGGTATACTATGCGGGCATCACTGGCCCTCTCAAGAATCTGATGGATAGACAGCTGCCGCTTCACATGTCAGGAGATATGGGTGATAAAAAACAGAAGATTGTTCTCGTATCATCCAGCGGGTCCTGGGACATATCCATGTTCGATCCTATTCTTGTCCAGATGAAAGCAATTTATGCAAGCCCTGGTGGAAGCTCTGAATTTGCTGGAGCACTTCTGCGTCCTGGCGCAGAACCGATGCGGCATTTGATGGAAGGCAGCGGAAAAGCCGTTTTAGATAATGTCTTCAAGGCTGCAAAAGAGGCAGGACGGCAGCTCGTAAAAGAGGGCAGGATATCCGAAGAGCTCCAAAAAGCTGTGAGCCAGAAGCTGATGTCCGACGAGGATTACGAGAAAGAATGGCGCGAGATGGTGGAGCAGATGAAGAAGCCAGCGGCTGAATAAGGATCGAAACCAATTTTGTTTTTAATAGAAAGTACTAATGCATGCATAATGCAGTTTTCCGTGCAAGGACTACTGGTAGGTTTATAGGGACCCTCTATGACAATATGAAATATCTTGAGAAAATCCATACAGAAAAATCTGAGGGCAAGAGTACATGGACAGAAAAAAGCTGATCAAACTGTTGAGCCTGAATTTAGGCATTGCCGCCGCCAACATAATTACATTCTCGCCTGGATTGATCGGAATAGAGTTGGGAGCCAGTGCATTGGCAACAGCCTTTGGCAGCACATTCATCTTCTTAAGCGGCGCCGGGTTAATCTACGGCAACTATAAGCTCCTTACCGGATCGGAGAATGTAATTCCAACTAATAAAATCATGACTGTGGAAGATTACATTGAAGCATTGAATATTCATAAGGGGCTCAAAACATTTGAAGAAATTATTGACTTGCTATTCGATCAGATTGAGCGGCTGCAGAAAAAGAATAAAATTATCCGGGGTATCCTCCTGCAGATCTTCAGTACCTCAGAGATCAGCTACAAGAAATTTGATATGGTCCTCGTCGAGGTGGAGAAGATATTCTTTATGAATATCCGTAGCATCCTCAATAAATTGGATGCGTTCGATGAAGAAGACTACAATTTCATTAGGAAAAAACACGAAGTCGGGGCCTTTTCGCAGCAATTTATGGAGGAAAAATTTAAAGTTTATAACGAGTATATAACTTTTGTAAAAGCTGCCACTGAAAATAATGAACAGATCCTGCTGAAGCTTGATAAACTGCTGCTGGAGATCTCAGGCTTAAACACCGTAGAAAGCGATCAACTGGAGCAAATGGCCGGCATGATCGAGATCGATAATCTGATCAAAGAGGCAAAATATTATAAGAATTGAAGAGGGGAGCATCAATATGCCGAATGAAAGCGACAAAAAGGTAATTTTGGGGATAATTGGAGCAGCAGTTGCGGTATTTATCTTGGTTTATGTAGGGATTCATATAACAGGAATTACGATTCCACCTCCAGATACAGATCCAATTCGGGGTTTGGAGCGCATCATTAAAGATATCAATGTGAACACAGTCACGCACCCTAAGAGCCCGGTTGATATTCTGCCCCCAGACCTGAAATACTCCTTGCCTGAGATCTCCAAATATCCGCCACAGGTTAACAGCAGCACACCGAGCTACATCGAAATATTTTCCTCAACGGAAAAAGCTGGCAGCGGTACTGATGGCTGGCTGACAGAAGTGGCCAAAGACTTCAATAATGCTGCAATAACGATTGACGGCAAACAGGTATCGGTAAGGCTTAGAGGAATTCCTTCCGGGCAAGGTGGCGATTATATTACTTCTGGGAAGTATTTGCCGGATGCCTATACGCCGTCCAATGAACTCTGGGGCGAAATGATAGTCGCCCAAGGGGTTAAGGCCCAGTTAGTGCAAAAAAGACTTGCTGGCAATGTAGCCGGGATCCTGCTCACCAAAGCCAAGAAAGACGAGCTGGTAAACAAATATGGAGCAATCAATACCACGACGATTGTCGATGCTGTTACGAATAATGAACTTGAGATGGGCTATACCGATCCGTTTGCCAGTTCAACCGGGCTGAACTTTCTGATTTCAGCCTTGGAGACTTTTGACAGCAGAGACTTATTGAGTGACAAAGCAAAAGCAGGATTTGAGAGCTTTCAGGCTAATATTCCTGTTGTAGCCTATACTACTCTGCAAATGAGGGAATCGGCCAAATCAGGTGTTTTAGATAGTTTTGTCCTGGAATACCAGACCTATGTGAATACACCGGATATCAGGTCCTACGAATTTATTCCTTTTGGGGCCAGACATGACAGCCCGATGTATGCGATCGGCGAACTATCTGCGGAGAAAATGAAAATCCTGAATAAATTCGTTGAATTCACACAGCAGGAAAAGTACCAGATCTTGGCGAATAAATATGGTTTTAACGGCTTTAATGGATACCAATCCGAAGCTCGAGCAGTCAGCGGCGATGAGATCATCCAGGCACAAAAGGTCTGGAAAATAACGAAAAACGCCAAACCTATTTGCGCGGTCTTTGTGGCCGATGTATCTGGCAGCATGGATGGCGTTCCGCTGAATAACTTGAAGCGTTCATTGCTCGAAGGTCAAAAATATATCGGAGAGGACAATATGGTTGGCCTGATCGCCATGAAGATGCTCATAGATCAGAAGGCTGCAGGTCCCAATGCAGATCCCAATCTGAAACCAAGGATTTTCGTTCTCAGCGACGGCAACACCAATAGAGGCCATTCACTGGACGAAATTAAGGGCATCGTGCAGGAGCTTGGAATACCAGTATACACAATTGGCTATAATGCGAATATCCCTGCCCTGCAAGCTATCTCTAGCATCAATGAAGGTGCCAGTATTAACGCTGATACCGATGATGTTGTTTATAAGCTGGGCAACCTGTTTAATGCTGAAATGTAGGAGGGGTTAAAATGGCTTTTACCATGGAAGTGCCAGATGAAGCGGCGATTAAGAACGAGGTACTGGAACAGGTCAAGCCGGTACCGAAGGAAGTAGCCCAGCTTCAGGCCGTAGCGGAGAGCAACGTTGCGGAGATTCTGACCCTGGATATCGATGAATTTGCCAAAAAGAAGTATATCCTCCAGTCGATCGAATCCTTTGGGGCTGCCACGATGAAGAGCTCGGCAGCTAAAAATTCTTTGTTGCAGGTGACGGTTGGGAGCCTGTCCAAAGACGGCGATGAAGGCGGTGTTGTGGCAAAAGGCTTAATGGATCTGCAGCGGGAGTTAAAAGACCTGGACCCCAGCCTGATCGATTTCACCAAGACCGGCATCTTGGGCAAGCTGTTTGACCCGGTCAGGGCCTATTTTGCCAAATACCAGAAAGCAGATTCGGTGATTGCGGATATCCTTGCCTCTTTGGATAAAGGGAAAACAACCCTGAAAAACGATAATACTACATTGGAGATCGAACAGCAGATCCTGCGCGATTTGACCAAAAAGCTGATGAAAGAGGTCCAGCTCGGCATACTGATGGACAAATCGATTGAAATGCAGGTCGTTGCGGCCAAAGATAGGAATGAAGACCCAGAAAAAGTTAAATTTATCACTGAAGAAGTCCTCTTTCCGCTGCGGCAGCGTATTTTAGATATGCAGCAGATGATCGTCGTCAATCAGCAGGGCGTAATGGCGACAGAGGTTGTGACCAGAAATAATAAGGAGCTGATGCGCGGGGTAGAAAGAGCCAAAAATGTGACAATCTCCGCTTTGAGGACCTCGGTGATGGTTGCTGGCGCTCTTTATAACCAGAAGATTGTCCTGAAGAAGGTTCAAATGCTCAATGAGACCACGAATTATATAATCAGCAGCACATCGCAAATGCTGAAGGACCAGGGGGCCGAAATCCAGAGACAATCGATGGACGCCAATATCTCTGTCGAGACTATGAAGACTGCCTTTGCAGATGTCGTGGAAGCGCTGGATTCCATCAGCACATATAAGCAGGAAGCGCTGCCCAAAATGAGGGATACTATCAATCAGTTCAGAGAATTGGCCGCCAAAGGCGAAGAACAGATTCAGCAGCTGGAGAAGGGCTATAAACTGACCCTATAGCCAAAAAGATTGCAGATGCCTGCAGTCCATAGGTGAACTGATGCTATATTTCCTGACAGATGTTTCAGGACTTATCAGACAATCAGACAAAATCAAAATATTTGCATAAAAGCTCAAACGGCTTACGCATAATTCAAACTTATTGATAAGAAGGTGCCGGGGGCGGGATTCGAGCCCGCGACTTCGAGATGCCTCAGGCGCGGGTTTTAGATTACCCTATGAGTCTCGCGCCCTAACCAGCTAGGCCACCCCGGCATGGCATTCTTCCTCAGATGATGATTTGTTAAATAAGGTTTGTGCTCCTTCCAGGTAACCTTTTTAAGTGATATACCACATCCCACATGAACCTTTATGCCTTCGGATATATCTGGTGTAGTTAGCGATTCGCTTTCCGGAAAGATAATTGCAGTAGGAGTAACCGGCAGCATCGCAGCTGTCCGAGCAATTGACCTGATCCGCGATCTGATCCGTCGTGGGGCGGAGGTGCACTGCATCATGAGCCCTGCCGCACGGCAGATACTCCACCCATTCGCGCTTGAATATGCGAGCTCAAATCCAGTCATAACTGAAATAACAGGCAGAGTGGAGCATGTCCATTTTTGCGGCATCGGAGGATTGGCCGATCTCCTTTTGATTGCCCCGGCAACTGCAAATACAATCGGCAAGGTGGCCTGCGGAATAGACGACACGCCAGTTACCACCTTTGCGACCACGGCTTTGGGTAGCGGAAAGCCTGTGATGGTCGTCCCTGCGATGCATGAGGCAATGTATCGCCACCCGGCAGTCATGAAGAACATTGATGCTCTTCGCTCTATGGGAATAGCAGTGATAGATCCCAGAGTCGAAGAGGACAAGGCCAAGATAGCTGATAATTCAAGCATTGTGATCGAGATCGAAAGGCTTCTCGGCAAAAATGACCTGTCGGGCAAAAAAATCCTGGTCACAAGCGGCTCGAATGCAGAGCGTATCGATCCAATCCGCATACTTACCAACCGTGCCTCGGGGAAGACAGGAACCGAAATAGCTCTGGAGGCATATCGCAGAGGCGCAGATGTTGCGATAATCCATCGCTACAGACAGGGCCTGCCGTTCCGCGAGATATATGCAGAAAGCTCAATGGAGATGCTCGATGCAGTCATGAATGAGCTTTCCACAGGCTATGATGCGCTCATTAGCGCTGCTGCAGTTGCAGATTATACACTTGATCCAAATGCTGAAAAGATTAAGTCCGGCCAAGATCTCGTTCTCCGGCTCAGGCCCACCAGGAAGATCATCAGGACAGTCAGGGATGCTTATCCCGGCATTAAGATCGTCGGCTTCAAGGCTGAGACGAATATCCCCGGGGATGAGCTTGCAAAGCGTGCAGAGCAATCCATGTATTCATCAAGGCTCGATATTGTCGTAGCAAACGATATCGGGAGTAAGGGCATGGGCACCGATGACAATAAAGTCCTGATGATCGACAGAAAAGGCAGCAAAATGTGGATCGAAGGCAAAAAGAGCATAATAGCAAGGAGCATAATCGATAAGCTATCCGAGGTATTTCAATGAAGGCATTTGTTCCATCTCATCTTACCGGTTTCTTTGCTGCACTGCGCCAGGAAGATCCCATGCTTTCTGGCTCGATAGGATGCGGCCTCAACCTGGCTCTTGGCGCGGCAACGACCGTCGAACCGTCGGACGAGATGCAGATTTTCCTGAATGGGAAGCTGTCCGATGCGCCTGTGAGCAGATATGTTCTCGATAGGCTTGCAAAGTCGCCGGTAGCCGTTAAGACTCAGCTTGATATGCCTCTCAGCTCAGGCTTCGGAGCAAGCGGTGCAGGAGCTCTCGGATGCGGCCTTGCCCTGAATGCCCACTTCAATTTAGGCATGATGTCGAACCAAGTTGCAGCAGTAGCTCACTGTGCTGAGGTCGTGAACAGAACGGGCCTCGGAGATGTGATTGCCCAGAACACCGGCGGCCTTGTTGTCCGCCTTGCACCTGGTGCGCCCGGAATAGGCCGGATCGACCGCATACCTGTGCCGGCAATTATTGTGAATTATGTCGTCAGAGGGCCGATATCCACGCGAGAGATTCTGTCCGATGAGAAGACCATGAATGAGATCAACAACGCAGGCAAGGCATGTCTAAGGGAGCTTCTGGCGAGGCCGACACTGGAGGAGTTTATGCGGCTCTCAAGGCACTTTACCTTCAAGATCGGCATAGCGAGCAACTGGGCACTCGATGCAATCGAGGCGGTCGAGGCAGCAGGCGGAATGGCGAGCATGATAATGCTTGGCGATTCAGTCTTCGCAGTAGGCGGAGGAGAGGCACTGGCTGAGTTCGGAAAGGTCGGCTCAACATTTGTATCCCACAGAGGCGCAAACCTTGACTGAAATCCCGAAGTCTCATCCAAGATACGCATCGCTCATCTGCCGAGAACGCATCGCAGATGGAGTGAGAATTGGGCTGACAAGCGTTCAGGGCATGATCGCCCAGGGCAGGGGCGAGGCATTTGATTATCTAATAGGCGAAAAGACGACTCCTTCAGCCGAAGCAGCGACAAGAGCCGCTGCTGCTATGATGCTTCTTGCGAGGCATCCTGTGCTGAGCGTCAACGGCAATGTTGCTGCGCTTGTCCCTGAAGGAATGGTCCATCTGGCAGATGAGCTTCATGCTCCGCTGGAGGTAAACCTGTTCCACAGGACTGATGCGAGGGTAAAGAAGATTGCAGACCTGCTCCGAAGCCTTGGCGCCTCTCAAGTTTTGGGCGAGAGCCCGGATACAATGATTCCGGGGCTGGATCACTCGAGGGCCAAAGCAACGAAAGGCGGAATTTATGACGCAGACGTTGTGCTTATTCCTCTGGAAGACGGAGACCGCTGTGAGGCTCTTATAGCAATGGGCAAAAAGGTCATAGCAATTGACCTCAATCCTCTTTCAAGGACCTCCAGAAAGGCAACGATCACAATTGTCGATAATATCGTCAGGGCAGTGCCGAATATAATATCATCGCTGCGGCTGTTTCATGAAGCTCCGAGAGAGAAGCTTCAAAGGATTCTGGCCGATTATGATAATAAGATCACATTAAGGCAAGCTGTAAAAGAAATACAGACCCATTTGGACCAGCAGTTTTCATCCTCATAGGCGATATCAATAGGCGATATCAAGCCATAGTCGTTTCTTTATGGCTTTCCTTATGGTTTTCCATGATTTTACTGCAAAAATAGGAGGAGCTATAAAATAGCTCTCCAGCACCACTTTATACATTTATGGTGCCTCCAGCCATTACTGCCTCCTCGGGAACACTGACCTGATAGACCTTGCCGTCTGCCATCAGCTCATAATAGCTTCTGGAAGGCCCTGTATCGAACTTCGTTCCGGATGCACTGGGCCCCTGTGTCGAGTACGGTACCTGAAGCGTGAAATTGCCGCTGGCGTCAGTCGTGTTTGACTGGCTGTAAGTGAACTCCCTGTTCTGATTGGTAGCTATGGGCACAGAGATCGTCACTTTCGTCCCGGCAGGAGCTTTGCCTCTAATTACAGCTCCAGGTACATGCTCAAACGTCTTAACGAACTTCTGTCCAGTGTATGTCACCGTCGACTCAGACTCATGTACAAGCCTATAATGCTTCAGTGCTGCAAGGGGCACTGAGGACGATATTGATGTGGGATTGTTCTCAGTCACGATCTCTGATTCATATCCTTTATCCCTGCTCTCGTTCACATAGTTCACAAGCTCGCTGTAGTTCGATGATAACAATGGCTGTGAAACGATCACAGGGAACAGGGTGCCGTTCTGCTCGAAGATCTGGTAGGCTATGGCAAAGGCATTGCCGACGGGAGTTTCGCTTCCGTCAAAGAAGAACAGGCGGGCGGTCATAGTCTCGAAGAATGGGTCCCTATAGGCTTCAATAGGCACAAGCTGATTTCCCTGAGGCTGATAGAAGATGCCGTAGTATCTGGTGATTGGAACTGCACTCCATGCAGTCATGGCATAGAACTTGCTGGTGGCCATCTCCCAGTCGATCATGACATATCTGGTGTTCAGATAGGGCGATCTGTTTTTATCCAGGTTCGCAAGAACGCTCTCTGCCTGATCCTCGCTCTCGGATAAGAAGAATGGAGAAGATCCTGGGATGTTTGCAGACAGGTTGCCTATGCCTTGCTGGAACGGATTGGCATTGGGCATCCTGTGGCCTATAGTCTCGATATAGTGCCCGTAGTCCCACCAGGACATAACACCATATGCCGCTTCAGGATATGAGTACTGCTGGTTATCGGGCGGTCTTTGGTAGATGGTGTAGATATCCATGCCCGGGCTCGGCGTATTGTTCTCCAACCATTTGACAGAGCTCATCCAGTCCTTATCCGGACCGCCGGTAGTATATTGCGCAATCAGAATGCTTACGCTAACGCTCGGGTATATGACCAAGACCAATATCAGTATAATTACAGCTATCCCTTTCAAATTTGATATGAGCAGCTTCGCCGGATCTCTGGATTCTGAGGCTATATCCTTGAGTTTGCTGGAGCCTGTCCCCAGCAGGATCCAGGAGGCCAGGAACCCTGTAAGCAATGCTACATTTATCCCATAGTAATATGCAAACCTTACCTGAGCCAGGGTTAAAAGCAGCGTGATGACGGACCAGGTTATCATCAGCAGGTATGTGTTCTTCTGAGTTTTAATGTAATATATCGAAAGCAGAACAAGAGCAACTGCGCTCAAGAAGAAAGGCGAAAGTATGACTGAAATGCCGGGGAAGTTTCCCTGTATTCCGTCCAGTGAGAACTGGCCGCCCTCCATAAGCAGCGGAGATGCCTCTGCCACAGTTGATGCACCTCCGACCTTCGGCTGGAAGATATTCAATCCGGAAAGAAGCGTCCCGGTAAATGACGGCATAGCTACTGATAATATTATCAGCCCCAGAGCCGCGATTACTGCCAATGTTCCGGGGAAGTAGTATCTATTGATTTCTTTTTCCCGCATGGCCCTGGATAAGAAGGATACGAGCAGCGCAGCAGCCATTCCCAGGAGAAGAATAGTTGGCTGGAAGAGCGAGTAGTAATAATTGCTAAATCCATAGAACGGCTGTATGAATGGCAGGACCAGAAGCGCTGCTATGAGGAAGGTTATCGCTCCTGTGATCCCAAGATACTCGGCATTCCTGTTCTTGAGATGATCACTTATGCTCTGGAGAGCGATGAAGATCAGAATTATGCCTTCGAAGAGAAAACCTGAGGCCCAGGCATCTATATACAGCCCGAGAGATGCTCCTGCCAGGGCTGAATACAATAATGGCATCTTAAGCATTGCCCAATCCCTTTTTATAGACTCAAAACTCAGATCTTTGCCTGAACTTATTGCCAGCATGAAGAACATGATAGCAAAAGCGCTGAGAAGAGATTCCGATGCATGATGATCTGTGAATCCAAGCACGCTCCGCTCGAAGACCTGTCCGGGAATTACTGCAACGATCAGCGCTGATATCAGACCGCAGCTTTTTCCGCCGATCTCACGGCCTATGAAAAATACAGGGATGACTAGAAGAGCCCCTAGTACTGCGGGGAAAAATGCTCCAACTGTATCGATCGTATGTACGCTCGGATGGCCCAAGCCCGCTACCAAAGAGATTAATGCTATTCCCCAGCTGTTGAATGGACCGAAGGGTATTGGAGTGCCGTGGGGAAAGTAGGTCATGGGATCGAACCAGGGAAGCTGAAGGTTTAGAGCTGTGGTTATAGCAAGCATCATATGATACCATGCATCACTTTCACTGCTGAAAATAACATCACTGCCCACAAACACTGATCTCAGGGGAATGACTGCGCGGAGATAAAATGAGATTAGAAATGCCAGCAAGACGCCTGCGAACCAGTATATATCCGAACTCTGCAATTTTTCCTTCATGCTCATATTTCCAAATTCCCTTAAACTATGGATTGATTGGGATTTATAGTTAGGTTCAATGTGCTATTCGATGCGCTTTTATCAGTTAAATTCACCAAAATCCTCATACGATCACTTCCAAAACCATTCACATTTATAATCGGATTTATTGCTTTCAATAGACGCTTATTTAATTTGGCGGAGGAGCAATATCTCCTCCAGGTGGCAGGGAATCACATGGCATGGGCTTCTCCATGTGGAGAAGCACCATATATTTGCCGCTGTACTCATCGCTGCTCATAACTAGATCGCCCTTCCCTATCAATCCATCCTTTGAAGAAGCTACGGTAACTTTAATATGCCCTGCAATTGCGATCTTGTTGCCTATATCAGGTCTCATGATCATGCCTGGGGCCGGTTTTAGGTAAAGCTTGGCCACATCAGCATCCACGACAGTATCGTTATCTTTGGATGGCACGAACCTGGTATTTAAGAGGGAGTAACTGCTTTCATTTATCCTCAGATTTCCTCTCAGAGAAGCAGCTCCTTCCTTTGCCTTAGCATTGAGCCCCTCTTTTATATCTTCTATGCTTTTATTGGAGGTCATAAGATCCCTCAAATATATGGGATCCACATCTTTTATGAGCTCCACATTCATCCTCAGAACATGCGTTTCATTGCCCTTCAAGGCGAAACCTCTCCCGCTGAAGAGGCATGTGACGATATCGCCTTTATGGGGCTCCGGCGAACTCACATTGGACACTGCAGATATCCTGTAGGTGATCAATTCTTTTCCCAAGCTGCGGACTTTATATTTTGTATCTTCTGAATCTCCATTGATGCTGAAAAGCAGATCTGAGTTTTCTACAGGCATACCATTGGGCCGGGCCTCGATCCAGAAGATGGTTGATCTCTCAGAGGATATCTCAGAGGACGCATTGACAGCTTTGCTGTTCCCTGACTCCCAGTTATCTTGGGATACCTGGGCTAAGCAATTTCCGTTTATGCCAGTAAATAGCAGTGCCAGTATTACTATCAGCTCAATGTGAACAAAATTTGGTTTAACTTTGGTCATGGCGAAGCTTCTTTTATCTCTCAATAAAGCCAACAGAGACCGAATTACACCTCCAAACCTCCGTTCTATATTCATAGATAAGTCTCCATTTCCATATCACCCAACTAGAGATCTATTCAGCACGCAGAGCCTCGATAGGATCAAGCCTTGCAGCTTTGTTTGCAGGATAGACACCTGCGACTGTTGTTGTCATCACTCCGAATGCGAGCCCAATTAGAATTGATTGGGGCGTTATGGCCGAAGGGAGCCCTGCCAATGAACCTATGAGGAAGGATACAGCGACACCCAGGGTTATGCCTATGATGCTGCTGACAATGCCTAAGACTCCTGCTTCAAGAAGGTATTGAAGCCTGATATCTCTCATCGTGGCGCCGAGAGCCTTCATGACCCCTATTTCACGTATGCGTTCCTTGACTGTGAGCATCATGACATTTGCGATCCCTATTCCGCCGACGACCAGGGAGATTGCACCTATTCCTCCAAGAGCGTATCTGATCATCGAGAGTATGCTCAAAAGAGACGCGAGCATATCTCTGGCAGTAGTTGCATCATAAGCCTCGTTCTTATGATATCTCTGAAGGTCAGTCTTGATTCTATCAATTATGTTATCCACTTGTGCGGGATCATCAACCGTCACCTGAAAAGATCCATAATAATAATTATCCCTTCCAAGCAGCTCCTTCATGGCTTTATGAGTTATATACATTTGAGTATTGGAGCTGCCTCCGGGGCCGCTGAAGGATGATTGCGGCTCATCCTGTAATACTCCCACGACCTTAAAATCCATATAGTGGTCCTGGTAGTACAGCCTTATCACATTTCCAGGAGTTATCTTCATTCGGAAGAGCCCGTCAGAAACGCCGCTTCCAATGACAATCGATTTGTAATCCGAGTCTACAAGGAACCGGCCAAGATCGATCTTGCTCTTGAGATCCGGCTCTTTCTTTGGATCGATGCCTGTAACACCTGCGGTCGCATTCTTATCTCTGAACGATATAACTGCGTTCGCCGATGTTTCAGGCGCCACATTCTTGACGCCAACGATATTTTCAAGAGCCTTTGTATCCTTATCTGTGAACTTGGCAGGTTCCTGCGGCGTCCTGAAGCTGGGCTGTGCACTCGGACCAAAGTTGAATGTTCCTGGTGCTACACGTATCACATCCAGGTTGAAGGTGCTGAACTGTGAGGATACCCCTGAGTAAAGGCCCTCGCCCACTGAGAGCATCACCACGATGGCCATTACGCCAATGATGATTCCAAGGCTCGACATGAGCGTCTTGAACCTGTCAGCCTTGAAACCTACGGCTATGAACTCAAGCATATCAGGCAGCTTCATTCAAATCTCCCGGAGTTATAAAATCTGGAGCCATTTCACACCTTGAAATCGTATTTGGAGCATCTTACCTCTGCTTCTGGGTTTTGGAGTTCTTTCTGCGCCTGTACAGGAATATCCCTGCGCCAGCGATTATGAGTATAGCTGCTCCAGCGGCTGGCATTAGATAGTTATTCTGCCTCGATCCGTCAACCGGCGGACTGTAGGTTGTTGTATATGCGCCTGACTGATGCCAGTTATCGCCGTTCTTGAACTTGGATACGAAGCTTATGTTGGTTAAGCCGTGCATTTGCTGTCTTGCAGGGCCAGCCGAATCTACTCCGAAGCTGATTGTGAAAACCTCATCAGGATCCATCGTGCCTATATAGTACTGGTCTGGGGAGAACCTGACCCCTGGCGCTGTTGGAATGATTGTGACTGCATTCAGAGTATTCTCTCTTGGATTTGCGATATTCAGATCTATGCTCGGCTTGGTCGGCACATCTGCCCGAGCTATGTTCACAGCCGCAGAATCTACCTTGACAGGTATCTCGCGGTTGATCTGAATCATGTCGTAGCCGCCTTGCACGCTGAAGTCCAGGAAGTAAGTTCCGCTTGGGGTGTTCTCATCGGCTTTTATCTTATAATAGAGTGTGATCTTATCATTCGGTCCGATCATTCCCAGATCCTTGTAATCTGAGCTTATAACCTGAATCTCCTTCGTTCCGAGTAGAGTCGTCTGATTTATTGGCGTTGATAAGACTGTGCCGGCAGCCGCGCTTCCTGCCCCTGCATCTCTGCCCGCACCATATGCTGCTGCACCATTCTGAAGATCGATAGCAACAATAGCCTCATCTCCAGGCATGAGCACAGAAGGCGTCATGGTAGTCTGGATGTTCACAGGCATATGATACTCATAGGCTTGCGATGAGCCTATTAGCAGTATAAGCAATAACATTGCTGAGATAAGAAAAATTCTGCTCATGATGTCTCCGTAATCTGCTGTTTACCGTGAAAGGGTTTTAAGCTGAAATAAATGATAATTTTAGGATAGGGATTCATGAATTCTCCAGTATCTGGCCGTCTCTGAGCCTGATAACTCTATTGCAGTCTTTAGTTATCTCAGGGTTATGAGTAACCATAATGATCGTTCTGCCCTCATCATGCAAGTTCTTCATGATCTGCATGACCTCATCGCTCGACTTCAAATCCAGGTTTCCTGTGGGCTCATCTGCTATTATGATCTTGGGATCATTTGCGAGAGCCCGAGCAATAGCGACCCTCTGACGTTCGCCACCTGATATTCTGAGCGGGCTGAAATCGAATCTATGCTCAAGCCCTACTGCCTTAAGAAGCTGCATTGCCCGCAAACGCCTAACATCCCGCGGAACCTCACTCAGCACCATTGGGACTTCAACATTCTTCAGAACAGATATCCGGCCTATTAAGTTGAAGGTCTGGAATATAAATCCAAGTTCCTCTCTTCTGACTCGCGCAAGCTCGTCATCCGGCAGCTGGCTCACATCCTTGTCAAGAAGCATATACTTCCCTCGTGTCGGCCTATCAAGGCAGCCAACTATATTCATGAGCGTAGATTTGCCGCTGCCCGACGGACCCATGAGCGCTATGAACTCGCCCCGGTCTATTCCGAGGTTGATCCTCTTCAGAACTGCTATCTCGCTATCTCCTATCAGGTAACTCTTCTCTATATCCACAAGATCTACTACCTTCATACCTTCGTGCCTTCATGCCTAAATCCAGAATATCTGCGAATCTATCTTCTTGAGGATGATAGTGTCATCACCAAGATAATCTATTGCAAGCTTATCTCCATAATTTAGATCCAATTTGTATCTTATACCTATAGGAAGCTGCACTCTTCCGCGCGCATCCATCTTAGTGACCGGCATCAGATTCTGTCTCCACAATGTCCATATTATCCGTATTATATAAATGAGATTGATTGGCCTCTTTTTTCCATACTGGAAGGCCATGGGTGTTCTTCGTTAGTGTAAAACCCAGCCTTTTCAATTCAGATCGAGCGTCATCTGGGCTCAAGCCGCATGCCCGAGCTACTCGTTTAAGCTCTCCTCGATCAAGGATCTGACCTTTTAGACCCGGCCTACATTTCAAGTAATCATTGATGGATCGCATAAAGTCATCATCCCATTATCTTACATCTATGATGTAGTGTCATCGCCTTCATATGAACATCATCAAATCGCTGGACTGCCGAATGGCGATAATTGCTTCAATCCTCCTCAAATAGGCATCATATTGATAAGAACTTTGTAGCTTGCGCCGTTCAACGTGAGATCTCCGCTGCTCACCCGGAATCCTTCATGAGCCTTCGTTGTCAGTTTAATATGGCCTGCTACGCTGCCGGAAGCTGCACCTTTAACTAGAGGTATCAGATCAGCGTCAATGGATGAGCTGTTCCCAGCCGAGGCTACATTCATATTCACAAACCTGTAGCGGCTCCGGCCAAGCTTAAGGCTTCCATTATAAGTGGGCTCTCCGATTATTGCCAGAGCTTCTTTCTTAAGCTGGCCTATTGTTTTGTTACTATTATTGGATTTCAGGAGGTCTCTAATCTTTGATGCTTTCGAAGCATCAATAGTCCTTATGTTTTCAATCATGATATTGACAACATGGAACTGATCACCATTCAAGGCAAAGCCGTGACCGCCTTTGATGACCTCGATATTGGTCGTGCCATTCTTGAATTCTCTATTGAACTCAGATATGCCGCTGCCCACACAATTTCGAGCATAATTTCCTGCAATTCCTGAGCCAGATAGCCAAACTGCATTTCTGCCCTGGCCGTTCTGGGCATATGCCCCTGCAGGCACTGCGAAGGCTGATGTGATGAGAATGCAACAGATCGCAAGACCTGCCGATATTGCCAACTTCATCTAAATCACCGTGAAATTCGGCTGGTGTAAATAACCAGCTACGCTACGATACTGGAATCGAACGATATTTAAAGGTGAAATCGAACGAACGATAAAATTATTCGATTGATCGGCTCCTGAACGCCTTTAAAACTGTTCAATTCTGATCGAAAACCTCTTAAATCGTTCTGTTGCAGCCGGCAGCAGCGTCCAGCAAGAGAGGTTATGCGCAATTAATGGCCGCAAAGTAAGACCTCATCGGCTGCGTCACAGGCGAGATCTGGTCACATCAAATTCTGCCGCATAAATCCCCGCAAAGTTCCATTGGAAGAGCTGCTAAAATTGGATATGTTTAATAACCTTCAGAGCAATTTAGTCATATACCTTAATTAATATAGGGGGAAAAGAATGAAGGGAGTAGTAGCAGCGATGCTAATCGCCGCTCTTCTAACAGCTTGCGGCATCGTGGCGGCAACGGCACCTATCGTGCCGCCTGTACAGTATGAGCAGTTCTGCGAAAGCCAGAAGGTATCTGGGACTGGTGTCATCGATGTAAGCACATCGATCGTGGATAAGAAAATAGCTCTTGAATACTATAATACAATGTCCGGTTATGGCGATTTAGAGCTTAACCAGGAGAATGCCTATTCGCAGAATGCAGATAAGCTCAAGAGAAATATCTCCTCGGTCAACGGGGGAGACAAAGCCAATTTGAATCTCTATAACAACGAGAAGATTACATATTCGGGCACAACACCTCTGAGCGGTGGAAAGTACCTGAAATCAAAGGAGTTCTATGGCGGCATGGGCGCCGATATCCAGGAAATATTCTCGGTAAATCAGATGGAGAAGGACCAGACGACCTTCTTTACCTCGACTGCGCCATATAATCCAGCCAAGCCATGTAGCCCAGTGCCCTGCTATCCGCCAATGTCGGATGAGTCAAGCCCGCAAATTTACCCGATGTACTACCCGGATGTCTCTTCAGGATATTCGCCGGAACAGCTCGTGAAGGACCTGAAATCAGCCGGAAGAGACCAGGACAAAGTAGCTGAGCTCATGGGAAATAACCCAAGCCATCTGATAGGCATGGAAACAAAGAATACATTCAACGGCACATGGGGCACAGATGCAACCTGGCACAAGATATTCTACAAGGACATAAAGGCACACGAGATGTTCACAGGACAATTCGAGGCAGACAAGACGATCAAGTTCCATGAGAATCCAGTGCCTGAGGCTGAGCATCCGCCCTGCGAAGGCATAGATTGCTAGTGCTAGAATTTTATAAAAGCCAGGGTTATGCAGTATTCCCTGGCTCCTTTTATGTATTGGTACCTATCCGCTTATTGCCTGTATGACCGGCTGCAGCGATGATTGCTGATACGTCTGGGAGGGTGAAAGCTCGCTAACTACCGGTATCTCTGACTGCGACTGCGACTCTGCACTTTGGAGATAAACATCGCCATAGTCTGTCTGAGTGACATTGTAGTTCAAGTTAAGCGTCGCATAGCCTTCCTTCGCGAATGAGAACTGCCAGGTACCAGGCTGTCCGCTGAGGACTACAGCTCCATCTGAATCTGTTGTGCCTGCAAAGCTGTTTCCTGCGGCATCCCTTCCAGTGACCTGAACGCCTGATAAGGCTGTGCCATTAAGGCTGCCTTCGTGGACATAAACGGTGAAATCAACCGGCTCTTGGGACTCTGGAGCAGTCTGTACTGGAGCGGACTGTACAATGCCCTGGGTCATACTCTGAGTTGTGCCCTGAGCGATGGGTTGAGCTGTTTTCTGGAGATACGCAGCAACCTCCTCTGTCTCAGTAACATCATAATTCAGATTGAGTGTTTCATAGCCTTCCTTCACGAATGAGAACTGCCAGGTACCAGGCTGCCCGCTGAGGACTACAGCTCCATCTGAATCTGTTATTCCTGAGAAGCTGTTTCCGACAGAATCCTTCCCAGCAACCTGAACGCCTGATAGGGCCGTACCATTGAGATTTGTCTCATAAACATAAATCGTCAAAGACACTGGCTGTGGTTGGGCAAGCTGAGTAGGCGAAGCTGTCTGAGTGGACTGCTGAGCTTCCTGCTGGTAAGTGGCTGTTTCAGCTGGAGTCTGAGATGATGCTGATTGAGATGATGTTGATTGGGCAATTCTCTGAAGATAAGTAGCAGCCACATGCGATTTAGTGATAGTATATTTCAAATTGGATGTTTGATAGCCATCTTTTGCAAGCGTGAACAGCCAATCTCCCGGCTGTCCGCTGAGAACTACAGCTCCTTTTGAATTTGTTGTGCCTCCAATGTTATTTCCTGCACCATCGTATACTGTAACACCGACGCCGGAAAGCAGCTCGCCGTTCATCCCGCCATCGAGGACATAAAGGGTTAAAGTAACCTGATTCTGGGTTTGTGCTGCCCTGCCGGCATCTTGCCTATCTTCATTTCCGAAACCACTTGTGTAAGCATTAGAGTATCTTGATCCCGGCCATCTATCCATTGGCGACGCAGAGGCCGCCAATTCCATGCTGCCTACCATCAATAATATCAATACGGCTAGACAGTAGCCTTTTCTCATATCCATTTCCTCCTGATCTTGTGGCTTTCCATCTCTTCCATATGTATGCAATCTCCGCTAGATGCTCAAATCTCCCATGTGAGAGCGCATCAAACCTGTATTATTGCAGCCAGGGAGTCCGCTGATAATATATGAGCGATGGCTGCTGAATGGTCTGAAGTGCAGGCTATTGAGTGGGCATGGAGAATACAATACAAGCTGCCAACAGAGCTAAGTACTCTTCTGGAGATAGACGTCACCATAATCCGTACTAGTAACATTATACTGTAAGTTAAGCGTCCCATAGCCTTCTTTCGCGAAGGAGAACTGCCAGGTGCCAGGCTGTCCGCCGAGGACTGCTGCGCCATCTGAATCTGTAATGCCTGCAAAGCTGTTTCCGACAGCATCCTTTCCAGTGACCTGAACGCCTGATAGGGCCGTGCCATTAAGGCTCCCTTCATGTACATAGACTGTAAAATCGACCTGCTCCACAGCGTGCGCAGTTAATGCTATACTACTTACTGTTATCAGAACTAATATCGCCAAATAATAGCCTTTTTTCATGCCAATTTTCTCCTAACCCCGCGATCCCATATCATAAGTTCTTGTCTGATTTTCAAAAGTAATTGGTCAGGAGAATCTTGTCCTGACCGTACTTGTTATCATTTCGTCTCTAATGTATCGCTGACTTATATGTTCTTTATGTTATATGTTCTGTCACCTTATGAAATAACCTTTACGGTGACAATAACCGCCTTAATGCCGTCATGGCTGCCCATCATGGACTTAATGGGTCTATGGCATATCTGCTTGCCATCCTTTTCTGTCTTTTCCATCATGGACTTAATGGGCTTATGGCACAGTTGCTTGTCATCTTTTCCCATGAAGTTCTGGCATTTGCACTGATCGTTCTGCTTGCCATCAAACTTTCCATCCTTTCCATCCATCATGGACTTGACGAACTTATGGCAACCGCACTGATTATCCTGTTCCATTGGCTTCTGGCAGTTACATTGATTATCTTTGCCATCGGGTCCCATTATTGGACCTGGGCCCCACTTGTTCTTTCCATCGTTCTGTCCCACTCCATTATCCGGCATTGAAAAGGCTGGCATAATTAGAATACATGCAACCGCCAATGCCATTAAGAATTTAGCATATTTCATTAAACTATACCTCCATTCAAGATCGGCCCTAGTGTTAAAGCTGAGCCGTCTTGCAGATCCTTCTTACTTTGAACGATATAAAAAAGTATAACCGAACGAACAATAAATCAAATTGTAATAGCTGCTGCTAATTCCTGCAGAAATCGTTCAGTTTCCCATAAAAATCTGTTTTATTGTTCCGTTTTGCTTCTCACAACTTTCTAGAATGTTTTAGACTTTTTTGCCCATTTACAGGATGCATGGACTAACGGAAGCTAATTTTAGGCCGCTGTATAAAAAAGTTTTCGGACGCGCGATCAATTGTGATGGAAGATCCTCTTGATCCTGCAAATGCTAAACGTGAATATAAGCCTTTAAAGGGACCACATTTCCCGGATGTCTCACGTAAAGCGGTCCCCAGGAGGGATTTTTATCATGGAGCATCTTCAGCGCGCTTATCATTCTTGCAAAGAGCAGAGGGATGTCCGAATTATCCGAGTCTCCGAAAAGCGCCTCTGTGATAGCCGCTGCCACAACATGGGCTGCATAAAATCCCTTGTTGAATAGCTCCGGCAAGGGATCGGTCGTCCTCAGAACAGATCTAATTTGTTTTACCAGGTATTCATCGTTATCGGACCAGTTCTGAATATCGCCCAGCGCATGGTTGTTCAGACATATCATCTTCGTCTGTGACAAGCAACCTGCTACTATGCCGGCAGATCTCTTGGCATCATCAGGCATTATCACCGTGTTATCTGATCCCAGCTGAATTGTTGTCATATCCTTATCAGTCTCTGCCTCGATAGCCAGAGCCCATTCATTTGCCCGGCTGAAGTTGAGCAGCCTTACTACTGATGAGGCTAAATATCCACGAAGGATATCCGCCGGATGGGAATCCTCGCCCCGCCCAATATTCCTGAGAATAGAGCTCCCCGAGTAAGCGGCATTTAGAGCCCGCAGATATCCTATGAGAGCGATTCCCACTGCAGGTCCCATGTTAAGTATTCCGAGCACATCGGCAGCGGTCTCATCGATCCTTGCAGCCCAATAATCCGGCAGCGGGGGCATTATGTTTGCATCTTGCATGGCATACAGCAGGCAGCTCTTCATCTCCTGGAGAAGCCCGGTATCTGCATGTATGATATCATGCCCAGCTGTTTCGTGGCTGAGCGCAGCCCATGCAAGGATGCCATGCTGCGCGTTCGCAGGCGGAAGGCTGACAATAGCAGCCCTCACACCAAAATTAATTGTACAATCCACGGGCCAGGTATATGGGCCAAACCTGGGATTTCCCCATTTGACGAGAGGCGCGACGACCTCCAGGTCAGGAGGCTTGATATCCCTGCGATCCTCGGCAGAAAGAAAACCGTCATACAGGTCGCTTACAACCTCCTGAAAGGCATCTGTTGCTTTTTTACTGTAGCCTTCGCCATGTTGAAGGATGGCCTGGGCAATGTCCAGCATAATACAGGCTTCACCTTCTCTTCTCGGGTCTCTCAGAAGGATCTTGTTGAATCCGGTCTCCCCAAATCTATCAATGCTGCCGACGTACTCTTTATAGATAACTTCCTGGTAAAGAGGAGGAAGTTTGAGGCGGCATGCTTCCAGCCTCCTTGTCAATTCGCTGAAGTCGGCAGGGTCTTTAGGCCCTGTATCCTCCTCCTGGCAAGCATCCTGTGCATCGAGGATACAGCCGTTGAGATTCTTGAAATAATTGATATTGTTTGGCATGAACGAATTGGATCTAGCAGAGCTTCCTGCGATTATGATACCCCCTTCTACGATGAGCTGTTAAATTGAATTAATAAGTAATTAAATAGGGTTAACCATTATTTAAAGGTTTAGGTATCAGAATCGCGTTCAGAGGCTCACTTCTCCTGCAAAGTGAACACAAAATCCTTGCTGCTTGCCGTGGTCAGTCCCATTCTGAGCTGCCATATCCTCCAGCCGATAGGAAATATCTGGACGTTATGAATGATTCCTGCACTTGTCTTCAGATCGAATTTCAGTCCATCGCCGGCTTTGAAGGCGCCCAAATACGTGGGTACATTTCGAACCATGCTGCTCATGGGCCACATCTCTTTGTCGTTTAAGCACAAAGTTGCCTGTGCGCTCTTTGTTGATGTCAGGGTGATGTAGAAACTGCCGTCCTTTGGTGCCTTCAGGTCCGGAGGCGTTGCTGGCGGCGTAGGCGGCACAGGGTTCGGATTGGGATTGGGATTGGGACTTGCGCCAATAGACACGCCGTAGGCAGGATACATGCTCAATATCCCGCATTCATTATAGCCGATCTTAAACCAGCCGCCGTCTCCCCATAGAGTGCTCCATGAGTTCTTGCCAAGCCAGTAGCTTTGAGCATCGTTATATCCGATTATACAGACGGCATGGCCGCCGATAAAACCGCCATAAGAGTAGCGATATATGCCTTTCTGGTAATAGAAGAAATCGTCATAGACAGCCATGCCTGCTACGACTGGACCGTTATTTGCAATCCAGTCCTTTACGGCATCATTGGTGGACAGCTTGGTATAGCTGGCGATGCGGAAAGGCTGACTGTCGCAATTTGGGCACATGGGGCCATCGGGATAGGGATAGCAGGCCTCAGTACATATTCCATGATCCCTAGCTCTAGTCAGTGCAGGCACAAAATTCCAGCCATAAGCACAGTTTCCGCCGCCCCTAAAGAACAGGTCTGCCTCTGAGAGATCGATAGCCAATTTAGGATCTTTCTGATGTATTTTATTGCATGCTTCAATCGTTGCACAGGTTCCAAATGCCACACATGAACCACAATCGCTCTGATCCTTGATCGGGGTCATGTAGTTGCCCGAGTTATTTCTCCAGTCAAAAGATGCAGGACGGCCGAGCAGCTTTATAGACACCCCCTTTTCCGGCTTTTCAGCCTCTGCCTTTTTAAGTCCCAAACGCCTTCGTTTTTGTGCCAGAGTGAGCCCGCTGACTGAGGTATTATCGGCAGTCCAGCTATAGCCCATGGCCCTTATAGCATTTTGAACTTCGTTTAACATTTTAATCACTTGCTTAATTGATTAATATTGTAATATCATTCATGTTTATGAGGGTTTCGATCAATTCGTAAGAATAGTTTGGCAGTAATATATCCAGATCTGGTCTTGTCTTTGACGTTTAATGATTGCTGAAAATTCGCACTGCATCCGCCGGCTGATGTTAAAACTGTATCTGCACAAATCAAAATAGTATCAAGGTACTATTTTGGATATCGCCAGCTCCAAAATATCCGTCGCACCCGCCTTCTTGAGCCTGGGTATGAGAAGGTTGACCTGAGATCTATCGACAACGCTCTCAACTGCACAGAATCCAGAGTTGTACAGCTTGGAGACTGTGGGATTCTTCATGCTCGGCAGAATGGCTATCACATCTTTGACATTGGCCTCAGGCACGTTCATATCCAGCAGTACCTTGCCGCGTGCACGGATCACAGCAGATAGAAGCGTCTCAATCGCCATTATATCCTCATGCTTCTCCGGATCCGACCAGCTTTTCCTGTTGGCTATCAGCTCGGATGTGGATTCGAGTATCACATCTACGATCTTCAGGCCGTTCTTCCTAAGAGTCGAGCCTGTCTCAGTAAGATCCACTACGACATCCGTGAGCTCAGGGACCTTAGCCTCCGTTGCGCCGTAGGAGAATTGGACCTCGACGGGTATATTCAGGCTATCGAAGAAGGATTTCGTCAGGTTAGGATACTCCGTAGCAACTCTGCTTCCAGGCTTTATGTCACGTGCGCTTCTGATCTCCTGGCCGTCAGGAACAGCCACAGCCACCTTGACCTTGCCCGGGCCCTGTTTGCCGTAGTTAAGTTCAGTGACCGTTGCAACATCAGATTGTGATTCCATTATCCAATCTGTTCCTGAGATGCCCAGATCGAAATAGCCCTTTGAAACGTAAGCGGGGATCTCCTGAGGCCTGAGAATCTTGACCTTGCCTATGCGTGGATCTGCAATCCTCGCGTTGTATTCACGTTCCGTCCTCTTGATCTCCAGGCCCGCCTGCTCGAAGAGCTGCAGTGTCTGGTTCAGAAGGCTGCCTTTGGGAATTGCGATATCTATCATTGATGCCTGAAAACTCCCTGGCGCAGATATTTTTGTCTTTTGCTCGTTTTTCTATGATTTGAAACATATCCCCTTTATTGCCAGCGGCTCATAATATTTATAAATAATAACAGTCATAGCAATTTTGGCAGTGAAGGGAAGGCAATGGCATCGACTTTTGTCATATCTGACACACACTTCGGCTTGGACTCGGCTACGCTCGCCAATTCAAAGAAAGTGGATAGCCTTTTATCGGATATGTGGAGGTACGGAAAAGGCTGCGACCAGATTATTCTTCTTGGAGATATCTTCGACTTCTGGAAGTCAACCCCCGAGAAGGCCATTCGCGATTCAGCATACTTTTTCAAAAGGCTGTCTGAGCTTGATGTCCAGATAAGCTACATTGTGGGAAATCACGATCACCACATGGCTGTCATGAGCCAGGAGAGCGAATTCCTTGAGAGGATTGCCAGAGGGGATGCCTATCCTGTATACATCCCCAGCATGAGGTGGAGACAGGTTATAAACGGCCTCAGGATAACCACATTCTATCCTGTATACACAATCAGTCTATTCGGCCGAAGAATCCTGTTCACTCATGGTCACCATCTTAACTTTATGGGAGATCTCTATCTCCGCCTGGAAAAGCTGAGGTTGCTATCGGGCAAAGAGATCTCCCCTGCAGATATGGAGACGATGATAACCTGTGCCTATGAGGGCATCTATCGTTCGAGCTACATAGGCGAGATCGCAAGTCTTGAGGAGAGGATCTGGAGCGCCTCAAGCGCACTACATAGGTTCAAGACAGACATTTTTAAGAGATCAATGCCAACGGATGCACAGTACGATGCCATTGCCAGGTTCATAAAGGAGCGACAGTTCGGCAACGTTGATCTCTTCATATATGGAGATACGCATAGGCCTGGAGTCAGTCAAAGGAACGGGCTTGTCGTAGTGAATACAGGCAGCTTCATGCATGATGGAAATGGGTCGTCGGGAAAGTGCATTACAGATACATATCTGGTCATGGATGAGGATGGCTTTGCTTTGAGGCAGCTGGGGAAGCAAAAGCCTGTTTTCGAATCAAGTGGCTTCTTATCCGATAAGCTGCTATTCTAAATATATGGATCTAGGTGATGTCCTCAAGGGACGGAGGTCTGTAAGGAGATATAAAGCCGAGGCGGTATCCAACGATATTGTGCTAAAGCTCATCGATGCCGCTGAAGATGCGCCCTCTGCAGGCAACCTCCGTGCCAGAAAATATATAGCAGTAACAAGGTCGGAGACTCGCAAAGCCCTGGCGGTGGCATCCTACGGCCAAAGACAGATTGACAGCGCTCCCTTGGTTATAGCAGTATGTGCGGATGTTGATAGGTCTGAGCAGCGTTATGGAGATCGTGGAAGCCTTTTTGCAATCCAGGATGCGACTGCAGCCGTTATGTGTCTCCTTCTTGCTGCCTGCGATCTGGGCCTTGGAGCCTGCTGGATTGGAGCGTTCGATGACGATCTAGTCCGAGATATTCTTGGACTTGAGGAGCATATGCTTCCAATAGCTCTGATCTCAATAGGATGGCCCGCAGAAGAGCCCAGGGCTCCGCCAAAGAGGAATATGGAAGAGGTACTAATTTGGATGAACTGAAGACAAGCTTACGAAATATTATCGATGCCATTTTGTCGGGCAAGATAGATGGCGAGGCAGAGCTTGAGTCAATGAAAAAGTCGGCTGCATCAGCGCTTGGTCTATCATCGCTGCCGAGCAACGCGGACATCCTTGGCTCTGCCCTGCCTGAGGAGCGAGAAAGGTTGAAGATGCTTGTGCTAAAGCCGACTCGCACATTATCCGGCGTGGCTGTAATAGCAGCGATGACTTCACCTACACGCTGCCCTCATGGAATATGCGTCCCATGTCCCGGAGGCATCTGCAACTCATCTCCACAGAGCTACACAGGCAGGGAGCCAGCAGCCATGAGAGCTGCGCAGCATAACTACGATCCTTACGATCAGGTTATGGCGCGTCTGGGCCAGCTAGACGAGATCGGCCATCCGCTGGATAAGGCCGAGCTGATTGTCATGGGGGGCACAATTACATCGAGGCCCATCGGTTACCAGCAGTGGTTTGTTAAGCGCTGCCTTATGGCCATGAACGATTATCCGGATCACTCTGTAGCGCCGGCTTCAGGATGGCGGTCATTTAGCGATGTCGCCGGGGAAAATGAGCACGCATCTGTAAGGAATATAGGAACGACATTCGAGACAAGACCCGATTGGTGCAAGCCTGAGCAAATAACGAGGATGCATCTCTTAGGAGCAACAAAGGTTGAACTTGGCGTTCAGAGCACTAGAGACGATCTATTGGCCGCCATGAAGAGGGGACACTCAGTTGAAGATGTTGTGCTGGCAAATGAATCATTGCGTGAGGCAGGCCTCAAAGTGGGATTTCATATGATGCTCGGGCTGCCGGGCTCAAATCCCAACACGGATCTCGATATCTTTAAGGACCTTTTCTGCAGTCCGCAGTTCAGGCCTGATTACCTCAAGATCTATCCTACACTTGTGGTAGAGGGAACTGAGCTTTATGAGATGTACCTCCGGAGCGAGTACCGGCCTCTTGGCGATGATGATGCAGTAGAGCTTGTATCCCGTGTGAAGGCCCTATTGCCCAGATATGTTCGCCTGCAAAGGGTGCAGAGGGATATTCCTGCTAACCTGATCGTGGCCGGCGTGAAAAAATCAAACCTGCGACAACTGGCAGGAAATAGGCTGAAGGAACGTGGGAAAAGGTGCAATTGCATCCGATGCCGTGAGGCCGGCCTTCGCGGGATATCCGGGGACGATATGGAACATATTGAGCTGAAGCAGGAATCCTATGAGGCATGCGGAGCAAAGGAATATTTCCTGTCATTCGAAGGAGACGATGATTCGCTTGTGGGCTTCCTGCGGCTTAGGCTTGGTGCTATAGCCCGAGTTCGAGAGCTGCACATCTACGGCCCACTTGTGCCTATTGGGACCAGAAAGGATGGATGGCAGCATAAGGGTTATGGTTCCAGATTAGTACAAACTGCGGAGAATATCGCTATGGATAATGGGTATCAGAGCATAGAGATAACAAGCGGCATAGGAGCCAGGGGATACTATCGAAGGATGGGCTATGATCTGCTGGAGCCCTATATGGTCAAGCGTCTGAGCTAACCGAAGCAATCAGTACTTTGAGTTCGCCGTAACCAAAATGGTTAAATATGGTGTCTAAAAGATTGAACCCGGTCTGAGGAATTTACTATGCGTTGGCAAGGAGAATCGGGAAGAAAGCTCACAGGCGGAAGATTGATTCTGGCCCGTGGAAAGAGGAAGTTCGAGATCGGCCGTGAGCCAAGCGATACGACTATTGGAGAGGTCAGGACCAAGGCGGTTGAAACCTACGGCGGAAACAAAAAGATGAAGATACTCCGGGGCAACGTTGCGACCGTTACGGATCCAAAGACAGGAAAATCCCAAGCCGTCAAGATAGAGACCGTCAAAGATAATAAAGCCAATCTTCACTACATGAGAAGAAACATCATCACCAAGGGCGCAGTCATCAAGACTGAGCTTGGCGATGCAAGGGTCACAAACAAGCCCGGCCAGGATGGAGTTATAAACGCCGTTCTGCTACCGCCCCAGTGATCTCGTTTGTATTTGGTATTCAGATGCAGCTGCGGACGCCACCTTTATGCGCCCGCAGGCTCGAAAACACGAACTTGCCCCTGCGGCAAGAGAACTCAGTTAAATAAAGCGCTTATTTTGGGAAAAGCGGACGATGCCCGGACTGCGGCTGAGATTGTTCGCAAGCTGCAGCTTGATGGGAAAGGCATGACCGGGTTTATGCCCGCCGGATGATGGCATTTAAGAGATTACAAATAAATATAATCCGAGCAGTTGCTTATGACCTCCAGATAATCTGAGCTTCTGCATAGACCATTTCCGCTTCGAACGTAGATAGGATGTATCCTCGGATATTGTGGCAATCTGCTCTGTTCCCCTTCGACCGGGACTGTATAAAGGCTTTTATTTTTTAATTTTATTCCTAGATGGTAATATTCCTTAATAATGTGGCAAGGTCATCAACTTTTACAGGCTTTGCGATATATCCATCCATGCCAGCCGCAAGACACTTCTCCTGATCGCCATCCATTGCAAAGGCTGTGATGGCTATAACCTTCGGTCCATTATGCGGCCAAAGCTTTCGTATCTCTTTTGTAGCAGTGATTCCATCCATCTCTGGCATCTTGATATCCATGAAGATCAGGTCGTAATGTCTAGCTCGGAGAGCCTGTAGCACTTCATGCCCATCAGCGACAGCATCAGCCCTATAGCCCAGCCGCTTAAGCATTTCGACAAGTACTCTCTGGTTTGAAGGATTATCCTCAGCTACAAGGATCGATATAGGCTTTTGGCTAGAGAGGTTTTCATATTCAATTCTATCCTCCTCTTCCAAATCTAATTGCTTTCCTGGAATGGTCTCAGCCTGAATGGTAAATTGGAACGTAGAACCTTTGCCCGCCTCGCTTTCGGCCCAGATCTCTCCACCCATAAGTTCCACGAGTTTCTTGGATATGGCGAGTCCAAGGCCAGCACCATCGCGCTTGCGGCTCAGGGTATATTCAAGCTGGGTAAATGGCTTGAAGAGCATGTCCATCTTATCCTGCGGGATCCCAATCCCGGTATCCCTGATTATGAACGTTATCTGGCGCTTATTATCTTCAATGACTTTGGAGGAGACGAATACCGATATATCCCCAACATCTGTGAACTTGACTGCATTGCTGAGCAGATTAGTTAAAACCTGCCTGAGCATTCCCGGGTCACCGATGATAGTGTCCGGGGTTCCGTAAGCGATAGTGTATGTAAGATTCAGGCCTTTTTGCTCGGCTTGAACTGCCACCATACTCATAGACTCATCGATGCAAGCCTTGAGGCTGAGAGGTTGGAGCTCCAGCTTTACTTTTTCCTTCTCAGCTCTCGAGAACTCCAGGATATCGCTAATGATCGATAAGAGAGCTTCACCGCCGTTCCTGATTCGTTCGATGTACTCCCTTTGGTCCTCAGTAAGGTTATCCTCCAAGAGAATGCTTGAGAAGCCTATAACGGCGTTTAGGGGCGTCCTGAGCTCGTGGCTCATATTGGCAAGGAACGCTGATTTGGCCGCTACTGCTGCCTCTGCTCTCTCTTTAGCTTTCAGCAGATCTTTTTCAGTCTTCTCATGCTCTGAGATCTCCATCTGAAGCTCTTCGTTGATCACTTCGAGGTTTTCTTTAGCATCAGATAGCTCAGCAGTCCTTTCCTGGACGCGTTGCTCAAGTTCATCCTTTGCTCTGCGCAAAGCCTCCTCAGCCTGCTTGCGATCGGTGATATCGCGAATGTTGCCGCTCCGGTATAGCGGCTGGCCCATATCATCCCGGGTTAGAGACATGTGATTTGAGAGCCAGCGGTATCCTCCGCCTTTTGCCTTCTGGCGATATTCAACTTCGGTAGAACCTGTCTCCACTATGCGTTCTATCGCTTCCTGCACCCTCGACCTATCGTCGGGATGAATCATGTCCATCGCCCTCTCGGCATTTTGCGGTGACAACTCATCACATGAACAACCCATAACCTTCTCGCATGATGGGCTTATGTATTCATAACAGCCTGTCTGGATATTAAGGCGATAAATAACATCCAGGGAATTATCGAGCACAGAGTGAAAGCGCGCTTCACTCTCTTGCAGCTTTCTGGTAGCCTCTATAAGCTCTTCATTGTTGATCCGCAGCTCTTCATTCTGGGTTTCAAGCTCCTCAGCCTGTACTTCAAGCTGTTCTTGTTTTTCTCGTAGGCTTTCTTCCATCAGCTTACGCTCTGTGATGTCTGAAAGAGCGATTACGCAGCCTATTATCTTATCTTCTGCGCTCTTCAGAGGTCCAGCGTTAATGAGCAAGTAGAATTTCCTGCCATCATCCCTAACAAAGCTGCTCTCAGACTTCAGGATGACTTTACCATCAAGAGCAGCAGAGACCGGATAAAATTTCTTATTGTGCGGAAGATAGAGTTTGAATATATCCTCGAAATATTGCAGCGTTGGATCACGGCCAAGGATCTGAGACGCAGCCCCGCTGAAACGCATTATTTTCCCTCTGACATCGCAGACGACTATAGCCTCAGTCGCCTGCTCAATGATTGAGCGGGCAAGCTTCTCAGCGGCGACGATATCCTCATTGCGCTTTTGCTCTGTCAGATCTGTGAAAACAACACAAAAAGCTTTCTGAAATTCCGAAAGCGGCAGAGCGCTGATGGAGATATAGACTGGTACAATGCTTTTATCTTCAGATTGAATTGTCAGCTCTCCTCTCCCATGTTCCTTCAAAAGCATTTTGAAGGCCGCTTGATCTGATTTCGTTATAAGGCTGTAAATGGATGAGCCCATCACATTTTCCAGAGGAGACTTGATCATCTCTGCAAAGTGGCGATTGCAATAGAGAATAGTTCCATCTGAATCAATGGTTACTGCGCCATCGCTCATAGCCTCGATAAGGATCCGATAGGCTCGGTCTGCTCCTTCGAGGGTAAAAACCTGCTCTCCCTCAGATCCTGAAAGGACTAGAGCATCTACCTCACCCCTTTTTATTGCTCGTAGAAGCTCCTGAGATTCCTCTAAGCCTCTACGCAGCTCTTCGTTCTCAGCTAGAAGTTCCTCATACGACTTAGCCATAATGCCGTTCCTTCATGGATTTCCAAAATTCATTTTTCGCCGAGATCATTTTTTGATGTGCAGGTCCATTCCAACAAGGACACGTTCTGTATTCGACATGCTTCCAACCAGCTTTCTCAGAGGAGGCGGAAGCTCCTTGACGAGCGTTGGTGCAGCTATTATTTGGCCTTCTTTGGCAAAAATTGGCTGTTGATAGACATCGATCACTTCGAGCTGATATCGCCCAGGTAAGTACTTATCGCATATGTGCTTGATGTTCTCGATTGCCTCGGTGGATCTGGGGCTCAAACCTGCAACGTAGAGACGCAAGACATACTTTTCTTTGCCAATGCTCTCTAGAGCTTTCTCAAACTTCTTGGCTGCATCGATTTCTATCTTATCGCAGTTCTCCATCGCATCACCAATTCATGCCATAACTCTCATACAACAGGGCACAGACCGAGGCCAATTACATCCAACTTACCTTCACCCTTATTTAAGATGAATCGGCCTCTCTTAGCCTGGCCATCTCTTTTCTGCCGTTAGCAACTGCCTTGCTTCGAAGTGCATCCTCTGATGAGGACTTATTCAGCTCCTCCTGATCCGTCTCGCATTCCAGGCGAAGCATATCCATCTGGGCCTTCAGAGATCGCAGCTTATTCGCAAGTACTCTTCTCTTGCGCGCGATCTCATCTTCATTCAGAACCGCTTCTGCCTTTCCTTTGCCTCTTGAGCAATGGGGCATGTGCCCGTAAGCGGTTCGCCCTGTGACCCAAGGTAGATATCCAGGATCTTCATACCATCACCTGTAATCCTGTATTCGCTCGGCTTTCTCGGAAATCCTGCTCAAATCGATATATGATCATTTAAAGTTGCTTGAACACATCCTATGCATATAAATTTAATCGATTATTCGTGTTATAAATATATAATTAGATATACTAATTTTCATTTTGGATAAATTTAATTTGCAGCATGAACGGTCAAGATTATATGGCTGACATCATTCTTTATATTTGCTAATCTATGAAACCTTCATATTACGATTTTGCCAGCAGTAAACTAAAAAAATGCTTGTAAGAATTAACAATTATCAAACATAACCTGACTATGGGATGATAGGCCGATTGAATGCTATTATTTTTATTTCCTAGATTTTATCCTTTAAGGGGGGTCGGACACCTGCGAAGAACATCAGCCAGGTCCTTCATTTCCACAGGTTTGCCGATATAATCATCCATGCCAGCTTCCAGGCATTTTTCCCTATCTCCTT
>JBHGAU010000033.1:0-28589 GCA_041946675.1 Methanotrichaceae archaeon | reverse complement strand
TTTTCAACCATTCTATATTTACTATATTGTTAAGCATATATAGTTATCCAACACAGCACGAACTGGTAATAGCCCCTGTGGGAAATAATGAAAGTTTTCATCAGCTGGTCGGGTCCTCGGAGCAAAGCATTGGCAGAGGCGCTACGGAACCTGCTCCCTAGTGTTATACAAGTGTGTACTTTTTGGATTTCTTCTCATGATATTGATGCTGGTGAGAGGTGGGGTCCAACCTTGGCGAAAGAGTTGGAACAGACTCAGTTTGGAATTTTATGTCTAACCCCCGAAAATTTGACAGCTCCATGGCTCCTTTTTGAAGCTGGCGCGTTGTCGAAGGTTGTTGCTGAGACAAATGTATGCCCCCTCCTCTTAGGTATTAATAAGCAAACGGATATCACAGGTCCTTTAGCGCAATTTCAATCAGTTAAAGCCGACAAAGAAGGCATATGGAACCTCGTTAAGGCCGTTAACCATGCTCTAGGCAATCAGGCCCTAGATGAAAAAAACATTGAAAAGGTCTTTAACGCCCTTTGGTCGGACTTTGAAAGCTCTATCAAAGCTATATCCGAAATCCCCCAAGAGCCTGTGAGTCTTAAGCGAACGCAAGAAGACTTGCTTGAGGAGGTATTGAAAACTATCCGAGAACAGTCAAGGCTATTTTCAGATTTTTTGGAGACCCAATCGAGGTTATTTCTGCCACTAGAGTTTAAAGAAAGGCAAATTTACATCAATGAACCAGTTTTACCGATTCCAAAGATCGTTAAGCATTCAGGTATTAAATTTGATGATGTACAGTATGTAAAAGACATGTTAACCAAAAATGGGCCTTTGAGCTTTGCAGAACTAAAGAGTTCTTCTGGATTTTCTGAACACCGCTTTGCTGACGTTGTCGGCTATATGGTACGCAAAGGTCTGATTCTTAAAGGTGAGGATAAGAGATACAAGCCGTTTTGATCTTAGTGCGGGGATCTCATTCCCTGCATGCAAACACCGGGCTAAAACTGTGTCTATAGGCGATATAGCACTTGGCGATTACCAGTAACCAAACATGAAAAAGATAAGTTAAGGTTAAAGAAAACTATCTAATAATGTAGCCTATTGACTCTTTATCATATGAATTGGAGACAAGAGATCCGAGAGTGGGTGAGAAATCCAGCAATATTATTATGTATAGGTCTAATAATCGGTCCCTTAATTATCCTCAAATCAGTATCCAATGACGCTACTTATGCGGAGGTTATTATTAGTCTCCCTCGGATTATTGCAGGTACGGGTGGGGGTGGACTTCTAACACTTACAATAATCAATGCCGGATCAAGAAGAAGATCCCGACGCGCCTATAGGGCGATTATCGGTCAATTATGTGATTTATTATCAAATATCTATATTAATTTTAAATATGGAAACCTTAGATTTGTTAGTGATGACGCAATCATATTAAAATTAGCAAGAGGGGGAGATATTGATATTAGCAATGAAATTAACGATATGGCCTCTTTATTACATAGGCAGGCAAGTAGTATGAATGATGAAGAATATTATAATGTGCCATATAAACAAAAGATATTATATAATGTAAAAAACTTAGTGAACATCTATTTTAGGGATGCTATATATAATGCGAGTGATGAAAAAGAGTTAGATCAACTTTATAGTGCCAATAGTTGGGGGTTACAGTTTATAAATTCGTTAGAAGGTTGGGGGATTCACCCACTGGTTCCTTATCTAAAGACCAACTTTATCTACTTTGCTTTTTCTTAGAGGCATGTTTACCATTACATGAATCAAACCTAAAAAGGCGGGGTGTGCCTATAATTGAGAATCACCGCATTGAACATGAATGGCAAAAACCTCATGCATAAATCCTGTCCATTCTTCGTGATGACATGGGCAAGAATTGGGAACATTTAAATAACGGTACGCACCCGTATATAACACTGGTGAGTAAGTCCCTCTCGAAAGGATGATGCTGCTTATTAGCAGGTGGGACGATTAGAGAGGGGTTCACAAATCATTTTATTCGAGAATTCAAGCGCTACCGCTATTTTATTTTGAAATTTGTTATAATAAAAATCGTCGCTATCCATGTACTTGCGCCTTACAGCGCCCGCGATAAAGTCCACCGCTTGGAGAGTGGGGCATTGCTTAGAATCTAGATGGGATATGTTCAGGTCTGCCACCAAGCCGTCTTCTAAATACCTATTGAGCTTCTCCTGAGCCTCGCCATAGAGGAATCTATCGATAACTATCTCTGTTATGTCCTCGATTTCATATTTTTGGAAAACCCTGTATAGTAGCTGCATATAGAGATCATTGTAAAGCGCCTGAATCTCTTTTCCAAGATAAGGCCTTAGCAAATCCGTCCGATCTTTGCGCAAAAAAGCATAGATGATATCATTATTGGTCTTTGCGACACATTCTAGAATGCGTCGCTTGCTTGGATTATCTGATTCTCTGAAATGAAGTTCGGATTTCACTTTATACTTCTTTCTGAGTGTTTGCCTGACGCCTTTTATGCACCTCAAGATAGGAATCTCTTCCCTGGCGACTAATACAGCGAGCACGAAGTAAAGATCATCCTTAGCGGCCTTGGGTCCCAAGCCTCCTAAATTACCGGATTCGTCGATGTAGACCTTCATCTGAATCGATTATAGCTAGCGCATCAGACGAAAAACCTTTGCCCCGGGATAGTTCGGTGACATTTCAACAAGCCATTCAAAGGAGTGTCACCGAACTCTTTACAGGTGTGCTTGTTCGAGAACTGATTGAAACGAAGAAAAGGAAGTTAATGCCAAGCACTCCGCTTGGCATGGAGCACCAGGCGCTTAGCCGGTCTGGTATAGCACCTCACTGTTAGATTGCTGTACTATCGCTTGGTATTTAAGCCTTTGGGCCGACGCATACGTATTATGATGCATCATGATGTGATATCCCTAAAAGAAAGCATGTGTTATGGCATGAACTTAAATCTCTTTTATTGCGGCCTAATATGCTACGCCTGCCCTCTCGTCGTGGGGGTTGCCAGCCAGGTCGGGAGTCGGCCGCAGCCGACGACTATGGCTGCCGCAGCAGCCAAAAAAGGCGCTGGATTCTTGACTGGACGTATGCCCATGTCTCGTGAAAGTTTATATCCCAGGAGACGATAGGGCCTTTATAAAGCTGGAAGGGGCATGGCGACAAAAGTGTTCGCCCGCAGGCGAACGAAGTGCGGGGGATGGGATTCGAACCCACGAACGTCTACACGACTGGACCCTGAATCCAGCGCCTTTGACCTGGCTTGGCAACCCCCGCGCTGAAAGGCAGGCTTTTTCTTGTGTTTGTACTATATAACAGTATTCGTTCACGTTCGCTCTGAACTCATTCGCTGCCTGCTGCTCCATTCCCGGCATCAGTTATGCAGCTATAGCAACATATTAACCGCTACTCCGATTTCACCGCATCCTCCAGCTCAAAGGATAAACCCCTTTTTCTTAACTCCGCAGCGAGCACCTCCACAAACACGCCCATTCCGCAAATGTGCTCATGCTCTGCCACTCGCACTCTTCCACCTGAATAGCCTATAGTAGTAGTATTAACGCCGCAGCTCGGGCTTCCGCTTGCGCCGACGATCCTAAGACTATAGCCCTTCGACGCAAACATCTCCATGAGGTCCACATAGGGCTCTAGCAGCCGCCCGCAAAAGCGCCTGAACTCGGGAACATCGAGCTGGTTCCTTGTCACCGCCCACCTATCGAGTCCAAGATAGATCGCCTCCGGGCAAGGAAGCTGTATCAATGGCCCGGACGGCGCAAAACATAGAGGCTCAAGGCCCTTCACCCTTGTGCATGGATTCAGGAGGCAATGGGCTACGACTATGATTTCCTTTCTTTCAGCCATTTCTTGATATACTGGAAAAACTTGATGCCATCAGTATCATCGTAGAAGATCACCTTCTCAGTCCCATTCATTGCCTTCAGCTCGAGCGTATTCGTGTGGAACTCATTAACGTACTTGATATCATCGATCTTCTCCAGGGGCAGAGTCCTGACCTGGTCCCAAAGCATTGCTGGCCTGATGAAATGCACGCTCTTGTTCGTGACGGCAATATAGCCGAAGATCCTATCCATCATTCCCATTTTGACCATTGCCAGCATCCGGTCGGTGGCATACCTTTCAAGAATAGCAGGGAAAATAAGGACGGGCTCTTCGCCCTCTGATGCCAGCTTCTTCAGGGCTCTCTTCAGCTTCTTTGGTGCTGCAGGCGCACTGGGCATATTCGGTGTATCTGCGTTGGTCTCGTCCTTTGTATCCATCTTCAGGTTACTCAACTCAAGTTACTATCTTGTCGAGGCAATCATTTTCAAGAGCTATTCTGACCTCGCGGGCGACTCTGCGGCCTGTGGACATATTCGTCCTCCAGAGAGCATTTCCGTATGGATGGCCGACAGCCATATGCACATTTGTCCCGCCGCCGATTCTCGGAGCCACATCGTAGATGTAGAAGTTCAGATCCTTATCTACACAGGTCTGCAGACAGAAGGGCCCGATGATTCCAGGCGCATAATACTCTTGCGTCGTGGCAACATACTTCTCAGCAAGCTCAAATGCCTTCTCGAGCAGCGACTCGCGAAGGGTTGCCGAGTTATGGCCGCATACAGTATATTCAGGATTGATCTGCCTATCATTCAGCGTAAGCTGCTGAGGCGCAGGCAGACGGACATGCCCATCAAGGCTCGTCTCAAAACGCCAGTCGATTCCAAGAAGCTCTATCCTCTTGGTTATCGGTGAATAAAAGAAATCCAGGTTGAATACAGGTCCGATTATATAGCGCTCGATTCTTGCAAGCTCAAGGCCGTCCTGGTCTATGACCCCCTGCCTCAGCAAAAGGTCTGACTTCAGGCAGTATTCCTCGTATGATGCAGCTGTGAAAAATCCCCGCTCAAGGGTCTTGACAGCATGAGGAAGCTTGACCATGGCTAGCTGGTTGATCTCATCTGGCTCTATCTGCTCAGGATAGGGAAGGCCTGCCTTCTCAAGGAGCCAGTAATAATCTCTTTTATCACCCCTCTCCTCGGATCGAAGCAGGTTTCTTGATCCGAGAAGTGGGACCATAAACTGATCCTCGACAGCATCTATGCCGCAGTATGATGTGAAAGATCTATTCGGAACGAAGAGCGTGTTCTTTGATCTGAGGAGCCCCTGGTTCTCGCAGTCCATTATATCCGCGAACTTCCTGAGAGTCAGGACCTCATCTATCATGCCTGTGGCAATTTTTCCATTTATGCGATCTGCCCTGAAATACTTCACATAGGGCTTCTCACGCCCCTCCTGGCAGATGGCAAACGTTTTGAAACCTTCCTCGACTGCACCATCGGCTGTATCAAGTGCCGAGTGGGACGCGATCATCCCGATTCGCAGTTCATTGAGGTCGTATTCCTCAAGGACCTCCTTAATCTTGCTGCGATCGATCAATCAAAGCACCTCAAAATAATTATGTTTGTCTGTCATATCTACATCCTAATTAAGATGACCGTTGTTACCCCAAGGAAACAAATAATTCCCCTTTTCCATTCTCCACTAAATCTCCGATATATTTCTGATGATCGACTCCATCCAATCGGATGATCTCAGCCTTCTGGAAACTAGGAAGCACCCTTGCTTTACCCCGTACGATTATCGTTCCTTTTGTCATCTCCGCGCCCGGAAGGTAGGTGCTCCCACCGATAAATATTGTGCCTCCCTGGTTCGCAGCACCGGGAAAATCATCGACGTTTCCGCTGACGCGAATGCTGCCGCCGCACATGTGTTCGCCCAGGTATGCGCCAGCATTTCCGCCAATTTGAATCTCTCCCCCATGCATGCCGCACTTCTCGCCCCGATAGCCTGAGCCCACGTAGTTGCCTGCATTCCATAACACTTCAATCTTTCCGCCGCGCATCTCTCGTCCGAGCCAATCATCTGCGTTCCCGCTTATTTGCAACAGACCGCCCAACATATTGTTGCCGGCATGCATGCCTACGCTGTCTGCCACATTTATGGTTCCGGCAGACATGCCCTCTCCTATCCTCTTCACCTTGGAGAAATCGCCCTCCAAACGGATCAGAGTCTTTTCTGGCTTTGCTTGATCTTCATCTCCACTTACACTAAAAAGGTCCGAGAGCTTATGCTTGCGATTGCCCTGCCAGACATCGAGGTTTCTCATCTGGCCCAGGGTTATGCTCGCGAGCTTATCAGGCGAGATATTCTCGGCCTCGACTGAGATATCGAAAGCCTTGAGGGGATTAATAGTAATAGTCCTCATCTAGGCCGCCTCCCTCATAGCATTCATGCCCGCCTTTATCACTATTGGATTTGGAACATAGGCGTCCTGAACCATATAATTGGATAGCTTTACGCTGTAATATCTCTCGAACTTCTCCTTGAGATCCGCCATAACCCTATCCATGTCAGTCCGAGGCACTGATGCATCCACCCAGTAAGTTCTGCCCTCCGGCGCTGCCTTTATCTCGCCCATCTTAGAAACAACGATTCCGCCCTTTATGGTATACTTGGCCTTTGTCAGAGCCTTCTTCACGATCTGGTGATCCTTGCTTGCATCAACCTCTTCCGGCTTTATGTCATAGATCGAAATGTCTGCATCGGCTCCAATCCCCAGATGACCTTTATCGCCCAATCCTAAGATACGGGCAGGTGCTGCCCGCGTCATGATAGCTATATCATTCCAATCCATCTCACGCTCAATGCTGGCTATTGTGGATCTTTTGGCCGCCATCTCATGCTGTGTAGCCAGCTCCTCTGCTCTCTTGGATTTGCTCATGAGAAGAGCGATGACCTCTGGGTAGTTGACAAAGGGGCTCCCGTTGGGATGATCCGTTGTCATGATCACTTTCCAGGTGTCCTTTGTGAGCAGCGCGAGCTCAAGGCCAGCCGCCCACTGTACATCGTTGACGATGTTCTTTCTGAAGTAGACCCAAGGCACGACACCGCTCGATTCCTCAAGCTCAATATCGTGGTTAGACCACTTCGCATGAGCCAGCCTCGCATTGCCGTACTCAAGAGGAGCATCTGCAGTCATTGTAGTTGCAGATCCGAAAAGTATCATCCCTAGGTCCATAGTAGCATGATTATGATTGTTGAAGTAATCGGCAATCACAGGTGCCTTGGATTCGAAGTCCCTCCAGCTCGTTCCTCCGTAAGATGAGAACTGCATATGCGCTATATGGACCACCTGCCTCATTCTGCTCGGCTTAACATCCTTGAGAAGCTCCAAAGTCTCTAAAGCCGTGGTATAGTTCCCGGGCTTTCCTGTATTATTGAAATGGAGATGGATTGAATGCGGCAGGCGAAGCATCTCATTTGCCTCTGCAAGGCCGTGAATGATCTCGGCCGGTGTGACATCAAAGTTGGGCACAGGATCATGTAACCCTTTCACATTGGCTCCAAAGCCCCATGCCTCGCCCCCTCCAGGATTGACAAGCTTAACTCCATAGCCCCTGGATGCCTTCAGTCCCCAGGCCACATAAGCTGCCAGCTTCGAAATATCCTTATCACGGATGCACTCCATGACCTCCCAATTATTGCCGAACAAAGTCAATGCGCCTTTATCGATTATAGGAATCTCTTCGAGCTCCTCATGAGTGTGGCGCGCCTCGATTATCGGCGTTGCAGCCTCGAAGGCCGTCGTATAGCCCAGTCCAGCATAGCGGTAACCTATAGCGTAGCAGTTAGGAACAGTATAGCCTGTAGACGGCCTACATACAGCAGTTTTTGGCTCAATGCCCAGCCTTGAGTCTCCAGGGCTCATTATCCTGCCTGTGTTCACTTTAGCGCCTGCAATATGAGAATGAGCATCTACTCCGCCCGGCATAACCAATAGGCCTCGGGCATCTATCTCCTCGCCTTTTGAATCCTCGACGACGTGGCCGTTCTCAATGCAGATATCCATCTCATCGCCGAAAACGCCGTTTTCAGGATCATAGACCAATCCGCCCTTGATTATCATCCTCAAGACTCCTTACAAGCAATAGTTCCGCGCCGTCTCTTCACGCTCTCTAAGATGTTGCTCAAAATCGATTCATCGCTCGGGTACCCTGAATCCGCAAGCTTTCTCATCCTCAGCGAAACTCCATCCATACGATATGCAGTCCCTTCTGCTTCAATACCTGAGACTGCGCTGGGTATAACAACCTCTGCGAGCATGGTCGTGGGATTTTCGTACGGATCGATCTGGATCACCGGTATCGATGCGAGGTAATCGACAATCGGCCTTGGAAAGTTCGATGCCGGATCTGAAGCTATGATCAGAGCTGCATCTGCATCATGCCTTGCCAAAACGTCGCAGGCAGCGGTTTCTCCTGGATTGAAATAAGGCACTCCGCGAGAGTAGTCGATGGACATCGGAAAGCCTGACGACCATGCCATGACCTGACCCATTCCTGTCACGTTATAATGGCCGCGCATCGGCATCACCACAAACTTCGTGTGGGCGTTAAGCTCGGCGACAAAAGAGAGGGCATTATCAATGTTCTTATATCGCCCTCGCGAGTGGGTCATTCCAAGGCCGAAGAAGAATGCTCCAAATTTCGCGGATTTAAGAAGCTCAACAAGCGATGCAAGCTCAGCCTTTGGCACGCCTTCAATATCATCAGGCACTGCATCTCCCTTTCCTGCCAGGAGCATTCTCAAGGCAGATATGACCTCATAATCAGTGCCCGGCTTTATCAGGATAAACTTGTCAGCATTCTTGGCTGTTCTTGTCTCTCGAACATCTACTACCACTATCGTTCTCCCTTTCCTACCTTGGGGGGTAAACATACCTGCGACATTGGATGAATACCGCAGGCTGTGCCTGGGGTGAGCCTCGGCTGGGTTACAGCCCCAAAAAACTATCAGATCTGCTCGATTTTTTATCTGGCCAAGCGTTGCACCTGCCATTCCCTTCTCCTCGATGCCCATAACCGAAGGCCCATGGCAGACTGTGGCAGTCGAATCCAAGACGCCGCCCACCTCTTCAGCAAGCAAGACACCCATCTTCTGGGCTTCACACACTGCCGATGCCCAGCCGTAGAGAAGAGGATGTTTTGCACATATCAGAATATCTGCAGCGCGATCATATGCCTCCTGGTAGCTGACTTCAACCAGGTCGCCATCCTTTCGTATCATCGGCGCCTTGATCCTATCGTGCCCCATGATCTTGCTTGCACCGAGGCGACAGGCATGCCTCACGCGCTTTACCTTGCCATCCTCAATATCCACCAATAAATCGTCGCATAGGCAGCCGCAGAAGGAGCAGATCACATCCTCGACAATCATGAGCGCGACCTCCGGATATTTTTAAATAACTCACGCTCTGTAAGGACCGGCATATCAGTGGCCTCTACGTCCACCTCAACGCCTTTGTAAAGCGGCGTGCCGCAGCCGCCCGTATCGGGCCCCACAACAGCATTTGCCCAAGGGCCCATGGGTATGAATACCATTCCTGACGGCAGACCTGCGTCAGGGCGGCCCGAAAGAACAACCTGGCCAAACCTGTTTTTGATCAGGACATTTTTCTTGTCTGTTAGCCCCAGAGAACTGTAATCCTTCTCAGACAGCGAGCAGGTCGAGACAGCTTTGAAGAATTCCTCAGAATCTTTGCATTCACAGCTCGCACCCTGCGCCAGAGTGCGCCCTGAGATCATGACTGCCTTCAAATCGAACCACCTAGTATTCCCATTTTTATAAGCTCTACAATGCTAAAAAGTGAGCGGTAGTTGACGTGCATATTGATATAGTTTCCAAGTAAATCGCTATGTTTGCATTAACTCAACTCAGTAAGTCTCCATGTTTGGATTAATTTAATATACTTCCATCTCATTGGGTGATAATTCACCTGTTGGAGATGGACATTTTGACTGGGAGAGCTTGGAAATTCGGAGATGACATAGACACAGACGCAATCATACCTGGCCGTTATCTCGTTATCAACGACCCTACAGAGCTTGCACAGCATCTCTTCGAGGGACTGCGGCCTGAGATGGCTGTTCAGTCACATGAGGGCGATTTTGTCGTTGCAGGCGATAACTTCGGGTGTGGCTCATCCAGAGAGCATGCGCCTCTGGCGCTAAAAGGCGCCGGAATTTCGGCAATTGTTGCAAAATCATTTGCCAGGATATTCTTCAGAAACGCGATAAACATTGGCCTGCCACTATTCATCTGCTCTGAAGTGGATAAGATAAAAGATGGAGACCCCATGGAGATAGATATGGCCAACGGTGTAATATATAACCTCTCCAGTGGCGAATCTTATAAGACATCGCCCCTTCCTCCGTTCTTGATGGAGATTGTAGAGGTGGGCGGCCTTATAGCGTATACGAAGAGACTGGTCGTAAAGGTGAATGCATGAATTATAAAGTGCCAGTTATTCCAGGCGATGGCATAGGGCCTGAGATAATAGCTGAGGGGAGACGGGTCCTCGAAGCAGCATCTGACAAGCACGGCTTCTCAATTGACTGGATCGAATTTCCCTTAGGAGCAGAGCATTACCTTAAAACTGGGGAGCTTGTGAGTGAAGAGACCCTCAAGGAGCTTGGCAAATACAAGGCCATTTACCTTGGAGCAATAGGCGATCCGAGGGTTAAGCCAGGGATACTTGAGAAAGGCGTGCTTCTGGCAATGAGATTCTATTTTGATCAGTATGTAAACCTCCGGCCAGTGAAGCTTCTGGAAGGCGTCTGGACTCCTCTGAAGGATAAGGGTCCGAAAGATATCGATTTTGTCGTTGTAAGGGAGAATACGGAGGATTTCTACATCGGCATAGGCAGCCGGGCAAAGGCCGGACACAGCCACGCCAGTTTCGATGTCAAGCGGGCGCTCTATAATATTAAGTTCGGCCTGGATGTAGACTCCGATAGCGAGGAGATAGGCTATCAGATCGGCGAGGTGAGCAAAGAAGGATGTCGCCGGGTAATAAAATACGCATTTGATCTGGCTATGAAGAGGAAAAAGCAGGTTTCAAGCGTAGATAAGGCGAATGTGCTCAGCGATATCTATGGCTTCTGGAGGGAGGTCTTCATAGAGGTCGCGCATGCTTACCCGGAAGTAAAGACGGATTTCAACTTCGTCGATGCCATAACTATGTGGTTCGTCAAGAATCCCGAGTGGTTCGATGTCGTAGTAGCGCCGAATATGTTCGGCGATATCATAACAGACCTCGGCGCCATGATCCAGGGGGGCTTAGGTCTTGCGCCGGGCGCAAACCTGAACCCGGAGGGAACCAGCATGTTTGAGCCCATTCACGGCAGCGCACCAAAGTATAAGGGCATGAACAAGGTCAATCCGATAGCAACCATCTGGGCAGGGGCAATGCTTCTCGATCATCTGGGCCAGCCGGATGCTTCTAATGATGTTGTGAAGGCCATCGAGAGGAATTTATTTGAAGGAAGAATTAGAACCTACGATCTTGGAGGAAGCTCGACAACATCGGAGGTGGGGGCTGAGATAGCAAGGCTGATCAGGAATACCTGATAGCCTTCAAGGGAAAAAGTTTTATGCGGGAGGATTTTATTTCTCACATAGTGCAGTTAAAAAGGCTTAAGGCATATCCTTGCAAGATGGGGGCTTGTAGCTCAGTTAGGCAGAGCGTCTGGCTTTTAAATTTTCGTATGAAGACACCAGGTGGCCGAGGGTTCAAATCCCTTCAAGCCCGCTCGCGAGTATAACCTTGAGCCTTGCTGTTATTTCTCTTTAGAGGTGGCTTAAATTGACAATCAAATTTGCCGTGAAGGATCATGAGCTTGTTCCAGAGCATATTCTGCTCACACCTGAGGAAGGAGAGAAGGTCCTCGAGTTATATGGCATAGAGGCACCTCAGCTGCCGAAGATCCATGTGAGCGACCCTGCTGCCAAGGAAATCAATGCTAAAGTAGGAGATATAATCAAGATAATCAGGAGAAGTCCGACTGCAAACCAATCAATCTTTTACAGATTGGTAATAGATTAAAGGTGATCTTTTGCTGGATAGGAATATTCTTTATAACGCATACTTTACCAAAGATAAGCTGGTTCACCATCATATCAACTCGTTCAATGATTTTATAGATAGAGGTCTTCAGAAGGTTATAGATGAGGTCGGCATAATCGAGACAAACATCGAGAATACTTATGTAAAGCTTGGCAAAATCCACGTTGAGAAGCCTGTTGTGCGTGAGGCAGACGGCTCTATAGAGCGATTGTATCCAAACGATGCACGACTGAGGAACCTCACTTATGCATCTCCCATAAGGCTGGAGATGATAATAGTTGAGGGCGAGAATGAGAAGGAGCCTGTAGAAGCTGAGATCGGAACTCTGCCGATCATGCTGATGTCGAAGACCTGCAACTTATACGGCATGTCTCCGGATGAGATGATCACCTATGGCGAAGACCCGCTGGATCCTGGAGGCTATTTTGTTGTAAACGGCTCAGAGCGCGTGATAATGACGCTTGAAGATCTGGCACCGAACAAGATTCTTGTCGAGTATAACCAGAGATACGACGAGTTCATTGAGGTTGCCAAGGTCTTTTCCCAGAGGCAGGGCTACCGTTCGCTCGTGATTGTAGAGCGGGGAAGGCGCTCAATACTGGAGGTTTCATTCCCATCCGTTTCCGGAAGATTGAACTTCGTGACTCTTCTGCGCGCGCTCGGAATGGAAACTGATATGGATCTGGTCAAGGCCGTCTCAGATAACCCCGAAATAATCAAGTTCATGCTTGAGAACCTCGAGGAGTCGGAGGTTGCCACAACAGAGGAGGCGCTGGAGAAGATAGGCACACGTGTGGCAGCTGGCCAGGCCAAGGAGTACCAGAAGAAAAGGGCAGCGTATATACTTGATCGCTACCTTCTTCCTCATATCGGCGTGGAGGAGACAGATAGATACGCGAAAGCGCTGTTCCTTGGAAGGATGGCCGAAGCATGCTTCGAGCTCGCCCTGGGCCATAGAGGAGAGGACGATAAGGACCATTACTCGAACAAGAGGCTCAAGCTTTCAGGCGATCTTATGGAGGATCTATTCCGCGTTGCCTTCAACCGACTCACGCGCGACATAAAATATCAGCTCGAGAGGGCGAGCATGAGGAACAGAGAGCTGAACGTTGTAACAACTGTCAGGGCAGATGTCCTGACTGAGAGAATGATCCATCCTCTAGCCACAGGCAACTGGGTCGGCGGTCGAACGGGCGTATCCCAGCTTCTTGATCGCACCGATTACATGGCTACGCTATCACATCTCCGACGCGTAATATCGCCCTTATCCAGATCCCAGCCTCACTTCGAGGCCAGAGATCTTCATGCCACACAGTGGGGGCGCATATGCCCGAGCGAGACTCCAGAAGGGCCTAACTGCGGCCTAGTGAAGAACTTTGCCCAGGCTGTAGAGCTGAGCAAGGGCGTTGAAGATTATGAGGACATAAAAAAGATGCTTGTAGACATTGGACTCGTTCCAGTAGGTGGTAACCTTGGCTGAGGAAGGCGCAATTCCTGAAGGCGCCAGGGTATTTGTCAATGGCGAGATAGTAGGACATCACCCTGAGCCGCTGAAGCTGGCTGAGAATCTGAGAAGGCTCAGGCGTGCAGGAAGCATCAGCAATCAGGTCAATGTCGCATATTACAGCGATACAAATGAGATCCTGATCAACACAGATTCAGGCAGGGCGAGAAGGCCGCTGATAGTTGTAGAAAACGGCCATGCACTCATCACTGATGAGCATATTGCCAAGATTGCCAGAGGCGATCTGACCTTTGATGACCTAATCAGGGAGGGCTTTGTTGAATACCTGGATGCCGAGGAGGAAGAGAACAGTCTCATAGCCATCTGGGAAGAGGACATAACCCCAGAGCATACCCACCTTGAGCTTGATCCCTCGCTCATCCTCGGAATAGCCACCGGTCTTGTTCCCTATCCCGAGCATAATGCCAGTCCAAGGAATACGATGGGCGCAGGCATGATAAAGCAGTGTCTCGGCATGTCCATGGCCAACATGAAGCTCAGGCCTGATACAAGAGGCCATTATCTGAACTACCCCCAGAGGGCCATCGTCAGGACTAAAACTGCCAAGGCTGTCGGGTTCGATGATAGGCCGGCTGGCCAAAACTTCGTCGTGGCGGTTCTCGCCTATGAGGGATACAACATAGAGGATGCCCTTGTCATGAATAGAGGCTCGATAGAGCGCGGCCTTGCTCGCAGCCACTTCTTCCGTGTATCTGAGGCAGAGGAGAGAAAATATCCCGGCGGCCAGGAGGATAAATTCGAGATACCCGATGTGGAGGTACGTGGCGCCCGTGGATCTGAGTCGTATGAGCAACTGGACTCCGATGGCCTTGTGAATCCAAACGCGAGCATTGGGCCAAACGATGTTCTTATTGGAAAGACAAGCCCGCCGAGGTTCCTCGAGGAGCCGAGCGAGTTCGGAATAACTCCCCAGCAAAGGCGCGAGACTTCTGTGACTATGCGGTCGAATGAGAAAGGCATAGTCGATATGGTCATTCTAACTGAATCATCTAACGGCAACCGCTTAGCCAAAGTCAAGACCAGAGATCAACGTGTTCCTGAACTTGGAGATAAGTTTGCTTCACGCCATGGACAGAAAGGCGTAGTAGGGCTGATAGTTCCACAGGAGGATATGCCCTTCACAGAAAGCGGCATCGTGCCTGACCTTCTGCTGAACCCACATGCGATTCCTTCAAGGATGACCGTCGGCCACGTTCTAGAGATGATCGGAGGCAAAGTCGGCTCTCTGGAGGGAAGGTTCATCGATGCCACTGCGTTTTTAGGTGAGACAGAAACAGACCTGCGTTCAGCCCTGACCAAGTTCGGCTTCTCACATACAGGCAGGGAAATACTCTACAATGGTGCAACCGGCGAGCAGATCATGGCCGATCTATTTGTCGGCGTAATCCTCTATCAGAAGCTCTACCATATGGTCACTGGAAAGATGCATGCCCGATCCCGTGGTCCAGTGCAGGTGCTCACAAGGCAGCCGACAGAAGGCCGTGCCAGAGAAGGCGGTCTCCGGTTTGGAGAGATGGAAAGAGATGTGCTCATAGCCCATGGAGCAGCCCTTGCGCTTAAAGAGCGTTTGGTTGACGAATCTGATAAGGTTACAGAACTTGTTTGCAGCAACTGCGGAATGATAGCAATACATGATAGAAGAAGGAACGCAGATTTCTGTCCCGTCTGCGGAGCGGATACTGAAATTTATCCTGTTGAGATGAGCTATGCCTTCAAGCTCCTGCTTGATGAGATCAAGTCATTAGGAGTCGCTCCGAGGCTGATATTAGAGGATGCCGTATAGGTGAAAGCATGAGTGTCCCCAAGAGAATAGGCAAGATTCGCTTTGGTCTCATCTCGCCTCAAGAGTTCAGGAAGATGAGCGTTGTCAAGATCATCACCGCTGATACCTATGATGATGATGGATTCCCCATAGAGATGGGGCTGATGGATCCGAGGCTCGGCGTCATAGATCCAGGTCTTCGGTGCAGATCCTGCGGCGGACGCCCCGGAGAATGTCCCGGGCACTTCGGCCATATTGACCTCATAGCTCCTGTGATTCACGTCGGCTTCGCCAAATTGATACGAAAAGTGCTGAGGGCGATTTGCAGGGATTGTTCAAGGCTGATGCTTCAGGAAAATGAAAAGAAGATGTACCTGATGCAGATCCAGACTCTCGAGAGACTTGGACAGCTGTCGGACGACGTTGTGAATAAAGTCTTTGCCGAGGCCAGGAAGCATAAGAACTGTCCTTACTGCGGAGCAGAACAAAAAGAGATCAAGTTCGAGAGGCCACTGTCATACATAGAGGAGGGCCATAAGCTGACGCCCTCGGATATCCGTGACAGGTTCGAAAAGGTGCCTGATGATGATACCCAGGTAATGGGCATGAACCCGGCTACTGCAAGGCCCGAATGGATGATCTTGACGGTGCTGCCTGTTCCGCCAGTAACTATGAGACCATCCATCACTCTCGAGAGCGGCCAGAGGAGCGAGGACGACCTTACGCATAAGCTGGTGGATATCATACGCATCAACCAGAGATTCCAGGAGAACCGTGAGGCTGGCGCGCCTCAGCTGATCATAGAGGACCTATGGGAGCTCCTGCAGTACCACGTCACAACATTTCTGGATAATACCGTATCAGGTGTGCCTCCTGCACGCCACAGAAGCGGCCGACCGCTTAAGACGCTCTCTCAAAGATTAAAAGGGAAAGAGGGAAGGTTCAGAGGCTCACTCTCCGGTAAAAGAGTCAATTTCAGCGCAAGGACAGTCATCTCTCCTGACCCGAACTTGAGCATAAATGAGGTCGGCGTACCCTTAGATGTCGCTATGGAGCTGTCTGTGCCTATGATCGTCAACGCGAGGAACAGAGAGGTTGTGAAAGCCTATGTTCTCAGGGGCCCGGATAAGCATCCAGGAGTGAACTATATCACCCGTGCAGACGGCAGACGCGTTAAGGTCACTGACAAGAATGCCGCTGAAGTGGCCGAGCAGATAGACACAGGATGGAGGATTGATCGACAGCTTGCAGATGGCGATATAGTCCTCTTCAACCGGCAGCCATCGCTTCATCGAATGTCGATCATGGCGCATCGCGTAAAGGTGATGCCTTACAAGACCTTCAGGCTTAACCCTGCCGTATGCCCGCCATACAATGCTGATTTTGATGGCGATGAGATGAACCTGCACGTTCCCCAGACTGAAGAGGCGCGTGCTGAAGCTGAGATCCTAATGAGAGTGCAGGAGAACATCTTATCTCCAAGGTTCGGCGGGCCTATCATCGGCGGAATACATGATTATGTCACAGGCTCATTCCTGCTGACCCACGGCGAGAAGCCAATCGACCGCAATGGTGTAATGGAGCTCCTTAAGAAGTTCGATATTCCGGAGCTGCCGGAGCCCAAAGGCTTCATAGATGACCAGCCTTACTGGACAGGAAAACAGGTATTCAGCACTGTTCTCCCGAAAGGCCTGAACCTGACTTTCAAGGCTGATTTCTGCATGAACTGTGAGAGCTGTAAGGCAGAGGACTGCGAACACGATGCATTTGTGGTGATAAGGGATGGCCAGCTCCTTAAGGGCACCATCGATGCTGAAGCCGTGGGAGCATTCAAAGGCAAGATAACCGACCGTGTCATAAAGGAGTTCAGTCCAACCGTAGCCAGTGAATTCCTCGATAGGATGACGCTACTCGCTTTGCGGGGAATAATGTACGCTGGATTCAGCTTCGGAATAGATGATGAAGATATCCCGAAGGAAGCTGCAGAGCAGATCGATGATACCACCCGCACTGCACGTGATAACGTTCAGAAGCTCATAGAGGCCTACAATGCAGGCGAGCTTGAGCCGCTGCCGGGCCGAACGCTTGATGAGACGCTTGAGATGAGGATAATGCAAACTCTCGGTAAGGCCAGAGATAATGCCGGCAAGATCGCAAGCAGATATCTCGGGCTGGATAACTCCGGAGTGGTGATGGCGGTTTCGGGCGCTCGCGGTTCTATGCTCAACCTGACTCAGATGGCTGCATGCGTGGGCCAGCAATCTGTGCGTGGCGAACGCATCAAGCGTGGCTATGCTGGCAGAACCCTTCCGCATTTCAAGACTGGCGATCTGGGCGCTGAAGCTCATGGATTCGTTGAGTCGAGCTATAAAGATGGACTATCGCCTACCGAATTCTTCTTCCATGCAATAGGCGGAAGAGAAGGACTCGTGGATACGGCCATCAGGACGTCTCAGAGCGGTTATCTCCAGCGCAGGCTTGTGAACGCCCTGCAGGATTTAGAGGTCAAATATGATGGAACAGTCCAGGAAACCCGTGGCATGATTGTCCAGTTCCAGTATGGAGAGGATGGTGTTGATGCCTCCAGGCGAGACTATGCAAGCACTGACAATGTCAAGAGGATAATCAAAAAGGTTCTCGGCAAGGAGGAGGCAGCATGAGCCTGACTCAAGAGGAGATTAAGAAAACGCTTTCTGGTCTGGACCTGCCGGAAAGCATAGCGCTCGCTCTGCGTAATGAATTAGATGGCGTCGAACTCACCGAAGAGCAGCTTGCTGAGATATTGGATCAGGTCGTCGCAGATTACAACCATTCCAAAGTGGAGCCTTGCGAGGCAGTCGGGGTTGTTGCAGCTCAATCGATTGGCGAACCTGGAACTCAGATGACCATGAGAACATTCCACTATGCGGGTGTGGCAGAAATCAACGTCACTTTAGGACTTCCGAGGCTCATAGAGATAGTGGATGCGAGGAAAATACCATCCACTCCAACAATGACAATAAAGCTCACGCCCGCTTATGCACACGATAGAGATCTGGCTCGAGAGGTTGCCTGGGCAATAGAATCCACATCTATACTTCATCTGGGGTCCATTGCCACCGACCTCGCTGAGATGAATGTCATAATTGAGCTAAATCCCTCAGCGATGGAGCAGCGCAAGACTACAGTAGACGATGTGGCAGAACGCCTCAAGGAAGAGACGGATCTCGCTGTGGATAAGAATGGAAACATGCTGAAGATGAGCCCTGAAGAGCCATCGTATCGTGAGCTTTTGCAGCTTGTAGAGAAGATTAAAAAGATTTCACTAAAGGGAATAGAGGGCATAAAGCGCGTCGTCATCCGTAAGGAGGGCGATGAATATGTTCTTTATACAGAAGGATCGTCCCTCAAGAAGGTCACGCAGTTCGAGGGTGTGGACCCGACCAGGACAAAGACAAACAATATAAACGAGATAGGCGAGGTTCTGGGTATCGAAGCTGCAAGGAACGCAATCATTAACGAAGCAACAGATACCTTGCGTGAACAGGGTCTATCTGTTGATGTGAGACATATCATGCTTGTAGCGGATATAATGACCGTCGATGGGGATGTCAAGCAGATAGGACGGCATGGAGTATCAGGGGAGAAGGCCTCCGTGCTGGCGCGGGCAGCCTTCGAGGTCACTGTCAACCACATTCTGGATGCTGCAGTACGTGGCGACATTGATGACCTCAAAGGCGTAACTGAAAACGTCATAGTAGGACAGCCAATACAGCTTGGCACAGGAGATGTGAAGCTAGTGGCAAGCAGAAGAAGCGAGGTAGTACAATGATAAACGTGGATAGAGCACTTAGAAGCTCAATCAGAACAGGAAAAGTTGTGCTTGGATCGAATAGGACTATCGAGACCGGCCAAAGCGGACAGGCAAAGCTCATCATATATGCAGTCGATTGCCCCCAAGGTGTACGCGAGCAACTTGATTCCATGGATATTCCAATATACGGCTATCAGGGTATGGGCAAGGATCTTGGATCTGCCTGCGGAAAACCCTTCTCCGTAGCCACCCTGGCAATCATTGAGCCTGGGGACTCAGAGATAATGGCACTGCTACGGTAGATCAGGGGTGTTAAAACATGAGTGAGTTCAAGCTCACATCAGAAGGTATCAGATATATCGCTTTATTTGAGAGCCTGACAGGCGGCATAGCCAGGGATTGCGTTGTTGATGCCGACAACGATCGAATAATCTTCGTCATCAAAAAGGGAGATATGGGCGCGGCCATTGGCAGAAAGGGCTCTAACATCAACCGCGTGAAGAAATCGATTGGCAAGCAGATAGAGATTGTAGAGTATAGCGATAACGTTAACGAGTTTCTGGAGAACCTCTTCCAGCCTGCATCGATAAAAAATGTCATGGTTGTGAACAAGAATAATAAGCGATTGGCTTATGTAGAAGTAGCAAACAAGGATAAGGGCATTGCCATTGGAAGAGATGGCAAGAACATACTAAAAGCCAAGATGCTCGCACAGAGGCATCATGGCGTAGATGACATCATAATTCAATAGAGTTTCGTGATTAATTAAGGTGAAATGAATGGGAAAGGGAATTTATGCAGCCAGGAAGCTGGAGAGTGATAGGAAGACGCTGAGATGGAGCTATCCCAAGTTCATCCGAAGAGTGTCAGGAAGCAGAATCAAGGCCGACCCACTGGGAGGCGCGCCCATGGGAAGGGGAATAGTCCTCGAGAAGGTTGGAATAGAATGCAAACAGCCTAACTCAGCAATAAGGAAGGCCGTCAGGGTTCAGCTTATCAAAAATGGCAGACAGGTCACTGCATTCTGCCCAGGCGATGGAGCCATCGGGTTCATAGATGAGCACGATGAGGTCACAATCGATCGCATTGGCGGACGGATGGGCAGGTCCATGGGAGATATCCCTGGAGTCAGGTTCAAGGTAATTGCTGTAAATAATGTTTCTCTGGACGAGCTTGTGCGGGGAAGGAAGGAGAAGCCGGTGAGGTGATCAGAGGATGAAGGTATTCGGCAAGTGGGACCCGAGTGAGATCGAGGTCGAGGACCCAAGCATAAAAGCATACATGAGCCTTGCCCCCAAGGCCGTCATGCATTCAAGCGGAAGACATGCGAAGCAGCAGTTCAAGAAATCAGAGCAGCACGTGGTCGAACGCCTGGTTAACAAGATGATGAGAAAGGATAGGAATACGGGCAAGAAGATAAAGGCATATGGCATAGTTGAGAAGTCCTTCGATATAATCAATAAGAGGACCAAGGAGAACCCATTATCTGTCCTTGCAAAGGCCATTGCCAATGCAGGACCACGTGAGGAGGTCGTCAGACTGAAGTACGGCGGCATAACAGTGCCCAAGGCAGTCGATACGGCACCTCAGAGGCGTGTGGATACTGCGCTCATGTTCATAACAAAAGGCGCTCGAGAGGCATCTTTCAAGAAGACCAAGTCCGTTGAGGCTGCACTGGCAGATGAGATCATAGCCGCTGCAAACTATGATGTCAAGAGCTATGCTATAAACCATAAAGACAGCGTAGAGCGTGTAGCCAAGGCTGCCAGGTAAGGCAGCCACATATTTCATTCGAATTTATTTATAAAAGATTTATCTATCCCGTATTTTAAGGCATGCATCGGCCTTGTTGAATGAATTCGCAGAGCTTTATGCCCCTGGTCCAGATCGCCATATCGCATTCGAGTTTTGTCTCCTTCCTGGTCGAAGTTGAACCTGATGAAACTCTTCCAAAGACAGGGTTATCAATAGGTATTGATGTTGGCCTGAAGAGTTTCATCACTCTAATGGAGGCCATATCGATAACCCAAGATTAAGAGAGATGACTTTAGTCATGTATTGCAGGGATACCTGACAGCTGAGGGAATAAACTAAATACATGTAATGCTATTATAACTTATTAATCGTTAGATAACGGAAGGAATCGATCTTGATCAACCTCTTCAAGAGAGAAACTGAAAATACGCCAAGGGTGAATAAGAAGCAAGAGAAACAAGCAGCGAGAAGACAAAGGGCTCAAGCTCGGGCAGAGAAACCCATAAAATAACTGCTCGATTTCCTTTGGAGTCCACTCCTTAACGTTTTGTATATCGAGGAAGAGCTCTCTTTAGCCATTTTGCCCAGGCTGTGGCAATAAATGCCTGGAAGAAGCAAGCTCTGTTCTGCTTGGGATATAATCCCGCTAAAGCAATATATCATATGCAAAGGTTTTTATATGTTAGCACTGATAATCGTAATAGGTGAACTGGAGCATGTTTGGATTTATAAAAAAGATCATAAAACTGGTTTTAATGGTAAAAATTCTATTGGCATTATTGGGAAGATTTGCCAGAAGATGATATTATCGGCATATTGGAGAGCACCTGAAATAAAATATACGATTTATTCACCTCCCGGCTCAACATATCGCCTTTTACGCCGTTCCGGCTTTGTTGCCGCCTGATTTTTTTACGCGGGGGCACCGCGATCTATCTCGAAAGTGTCTCCAACTTCCCTTCATAGCTATTCCTTATTCTTGCTTAGCATTAAGTAAGTCCTGTAAGTTCTCATGGAATTCCCTCCGAGATTCTGAATGACTTTGCTCAATTCATTATTGGCATCCATACTTATAAAGGCTGCAAATCATGAACCAACTTTGAAAAAGTATTTATGATTTTCAGCCTTCCCCAGATGGATGAGCCCTAAAACCCTGTGGAAGATGCTGACTAAGATCTATCAGGATTGGAGCGATGATAAGGCATCCAGGCTAGCCGCAGCTCTGGCGTTCTATACTATATTATCTCTTGCACCAGTCCTGGTCATAGTAACAGCCATTGCAGGTTTTGCCTTTGGCGAGATGGCTGTCCGAGAAGAGATTGTAACCACCATCCACAGCCTGGTTGGCAGAGATGGTGCAGAAGCCATAGAGATGGTTATGGAGCATGCTGCCATGCCCGGTCATAGCACTTTATTTGAGGTCACCAGCATCATAGTCCTTCTTTATGGAGCCGCTGAAGTATTGATCCAGCTTAAGGATTCATTAAACGATATATGGGATGTAATGCCGGTACCCGATAATGGCATCTTTGGCACTGTCAGGGAATATTTCTTCTCTCTGAGCATGATAACGGGCATAGGGTTTCTGCTGCTGGTATCTCTGGTGGTCAGTGCTGCGTTATCGGCCTTTGGGACTTTCATAGACGCGCTTCTGCCAAAGAACGAGATCTTTCTTATATCTGTTAATTTCATCATCTCCTTCATCGCCACCACATTCCTTTTTGCAATTATCTACAAGGTTGTGCCAGATGCCCGGATAGCCTGGAGTGATGTCTGGATTGGGGCTGCAGTCACCGCCCTTCTATTCATTGTGGGCAAGTTTTTGATAGGGATCTATCTCGGCCATAGCGCTGAAGGATCTGCTTATGGCGCCGCAGGCTCAATGGTGATACTTATGATCTGGGTCTATTACTCGGCACAGATCCTCCTCATGGGCGCGGAGTTCACAAAGGTGTATGCAGAAAGATTTGGATCAAAGATCAGGCCTGAAGAGGGCGCCATATATGTGCATGAGAAGAACTCCCATGCAAAAAGGTTATAATCTTCATAAGAGCTGGTAGTGGCTAATATTTGACAGATTGAGGGGGCAAATATGGAGGACTACACCGAAAGGTACGGTCGTATGCTTGTTCAATTGGTAGATCAGAGGGCTACAATGAAGGCCTTTGAATTCGACCAGGTGCTGCTAATGCCCACTGCCAAAGGCTATCGCGCCCTTGTGGAGCAAGCCAGGGCCGAGATCAAGCCAAAGGTTATGAATTATTTATCGCAGAGGTGGTCTCTGGGAACAATAGAGAACCTATCCTTCTTTGCCATGGCCGTTGCGGTGTATTCCCGGAGCGTATTGGAACCGCCAGTCACCATCAATGTTGGAAAGGTGCTTCTTAAAACTGCGGCTACTTGCAACATCAGATGTGCAGGCAGGAAGGAGACTGGTGGAGGATGCCGAATAGCCAGGGATAGAGAGCAACATCATCTTCCGAAATGCATTAAATTGCCGGGAGAGATTGCTGTTGGTTGGGGATATGTGAAGAGATATATCGCAACTGGTGGCGCCATATGTTCCTCTGATGCAAGCGGCGTACAGGATGCCATGGGAGTAAAGGTCCTTCTGGGATCTAACTTTACCCCATCAACTTCCTGCTGAAATCACGCCTTATTCAGTGTATGTGCGCCAGCTTTATATATCGGCGATTGACTTAAACAGTATAAGGCAAAAGTCGATAAATGCAATAGCCTGTCTCTACCTCCTGACTTTTGCCTCCCTCCTCGTTATGCAGCATTGTGATTTTCTGCAGGCCATGCTGTTTTAGCAGGATTCTATGTCATATATGGCGGATGATAATGATTTTGAATAGTTGGCAAACCTGAAATATCTTAGGATTGTTCTTATTATCATGATACTTGGAATATCCGGCAGCCCTCGGAAGCAAGCCACCGAATATGTTGTGGGGGAGGCATTGAAGATGCTTGAATCAAAGGGCATCGAGACCATGCTGTTCTCTGCGCACGGCAAGAATCTCGGCCCATGCAGGCACTGCGATTACTGTCTCAAGAATGCTGAATGCGTCATAAAAGACGATATGCATCAGCTTTATCCTCTGATGAAGGATGCGTTGGGTTTTGTGATAGCCACGCCTGTTTACAACGGCACTCTCAGCGCCCAGACGAAGATCATCATAGATAGGACAAGAGCCCTCCTCGCCGCAGATCCAAAGGCGCTGAAGCATAAGATCGGCATGGCCATAAGCGTGGGCGGCGACCGTATGGGCGGCCAAGAGATTGCAATACAGCAAATACATACATTTTATATTCTAAACGGCATAATACCTGTTAGCGGCGGCTTTTTCGGCGCAAATCTGGGCGCGACATTTTGGTCCAGAGATACTCTTGAAGGAGTTCAAAAAGATGAGGAAGGATTGAGGAGCCTGAGAAAGACCGTTAAGAGATTTGCAGAGATGCTTGAACTGAATAATAAGATGGAAAGATAGTTATCCTGTGGGGAGGAACTTTGAATTATGGCTAAGCAAGGAGCGCGCAGAAAGATAGCCTGGGGGATAACAGGCAGCGGAGATAGAATTGTTGAAACAGTGGAGATGATGAAGGAACTTCAGAAGCAGTATGAGGATATCGTTGATGTTCGCGTCTACGTTTCGAAGGCCGGCGATCAGGTAATAAAGTACTATAAGCTCTTCAATGATCTGGAAAAGAGCTTTGATAAGGTTTGGGTTGAGATCAATGCCAATTCGCCGTTCCTTGCAGGCCAGCTCCAAGTAAAAAGATATGAGTTGCTGCTGCTCGCGCCTACTACTTCGAACACAGTTGCCAAGATATCCTTAGGGCTTGCAGATTCGCTCCTTTCAAATGCTGCTATCATGGCACAGAAGGCCTTTGTTCCCATTTATATAATGCCATGCGATTATAAGGAAGGCACCATTACAACAAAGCTCCCTGATGGGAGCGATATGAGGCTCAGGATACGGAAAGAAGATGCAGAGAATGTAATGAAGCTCAGAAGAATGGAGGATGTCTTTGTGATCGAGACTCCTCAGGAGCTGCCGTCGATATTTGAGAAGCACTTCGGCCGATAATTTGCTCATCTGAGCGCTTAATGATGCTACTTGGAGTCCTGTTCGCAGTCAATGCGTTGTCAAATGCTCTGGAAGAGTTTGTTATTTCATTTTCTATCTTTAATACCACTAGATCGATATTGCTGCCGGAATATATCTTGTAAAGCGTGATGTTCTTTCCGGCATAGCTCAGATGGCCTCCCTGGCGGATCACTGTCGAATTGACGGTCTCGTTTCTGCTGTAAAGCTTAAGCCAAATTACCGCTTGCAGAGAGTTCGTGTCCTCTATCACAAGAGTGGTATTGTTATCCAGGTCGAAGGCCTGCTGGGTTTCCAGTAATACCTCTTCAGCAGAGGCTCGAAGGATAATGAGTATAAGCAAAATCGCAAGTGCCATCAATAACCGGCTTTGACCTGTACCTTTAAGATTATCCATATGCTCTTGTACTCTTGCCCTATTTAGCTCATGGAAAGGATTTATTACTTATGGCTTCACAGTCCTCGTTAACACGACAGAGGAGAAAGGTAACATCGGTGTTTCTATGAAGGATATAGGCTTACTTGTGCTTGGGCATGGATCAACACTGCCCTACAACAGAGATCTCGTGGAATCTCTTGCTCAGATGATAAGGAAAAACCACATTGGGCCGGTGAGAACAGCATACCTTAATATGAATCAGCCAAATATCCAAGAGGGCTTGAAGAGTTTTGAGGGCACCAGTGTGAAGAAGATTGTAGCTTTGCCGCTCTTTCTTGCGCATGGGGTTCATACCCGTGAGGATATTCCAAGAGAACTGGGCGTTGATGAACAGGAGAGGAGAGGGGTAGTGAAGATAAATGGAACTGATGTGGAGGTAGTCTGCGCCGAGCCTCTTGGCGTGGACGAATGTATAGCGTTTCTTGCATGCAGACGTGCAGAGGAAGCCCTAAGGTTAAGGTAGCTAAGGTAGCTGTGCTCGATACAATCCACGGCGCCTCGACAATAGCGCGAGCGTTGTGCATATCAGGCATGGATGCATGTGCCTTTGAGGTCTACCATCAGGCTCAGAGCGTTTCCGGCTTTGATCTTGTAGTTGCACCTGTGCATCTCTCACCCGCAAATCCGGCCCTGATAGATGCCAAGCGGCTGCAGAAAAGGATTATTACTCACCATGCCGCAGTGGGAGAGCTCCTGAGAGATGATATTAGACAAAGCCTAAAGATATTCGAGGTCACAGGCACCCATAGCAAGACAACGACTGCACTTCTGCTTGCCCGCATCATCTCCTCAAAGATGAAAGCGATATCGCATTCAACACGCGGGCTGGAGCTGTGGTCGAATGGATCAAGCAGGATTCTTCAGACAGGCCTCAGCATAACTCCTGCAAATGTGATTCATGCTGTAAAGGCTGCAGATGCTCATGAGGCAGATGCCCTGATATGTGAGATATCCTTGGGAGGAACCGGGCTAGCGGACTGGGGGATTCTGACAAGCCTTTCAGGAGATTATAAGATCGCCGGGGGCGCGAGGTGGGCAAGCACAGCCAAGCTGCAGATGGTATCTTTGGCAAAGCCCGGCTCCAATATTGTGGCAAATACGGATGCCAAGATCTCTCCAGACATTTCCTTCGGCAGTGGCGGCAAGATTACGGCCCGGCCAAATGAGATCTGTTCCGGATCTGATAAAGCTCGTCTGACATTGGGGGAGGATTTGGACTTCGAGAGCTATGAGACTGCCATATCTGCATCATCTGCAGCTGCATATTGTGCAGGCTTCTCCATAAAGGAGATCGCCGATGCGCTTGAGGGTCTCGACGGCATAAGCGGCAGGATGAAAGTCACGCGCTCCCCAGGCGTTACAGTCTACGATAGCTCAAACTCAGGGCTGAAGGTCTCTGATATCAAGCATGTATTGGACCTTATGACTGATGGGAGGATTGGCCTCGTCGTAGGTGAAGAGGCAGAGACGGTATGCGAGGGGATGAACATTCCAGACCTGGTAGAGCTCCTTTTCAAATATAGGGATAGGATCGATCTTCTGGTTCTGGTTGGAAGGAGGCTTGAGACTTACGCAAAAGAGCTTGGGGCAGAGACGGCTCAGGACTTAAAAACAGGGGAGGGCATGGCGCGCCTTTCTGCCTCTGGGCTGGATAGGCTGCTTCTGTGTGTTAAATGTTTTAGGTGATATAATGGAAAGTTTTGTTCAAAGAGCGCAGGTGCTGCATCCGAGACCCAGTTCAATAGTTGCAGCACTTTATACCCTACGTGACCTGGGTGCAGATGTAATTATTCTTCATGGGCCGAGCGGCTGCTGCTTCAAGCATGCACGGCTTCTGGAAGAGGATGGAGTACATGTGCTGACTACATCTCTGGATGAAGCCGGATTCGTTTTTGGAGGCCAGGAGTCCCTTGCAAGGCTCCTTAAAAGGGCAAAGGAGCTCTTCAATCCGAAGCTCATTGCAGTCTCAGGAACATGCAGCAGCATGATTATCGGAGAGGATCTTCACCAGGCCGTTCTTGATGCGGGCCTTGATATACCTGTACTGGAGGTAGAGGTGCATGCCGGCTATCGCGATAATACGCGTGGTGTAATCATCACCCTTGAAGCTGCCAGGGATGAGGGAATAATCGATGAAGCCGAGTTCGAGCGGCAAAAGGTGCTTCTTGAGAAGGCGACAGAGGTCGAGAGGCTTTATGGAGCAGCATCCGGAGAGTATCTGCCTCCGGAACGCGGGGACCTGAAATTTGAGGCTGCGTCAAGATTGTTGAGCCTGATAAAGCAGGGGAAACGGGGCTTGAATATTCTGAATGCCAAAAAGGAGACCGCGTATATGTTCGCCGATATCACATCAGCCGTCTCCGAGGTATCCGGTGGCACTATTGATACTCTTGCCAACTTAGACGCGACTGTTGGACTCTCCAAAGTTAGAAGGGATGCGAGCAATATTGCAAGGGATCTTAAGAACAGAGGCGTTAAGCTGGAATTGATAGGCGGCCTTGATGAATACCCAATAGCAGGCGATGCAGTAAAGCGTTTCATATCGGAGCACGGACCCTACGACTTTGTAGTGCTCTCAGGGGTGCCGCATGCAATTCCTTCTGAGGCTCTATCGGGTATGGAGATATTCTCTGTCACCAACGGTCCGAGGCAGGTCAGGCCTATGCGCGATGCGGGACATCATCATGTAATTGTTGAGATTGATCTCCATCCGAAGACTATGGGCGTGAGCTCCATAGTTGAGTCGGAATTTGGGGCCACCCTGAGAGCCCTGAATAAGGCTAATAAAGTAAGCAGAGGAAACCTCGAGAGTAGGCCAGATAAACCGAATCAAAAACTGAAGTAAGCTCTGAAAAAGAGCAAATATTTTAGAGCGATTTTGGAAGCTCAGTCAGCAGAGCATATAATGTAAAGCCTATCAGGCCGATGATGCCGATGCCTGCCATTGAGATCTTTGCGATCATTGTAAACTCTTCTCTGGACGGCTTCCTGGCAAGTTTCAGAACTCTGATATACTCGTGCACATTCATGGATGGGACAGCCAAATCCATGTCGCCGATCTCATCAAGGTCAAGCTTATCCTTGATCTGTTGCAGCTTGTTTTCCACTACCTTAGTTTCCTCTTTCATTCCCGATGTTGAAAGGGCTTCGGAATAAAAAACCTTTCGATCATAAAAAAAGAATTGATTGCTAGTTCAAGATCTAGCAATCTATGCCTTCGCAGGGCGCA
>JBHGAU010000032.1:0-29072 GCA_041946675.1 Methanotrichaceae archaeon | reverse complement strand
GAGAAGATGATGGCCTTGAAGGGCGTAAAGCACGTCAAGCTCACAACAACCTCTCTTGGAAAAGAGCTCTAATTATTTATGCTACTGGCCATCTAAATTTATTGAGGGCGAGTACAGTTTTATCTTAGGAAGCGATGCTCTCTGGATTGATTGGCCTACCAGGGCATAACGGCGGGCTTTGTTTAAGGCAGATAAGGCCTGAACAATCCCACTATAGTTCTCAATCCGTCAACAGCCTGGGTAAGAGGAATCACTTCAATTAGCATTCGGACCGGCTGTGGATACATATTCAGCGATAGTCCCATAGTGCATGTCTGTTCTATGGATCTAGACCAGTGATCGGTTTATCCAGGTAGAGTACAGGCGGGTTGGTGATCATTGCCCGGCCCATAAGCAGGCGCCGCTGCATCCCGCCAGAGAGCTGGCAGAAGTTTCGAAGTTGGATGAAAATCAAAAAATATTTCAGTAAAATTGATGCTAGTCTTTGACGATCCGTTTGCCAACAAGGTACAGTATGCCGCCGCCCACTACGACGCCAATCACTGCTGAGAGAATGTAGGCCGCTGCGGACATGGTCATCGATTCGCTATTCTCGCCACCAGGGAATGCATAATCCGGCAAGGGTGCAGTCCAAAGAGATGAGATCTTTTCAAAGCCTTGTGGCACATAGCCGAGCTTCTCCTTAAGTTCTTCAGATCCCCACTCGCCGAAAGTCTCGCCTACGGCCAATAATCCCAGCGGTGCCAGAATTATCAACAGTATCAGGCCAATAGCGAAATTTCGCATCAACTTATCCATATCATCACCTTATGTTGCTGTTGCCATATTGGGCATTTTTGTCTTTGAACTGGACTTTTCTCCATACAGGATGGAAGCATCCGTTCTCTGGATGTAGGCGAAGATGAGCGCCGTAACTAGCGCTTCAAGTATACTGAATCCTAAAGCGTGCTCCAGCACCATGGCCGGCACAGTTATGGTCAGAGGGTATGGCATGTAGAGCGGGACTCCTTCCGCGGTGTGATTTAAGATGGGCTGTATTCCGAACTCAAAGCCAACACAAGCAGCTGCGATGGTGAGTGATAGCCAGCCTGCTATAGCAGAGGCAATTACCCGTCTTGATGAGGCTATATCTGTATAACTGCTGATAAGTTTATATGTATAATAACCGATAAATGGAATCACTACAGCCATATTGAAGCAGTTAGCGGCTATGGCCGTAATTCCTCCGTCCCCGAATACAAACGCTTGGAGCACCAGAGCGACGGATATGGCTATAATTGCAGCCCAAGGTCCGAGAACGATGCCAATTATGGCGCCACCCACAGCGTGTCCCGTGCTGCCTCCGGGAATCGGCATATTAAACATCATAATCACGAAGGAGAAAGCTGCAGAGAGCGCAAGCAGAGGAACCTGCTTGGACTTCAGCTCCCTGCTCAGTTTCTTTCCGGCGTAATACCAGATTGGGATCATGATGATCCAAAACGCAATGAAGGTCTGTGGCCCTAGATAGCCATCTGGAATATGCATTATTTCACCAGGATATTGAGGTATTGTTTAATTATAAAAGGATATCTGATGGGCATACAAAGTAAGAGCTTTATGTATTTTTTTGCTAAATATAAGTGATATTTTAGAAAATAATCTAATTTAATAATAGTAAGTATGAATATTAGCAGAAATGAATAGCATTCATTGACTATTCTTGCTACTAAAAAGGTAATCTCTTCCAAAAAGCAAATCTGATACATTCCGGCAAATGTTCGTAGCACGCTAACCAAAATGTTTATTACTAAGTAAGATAATGCTTTTGCTGTGAGCGAGGAATTATCTGAATGTGGCCTCCTCTATCTGCAATTGGGCAGGTATTTGCTCACAACTCTAAGTCTAAAGTACAGCGTTATCAGTATGCTATGAGAGCCACTCCGGTGCTTGGAAATTCCCAAGCACCAAATAATTATTCCATATCCTTTTTATTACAAAATTATAGACTTGTACGCAATGAGTATCAATATCTTCAAAATTTAGAAGAAATCTTAAAATAGTGGAACAAATAAGTCGTACGATCATATACGACATGAGAGGAGGGAAAGATCTGAGAAAAGCCATTTTCGCGCTGCTGGCTCTCTATGCCATTACTTGCATGGCAGCTGCAGAAGGCGCCGATGATAATTCTACATATAATAATCCGACATCTATGGAAGAAGGAAATTTAATCTTCAACCTGGACCAAAGAGTGAGTGGAACAGGCTTCTTTGCAACCTACAAATATTCCTTGATGCCCGACGTTCTCGGCACTGAAGGACGCCTGTTCAACGGCGCTGAGGGCAAGAACAGGGCTCATGGAAGCGGCAGGATAGATATAGATTCGATAATGCATGCAGAAAGCTCATACAGTAATAAGACCTGGGAAAATGGCGCATACGATGAAGACGGCGAAGTTATTGATACCGAAGAAGAATCAACCGGCATTGTCCAGATGAAGGAAGATAGTGATGAAACCTACAGCCCTATAGCCATGGTCATAGGTTCAAGCTATTATGCTCTTAATCCTATAACTTTCAATTCTCTGCTAAGTGAAGAGGATTGGATAAAGAACCGCAACAGTTTGAGTTCTCTAAGCCATAGGATCAATGGAGCTCATGGGCTTAAAGAGGCGCTGGATGCTCAATCAATAATCCAATCAGACACAGCGGATTGCATAATGAATATTGATGAGAACTTAATCGATGGCCGGGCGCATTTTGGAGCTATTCAGCTGGCAGGAATCCCTGTAGATGAAGTGCCCGAAGATGCCGATCTTGAGGAAGAGGGACAGTCCTTCGGCTATGCAATGAAAGTATGGAGCAAGCCATTGATCAAATTGGATGAGGACTATGTGGGGACATTCCATCTTGTGAAGAATATGACTCTGCATTCAGGCTCAGAGGAGAAGGAAAAAGAGGATGGATGGCTGTCGTGCTGTTCAGGCGGTTGGGACAGCATGCCATACTATGATAGGACTAGCTATGGTAAGAGTGCAAAGGGCGTTTTTGATTGCACCTGCTTTAACTCACAGGAGTGGAGAGGACGGAGCGAGAGGTCCCCGTCCTTCACGGCGGGATGAAAGCGGAGCCCTCCCCTTTATTGCTTGTTAAACAACATTCCTTATCGCCCTAAAATACGACTATTCATCGAGTAAAAGGGGTCAAGGAAAAGACTGTTCTGAACTGGCTGATAAAGGTAGCAGATCATGCTGAAGAAATAGAAGCCATGGCTACAGGTTTGAGGTTATGTACAAGGTTTTCGTTCACCGCGCATAATCCTTATAAATCTGATATACGAAGGTCATTGCAGTGCCAGGGGGAACAATGAAGGAAGACCGGTACGGGATCTTCTGCTCTCCAATCCATTACGGCATATAAAATGTGTTCAAGAGAGCAGAGTCTGGAGGATCATCTGAGGCGGGATAATCCAAAAAATGCAATCTAAATTTATCAAATCCAAAACATTGGATTAATAGAGACATATGATATTATGATGATATTAATAGCAGGCATCTATGATGATATTAATAGCAGGCATCAGCGTCAGGCATATCGCCAGTTCGGCAGTCAAAGCAGGCTTTTCAGTTATTGCCGCTGACTGCTACTGTGATCTGGACCTAGAGCGGTGTGCATCACAGACGATTCTGCTCCCGGAAGAAGATGTAGTGCAAAATCTTCAGGAGCATATCGATAGGTTCTCTCCTGACGCAGTTATTCTGGGCCCAGGGATTGAGGAAGCAAGGGTAAAGAATGCTCGCGTCTTGAACAACCCCCCTGAAAAGATTGCTCAAGTTTCCGATAAGCTGTGGTTGGCTCAGTGGCTTGAGAGCAAAGGATTTCCGCATATAAAAACGCAAACATCGGCTGATGGCATAGTCTTTCCTGCAATCGTAAAGCCTCGCAAAAGTGCCGGTGGCGTAGGCTGTGAGCTTGTTAAAAATAAGAATGACCTATTGCCTGGAGGCGGTGTAATCATCCAGGAGTTTGTGGAAGGTCTGCCTGCTAGCGTTTCCACGATTGGAAACGGTCACGTTGGACGGGCAATTGCCGTGAATGAGCAGCTCATAGGCGCTGGTTGGACAGGAGCACGCGGCTTTAGGTACAGCGGAAACATCACGCCACTGGCGGCGCCATCACAAGGGATCACGGAGATAGCTGAAGATATCACATCTGAGCTCGGGCTGGTTGGAAGCAACGGCATCGATTTTCTGCTGACTGAGAAGGGTCCCGTTGTTGTTGAGGTAAATCCGCGTTTTCAGGGCAGCATCGATACCGTTGAGCTTTCCACGGGCATCAATGTATTTTGCGCGCACCTGGAATCCTTCGACGGCATTCTCCCCGAGTATCCAAATCCAGAAAAGGTTGCAGGAAGAGCAATAATCTATGCCGAAGATGAATTGAGGATCGATGGTGATCTGAGCTCAGCCTGGATAACCGATATTCCAAGGATTGGATCGATTATAAAAAAGGAGGATCCTGTTGCGTCTATCCTGGCTATCGGCAGGGATCGAGAGCATACAGTAAATATGCTCATAAAAAGAGCACAAAGGCTGCGCAAAAATTTAAAGGCTTTCTCAAGGGCATCAATGCAGGGTAGCTTTTGCGATAATGGTGCTAACAGCTATTGATATTGGTCGGCGAGCTACCAGCGCAGGAATCTGTAGAGCCAGTTGCAGGTCAGCGTCCATGCCTTGACACAGCCCGATCCCTTCTCAAGCTTCTGCCTGTCTTTTTCGCTATACCTCTTTTCATCTTTCATCCACGAGTCCATGGTATGGCCATTTGGACAATTTGAATATAACAATATCGGTCCCATTGTATTGATCCCGCTTGGTCTATATTTGGCTGAGATTTGACGGAAGATGCTTTCCGGCTTCGGCCTAAATAGTTGATGTCAGAAAAAGATAATATAGCAAAAGCGTAAAAGATGAAAATTCAAAAGAGCCTATGAGGACTAGATGAAGTCGCCTGAAAGGATCACCATCGCACTCGATGAAGAGACTGCTAGCCTATTTAAGAAGATGAAGGAAGATCTGGGCATGTCTCAGAGCGAGCTTATGCGTGAGTCGCTGAAGTTTTTTGGCAAGCATAAGTCGCTCTTCGACTTCGCTGAGGACAAGAAGGTCTATACACATGCAGAGATGCTGTCTGCAGGAGAGCATATAATCCTTGATATCGATCACTGGATTTTATTCCTTAGCTTTATTGAGACGCACCCGGACAAGCAAAAATTCTGGGATATGCACAAAGAGGTCAGCCAGGCTCATGCGGAGCAGTTTAAGCATAAGCTCTATAATGCAGAGAGCATCCTCAAGCGCCTGGAGATCTGCAACCTCTTCCAGCTAAGCAAGACATCAAAGAATGAGTTCACTTTAATCTTCGGATCGGATCTTGCTAAAAAATTCGTTCGGCTGGAGCTGGAGGAGATCTTCTCGGGAATGGGCTTCCTAGTGGAGATCAAAGAGGACTTTTCCAAGCTCAGGCTGAAAGTAATACATGATCTATGAACCTATTTCAAATACCAAAAATTATCTTTAGTATTATATGATGAATGGCTGAGGGCTCTGATAATTATACTAATTTTTTTATTGATATAATCGTGAAAGATTAGATCAACTCAATTGCGGTAGACTACCAAGTGGTTAAAAACAATAAAAGGATTATAGGGAACTAAGCGCCCATTCAAATAACCAATTGCCCTTTTCCATATAGATCTTCAGCGACCTGACTCAGCGAACTTCCTTTTACCTCTCCGCCGTAGTCCGGCAGTACAGCAATCCGTTTATCGCAATATTTGTTCTTTATGGAATCGATGTAAGCGGTCTGCGAGCTCAGTCTGCGTTTACAGTAATCGCAGTCGCAATCCATCATAACGTGGTTGATGACAATGGAGTCGACATGTACTCCGTGAGATTCTACAGTATCTATTAGCCTCTGGGTTTCCATTACAGCTGCCTTCTCTGGAATCGTTACAGCAGTAACAGTGGCCACTTTTGGATCGAGCAGGGCACCTCTCATTCTATCCGCCTTGACCCTCATGCTCCTGATCTCAGTCAGGACGGCATCTCCAAATCCGGCCTCAACCATATTAAGGAAACCCATCCATCTGTTCTTTACACCAAGCATCCTTGCGACGAAGCCAGTAGTAACCGAAGGCAGCTGAAGAAGCGGCATGACCATTGCCGTCGGAGCGGAATCGAGCACAACGATATCGTATTTTCCGTCCACATATATATCGTTCAACTTATCCATGAATATGAGCTCGTTCACTCCTGGCATATTTCCGAAATCCTCAGGCCTTACCTCCATCTCAAAGAGGCCGAAGAGCGCAGTGAGCATGCTCTTATACTTTTTATAGAAAGCCTTGGACTCATCCCTGAGGTCTGGTTCATATCCATAAAGGTGCTCGCTGATTTTTCTTGGCTGGGCACCTATATCCATATCGAAAATATCTGATAGAGAATGTGCAGGATCCATTGAGAAGGCAAGTGTTTCCTGTCCATGTGTGGATGTCCATAATCCTGTTGATGCTGAAGTAACGCTTTTCCCTACTCCGCCTTTTCCTGCGACGTAAATAAGTCTCATGTTATTATTATTTCACCGGGACGGATTTACCGTTTGCGCCCTTTTTAATCTTTTCGGATAAACAATACCATAAACAATACCTGCTTCAAGGATCTAAAGAAGACGCAAAGCATTAATATGTAATTGGATTTCTCCTTAAGCCGTTATCAAGATCATCATCGAGGATTGGTCATGAAGAGAAATATCAAGGTCGAGCGTCTCAATCAAAGACCGATAGAGCAGCAGGAGATAGAGCTAGTAGAGCGCAAAGGGATTGGACACCCCGACAGCGTGGCCGATGGGCTGGCGGAATCGATCAGCCGGGCTCTCTGCCAGGAGTACCTTGATAGGTTTGGAGCGGTGCTGCATCACAATACTGATAAAACTCAGATAGTGGCAGGAAGGTCCAATCCGGAATTTGGCGGAGGAGAAGTCATTTGCCCGATTTATATTCTCCTCACCGGCAGGGCGACGAGGGTTTTCAAGGAAGAGGAGATTCCAGTGGATACAATTGCCATCAAAGCCGCCAGGAGTCTTCTGCATGAATCATTATCCAACTTGGATATCAACAACCAGGTAATCCTCGATGCCAGAATCGGAATGGGTTCCTCGGATCTTCGCGATGTCTTCGGACGAAAGATCCCCAGCGCGAATGATACATCTTTCGGTGTGGGTTATGCTCCGCTTTCTGAGACGGAGAATATCGTCTACAACACCGAAAGAGAGCTTATGAGGATGAAGACGAGCATGCCTGCCATAGGCGAAGATATCAAGGTAATGGGAATGAGGGAGGGCGACATAATCAATCTCACCATTGCCTGTGCAACTGTCGATAAATACGTGGCAGATCTGAAGGCTTATGCGGATTTGAAGATGGATATTGTGGAGCATATAACAAATTATGCAAAACAATTCACATCTCGCAAAGTCCAGGCTCAGATGAACGTGGCCGATAACATTGAGAGCGGATCTGTATATACCACTGTCACAGGCACATCGGCTGAGATGGGAGATGACGGTGCTGTGGGCCGAGGAAATAGAGCGAACGGTCTGATAACTCCCAACAGGCCGATGAGCCTTGAGGCAACCTGCGGCAAGAATCCAATAAATCACGTAGGCAAGCTCTACAATCTCTTATCAATGGTTGCAGCCAGGCAGATCGCCGAAGAGATCAAGGGCATAGATGAGATCTATATCAAGATCCTTTCGCAGATAGGCAAACCCATCGATGAGCCGCATATCGCAAGCGTACAGGTGGTGCCGAAGAACGGCGCCGATTTCGCCAGCATTGAGGCACAGGCGACTCAGATGATGGATGATTGGCTGGCTAATATTCCCAAGATCCAGCAGATGATCTTCAAAGGTGAGATAAGCACTTATTGATCTTTATATTTTTTACAAGCCAAACTACTGAGCACCACGCAGCTTGTGGTATAGGATAACTTCCGGCAAAGGCAATTGATTAAAAAAATAAACTTTGTACGTTAACGCCTGAGTAACTTGGACAAAGGATCTCACCTGGCATTCCGGGTTGAAGATAGTGGTATCATTTATGGCGGACATCCATGATTATACAACAGGAAAGATAATTGAGAATTATAAGAAGGCTACAATCTGCCTTGCACTTTTAAGAATTCCGATTATAGGTGACATGGTTGGGGGAAAGGTCGTAACAAAAACGTTAGCTTTTGAACCAAAGCTCATTGATAAAGAAACTGCTTCTGGGTTAATCCAGAAGTCGAGCAAATGTGCAGTCGGAGAGCGCGTATGCAGAGAAGTATATAAAGATTCAGAATATACAGAGGCTGTATTTTTGGATGAGTTGGCAGAGGGTATGGTCGATGCTGGGAAAGCCAAGTATGTGGATGGAAACGAAGCTGTGGAGACCCTAGAGAAATACACCAAAAATCCACTAATCATATCAAAGGTTTCAGGAAAATATCTAGAGATTTGTGCAACACTGCCAAAGACTTGTATTTATTGGAATATGCACCGACATGGCCTAAGATGCATAGAAGTTTCAAACCCTGAGCCAAAAATATATTGATATCGAGAACGCTTGATCCCCGTAATCCGGCTGGATCATTCAAGGATGTTTGAACATCAACTATTATAACATCCTAAGCCATATGGATTTCCTTCTCCAGTTTCCTGATAGTATCCCTGAGCTGAATCGCACGCTCAAACTCCAGCCGCTCGGCAGCCTCCTTCATCTCGGCCTCCAGCTCGATGATTACATTCGGTATATCGGACGGAGGGATATGCCTGGTGTCGGTAATCTCCACGACCTTTTCCCGTATCGGTTTCTTAATCGTTTTGGGAACAATCCCATGCTCCTGATTATATGCCATCTGCAAAGCCCGCCTTCTCTCGGTCTTCTGCATTGCCTCCTTGATGGAACCGGTTATATTATCGGCATAGAGAACGACCTTGGAGTTTGCATTTCTTGAGGCTCTGCCTATCGTCTGGATCAGGCTCTTTTCATCCCGGAGAAAGCCCTCTTTGTCTGCATCCAGTATGCCTATGAAGCCGACCTCTGGGATATCCAGCCCCTCACGCAGCAGGTTTATGCCTACAAGCACATCGAACTTTCCAAGTCGAAGCTCACGGATAATCTCAGTTCGCTCCAACGTATCGATATCGGAGTGCAGGTAACGAGCCTTGATGCCATTCTGCGCAAGATAATCGGTCAGCTCCTCTGCAAGCCTCTTGGTAAGCGTAGTCACCAGGGAACGGTCCCCTCTGGCGATGACTTGCTCTATCTCCTGCATAACATCTCTTACCTGGCCGTCGATAGGCCGGACTTCCACAATTGGGTCCAGAAGCCCTGTGGGGCGGATGACCTGCTCAACAACCCGGGCTGAATGCTCCATCTCAAAGTCGCCGGGCGTCGCCGAAACGAAGATCACGTTCTTCATATACCGCTCGAACTCCTCAAATCGAAGCGGACGGTTATCGTAGGCGCTTGGGAGGCGGAAGCCGTAATCTACAAGGCTTTTCTTCCTCGATCGATCTCCATTGTGCATTCCGTGTATCTGTGGAAGAGTCTGGTGGCTCTCATCAATTACCAGAAGAAAATCATCCGGGAAGTAGTCCAGGAGACAGTATGGCGGCTCTCCGGCATTCCGACGATCGAAATGTCGAGAGTAGTTTTCAATTCCCTTGCAGCTCCCAGTCTGCTCGATCATCTCCATATCATGAAGCGTGCGCTGCTTCAGCCGGTGCGACTCGATCAGTCCCAGCTCGGGCAGACGCTCTTCAAGCTCTGCCATGATCGATTGTATGGCCATCTTCTGCTCCCCCTCCGGAATCACGAAATGTCTGGCAGGGAAGACATAGAAATAATCCAGCTTATCCTTCTGCTTTCCCGTCTGTCTGTCGAGCTCCAAGATTCTGTCTATCTCATCTCCAAAGAGCTCGATCCTGATGATATCATTGAAGTATCCTGGGATCAGGTCTATGGTGTCCCCCTTAACCCTAAATCGACCTGGTGCAAGCTCAATATCGTTCCTCTCATATAGAATATCGACCAGCTTTCCCAGGATCTCTTTTCTCGATATTCGATCTCCAGCCTTCAGTTCAAAGCCCATTCCCTCGTAGGTCTCAGGATTTCCGAGACCATAGATACAGGAGACGGAGGCCACGACGATAACATCCCTTCGGGACATCAGAGAAGCCGTAGCAGCCAGCCTCATCTGTTCGATCTTCGGGTTGATGTAGGCGTCCTTCTCGATATACTGATCCTTTGACGGAATATATGACTCGGGCTGGTAATAATCATAATATGAAACAAAATATTCCACCCTATTTTCAGGGAAGAACTCTTTGAACTCATTGTAAAGCTGTGCAGCCAGAGTTTTGTTATGTGCGATTACAAGTGTCGGCTTCTGGATCTGGTTGATGATATTAGCGATGGTGTAGGTCTTGCCTGAGCCGGTAACTCCAAGCAGAGTCTGGCATTTTTCTCCTTCCTTAAGGCCCTCAGCAAGCTTTTTAATGGCCTGCGGCTGGGAGCCTTTGGGCTCAAAGCTGGAGGCAAGTTTGAACTGCGGTTCTACTGAGTATAATGAGGATTTGCTGGATGATGCCATGATGAAGCCTTCTCTCTTTTCCAAACGAGAAATAGCTTTCTGCAGTTGGATCTAATTTGATTCAGGCTTCAACCTCTTGCATAGCGGCATACCCATTTTAGTTACCTAAGTATTCATAATATAAATGCTCCAAAAAACGCTGATATATCTTTGATCCCTACAGTTCCTGCTTCCGAATCGTATATATATTTAAATAAATTTTAAGTAGAAAGCAAATACATATTAAATATAACTTTTAAAAATAACGAGGTGCATAAATGAAGGTATGCGTTACTGCAACGGCTCCGGGACTGGAGGCCCATGTAGATCCAAGGCTTGAAGGAGCAGCATTCTTTACAGTTGTGGATACTGATAAGATGACCGCCGAATCTATTCCAAATAGGTTCAGAGATCAGCCGACAGGCGCCGAGGAAGATACTGCAAAAGCATGCTCTGATCTGGGTGCTGAGGCACTGATATCGGAACATGTCCGTCCAAAAGCACAGGAGATTATCTCCAAGGCAGGCATGAAATACTATCCATACTCCGGCGGATTGGTGGAGGATGCGATATACCAGCTAAAGAGGGGAGAGCTAAAGCTCCAATCGGAGATATCGAAGCAGCCGTATGAACCCAGCGGCGTCGGCCGCGGAGAAGGAAGAGGCACAGGACCTGAGGCTTTTGGACAGGGCTACAGGAATAAACAAGCATAATATCAAAATGATGCTGCATATAAAATGATGAGGGAGCCTGATAAGATCAAAGATTGAAAAAGCTGCAAGGCATCAGCATTTTAACCTCCTATTTTTTCGCAGGGGCTCTTTTTGATTTTGCAGCTGGTGCCTTTGGCGTGGGAGGTTTCTTGGGAGCTTTCGCGGTTTTCTTTGCCGCTGATACCTGTGGTTTACTTGACTGCGATTCAGCCTTAACAGCTGAAGCCTTCGCTACTTTTGTTTTGCTTGAAGCCGATGTATCTATATTGGCTCCCTGACCCTGTGCTTCTGACGCTTCCGGCGCTGCAGGAGCCTTTTTGGATTTTTTTGCCGCTAGCACCTGAACTCTTCGTTCCTGCATCTGGGCTTTCCGCTCTTCTATTCGATCTTTATTTGCCTGCAATTTCGATGAAATAGCAGTCGAAACCACGATCGTCTCATTTGAAGGCACTGCTGAGCTATTATCAATCAAATTATCTTTGATTTCAGTTGCATTCGAAATAGTGATATTCTCACTGGCGTTCATCGGTATAGCAGTAGCATTCATTGAGGCATTGGATATGACATTTTCATGTGCTTTACTGGTGTCGATAGTAGGGACTGCGCTAATAGTTGTGCTGGCACTGGGTGCGGGTGTACTGTAATGAGGGCTTTCAGCCACAGAGCCGCCTCCTCCGCTATTTGCATGAGCCCAATCGACGACTATCCTCTGGGGGCTTGTTGTCGCTTTGCTCGCTGACTTAGCAGATGTTGTATTTGTCGAGTTCATTGATAGCATAGGATTCGGCCACTTGCCCATCTTCTCAGCCTTGGCAAATACGACCCTTGCATCATCGTATCTCTTCATCGCGAAAAGAGAGCGACCTTTATTATAGAGAGCTTCCCCGTCAGATGGGCTTAAGAGCAGCGCTTTATCATAGCATTTTATGGCGCTTTCATAGCTCCTTAGAGCATATAATGCATTGCCTTTATACTTCCATGCAATTGAATTCGTCGAGTTCTCTGATACGGCTTTATCAAAGCACTCTATTGATTCGTTGTATTTGCCTTTCTCAAATAATTTAATGCCTTTCTCTTGCCAGCTATCAATTACTGCAGCGCTCCCACTGCCCAGCAAGCCGGCGGAATAGCTGTCAAATGCTCCTACAGCTCTGTTCGATAAAATATCATATACGAGATATCCACTTATGGCTGTTAAAGAGATTAATATTAGGATTATTAGGATGTTATACATCCTTGAATTGTTTTGTGTTAATGCCTTGCGGACTGCCTCCGGAAAGGCATCTTTTAATTTATCGGCGTCCCTCATACTTAAGAAGTTATTTTTTTAAGTTTATAACTTTTACGGTAGAGATAAATTAATATAGTTATATTTGGTAGCGGGCATTTTGCTATTTTCCAGAAGTATGTTATCTATTGTATAGATTGCGCCAGCACATTTCAGCAAAGTTCAATAACAACAACTAAAAATATGAACTCATGGATGCCGTTTTGATATTGTCTGGGGGCCTGGACTCAACCACCCTGCTTTATAAGATGCGATCCGATGGCTATCATATTCATGCGCTGACATTCAATTACGCTCAGAGACATAAAAAGGAGATAGATTGTGCCATGGAGATCACCGGCATTCTCAATGTCCCTCACAAGATCGTGGATCTTGCCTGTATTTCAGGACTTTTGGGCGATAGTGCGCTTCTGGGCGGAAAAGAGGTTCCGAAATGCCATTATACAGAGGAGGCCGCCAGGCAGACGATTGTTCCCAACCGAAACATGATAATGCTCTCCATAGCAGCCGGCTATGCTGAGGCGCATGAGATTTCCGAGGTCTTCTATGCAGCCCATAAAAATGATTCGGCAATCTATCCTGACTGCAGGGTAGAGTTCGTTGATGCCATGATGCCGGCCATCAGGCTTGCAACAGCTTGGCATCCTGTGGATCTCAGAGCTCCTTTCATAAATATGACCAAGGCGGAGATAGTGAAGATGGGTCTTGAGTTGAATGTGCCTTATGAGCTGACTTGGTCATGCTATAGAGGAGAGGAAAAGCCGTGCAGGTCATGTCCAACTTGTATCGAACGCAAAGAGGCGTTCGCTCTGAATAACGCAATAGATCCACTAGCTGATGGCCAGCTATGAAATGACCACATCGAAGAAGGACTATAGATAAAATTGCTTGGCCCGTTTTAGGCATATACCAAGATGCTCTTCAGCGATCTTGATTTAAGCCACTACAGGCCAAAGGGTATCCGCAGAAATAGTTTTACTTCTTTTGCATGTTATCAAGCTGGCGCTGAAGCTCATCACGGCGCTGCTTGATATCGTCTTTGGCAGCCTGTGATGTTGCGGTCTTCATATCTTGATCGAGAGCTTGAAGCTGACCCTTTATGCTTCGCATCCTCTCGTCGCTGCTCCAGTTCTCTTGCCCTGCTTGGCTTCCCATTCCAGATGATCTGGAAGACATGCTCTCTTTTCTCTCTTGCATAAAATTAGATATGTCTTTAACGTATATAAATATTGTTATATGTCAATTTCTATAATCGATAGTTAAGCTATCGGTTCTTTTATTTATTGAGTGGATATTATCTCGATAATTGTGGATTTCATACAGATTGCGTTAAATCTATGTAAAATATTATATCATTTTAATCACTGCCAACATGGCAGGATTATCCTGCATAATTGAAAAAGAATGACTGCATTATCTCCATGTTGGATACAAAGATAATCGGCTATGATACGCTTGTATATAAGCAGCAGGCGTATTTGGATAAATAATGAGAAATCCGAAGCCCGATTAGGCTTCAGATATTTCTACCAGATTACCGGCCTCTGATCCTCTGATCTGTATAGCTTGTCTCCAGGCTTGATCTCGGGGAATGCTTTATAGAACTCCGGCATATTAAACAGTACGCCATTGACCCTGAACATGCTGGGCGAGTGCGGATTCGTCTGCACCATTGTTCTCAGCGATTCATTTCTTATGGATTCTCTCCATATTTGAGCAAAGCCCAAGAAGAATCTCTGGTCACCTGTAAAGCCGTCGATCTTCTCAGGCTCTCCTTTCAGAGACATATGGTATGCCTCATAAGATATAGTCGCGCCTCCAAAATCGGCGATATTCTCTCCCAGAGTCAGATTGCCGTTAACATGGAGACCCGGCAGCGGCTCAAAATTATTGTACTCATCCACCAGAATGCGAGTGCTCCTGTTGAACTTATCCGCATCCTCCTTTGTCCACCAGTCGGTCAGGTTCCCATCCTTATCATAGTGCCTTCCCGCATCATCGAATCCATGAGTCATCTCATGTCCTATCACCATTCCGATGGCTCCATAGTTGATGGCATCATCTGCGTCCTTGTTGAAGAAGGGAGGCTGCAGTATTCCGGCCGGGAAGATTATGGTGTTCTTCATCGGATCATTATAGGCATTTACCGTTTGAGGCGGTGTGAACCATAGATCGCGGTCTACAGATTTCCCTATTTTATCCATGCCGCTGTATCCATGATTGAACTCGAAGTTTCCGGCCCTGAGAACATTCATCACATATGAATCATTCTTTATTTCAAGGCCAGAGAAATCTCTCCACTTGTCGGGATAGCCGATCTTCAGATCCATAGCCTCAAGCTTCTCCATCGCCTTTTCCTTTGTGGAATTCCCCATCCACGTCAGGTTCCTGAGACGCGACATGAATGCGAGCTTAAGATTGCTCACAAGCTCATTCATCCTTGCTTTGGACTTCGAATCAAAATATTCCTTAACATATAACTGTCCTATTGGCTCCCCAAGGAATACGCTCTCGATTTCAAGAACTCTCTTCCAGCGCGGCTCCATCTGCTCCTGTCCGTTTAGCTTTCTGCTATTGAAATCAAACGATTCGTTCTCAAAGCTGGAGCTGAGATAGGGAGCTGTGGCCGATAATAATTTCCAGCGCAGGAAAATCTTTAAGTCCGTCACGCTCTCGTTTTGCATCATCGCTCCGAGCTCTTTCACAAACGGCGGATTCAAGACATTGATCTCTTTGATATCAGGATAGCCCAAATCCGTGATGAACCCCTTCCAGTCATATCCCGGAGCAAAGGCAGCAAGCTCCTCCAATGTCATTCTATTATATGTTTTGATTGGATCCCTGTTCTCCACATTTGTGAAGGATGCCTTGGCCAGCCTGGTCTCCATTCTCATGACGATCTGTGCGTTTTTAGAAGCGATCTCCGGGTTTTCGCCAAGAAGAACGAACATCCTTGCGATATGCTCCAGATATTCCTTCCTGGTTTTTACTGATTCATTATCTTGCCTGAAGTAGTAATCTTTATCAGGCAAGCCGAGCCCGCTCTGGAAAAGGGTGGCCATCATCACTTTGGTATTCTTAGGATCGGTATCGGCGAAGAATGAGAAGAATGGATCTATGATATAATAGCTGGTGAGATGCGCTGAGATATTCTGAACATCTGAGACGGTTGAGATATTATCTATTCGGGCGAATTCTTCTCTGAGAGGCAAGATGCCCTGCCTGTTAAGTGTGCCATTATCCATTCCTGCACGATAAAATTCACCTATCTTCTGCTCTATGCTTCCCTTCTCTGCAGTAATGTTGTTTGCTGCATCTCCAACCAGCTCCCTAACCCGTTCATCCGTTTTATCTTCCACAATCTCGAATTCATGGTAGCGTGATTTATCGGCGGGCACCGGATGATTCTTTATCCATCCTCCATTGATATACCCATAGAAATCGTCTCCCGGTCTCGCAGAGAGATCCATATTGGCAGGATCAAATGCTTTAGTGATATTCGAATCTTTATCCGCTGCAGCATCTGATGCAGTCGCATGAGCGCTAGGTACAATAAAAATTAACAAGATGAGCAGAATAAGGCCGAGTGCCTCCTGCTTCAAACACAGAGATATTATTAAATTTGTGCTGATTCTAATCCCCTCAATTATATGGAAATTTTAAGCAAATATAAAATAGCTTTGCTGATTTATTCCTGACCTAACGGTCGGTATCTCTCCCAGATCAGAGCTCCCGATGAGATAAAATAGTTCGAAGATAAAGGCTTCTGGAACATGATCTCTCTTGAACCACTACCCCATTCCCCTGGATGTTATCTATTTAAGGATGCTAATGGAAAAGTCCTCTACGTTGGAAAGGCCAAAGACCTAAAAAAGCGTGTGAGCAGCTACTTCCAGAAGCTTGACCAAGGAGCGAAGACAGAAAACCTGATTCAGGGAGCGAAAGATTTGGACTTTATAGTTACCAACACCGAAATCGAAGCATTGCTTCTGGAGAATGCTCTGATCAAGAAGCACTGGCCAAGGTTCAATATCAAGCTCAAGGACTCATCAAATTACGCCTATATCCATTTGACAAAAGAGGCATTTCCGCGAATCTGCATCTCTCGGAAGGCTACTAGAGATGGCGATTTCTTTGGCCCGTTCGTCTCTGCCAGAGAGAGAACATTCATCTTCCACATCATTCGAAAGACTTTCAGGCTTCGGACATGCAAGCGTCTGCCGAAAAGAGCATGCCTGCGCTACCACTTAGGCGTATGCGGCGGGCCATGCATCGGAAAGGTCTCCGAGCCGGATTATATGGAAAAAGTGAAAAGAGCGGAGTCAGTCCTGAAGGGCAATATAAGCGAGCTGATTAAGACCCTGAATGATAGAATGCTGGAATTTTCGGAGAAGCAGGACTTCGAAAAGGCGATAGAGCTGCGAGATGAGATCACGGCTCTTGAGCGGCTTCAGGAAAGGCAGAATGTTGAGAGGCAGAGAAGTTACGACCAGGATGTCCTGGCCTATTCCGTTGATGGAGAAAACGTCTACCTTATGCTCTTCAAGGTCTATAAGGGCACATTGGAGGACAAGGAATCTTTCATCTTTGCGAGTAACGACAACTTCCTGGAGGAGTTCCTTGTCCAGTATTACTCGGAGAACGAGCCTCCTGAAGAGATGATAATACCTGAAGATCTTGATGAATCCTTGGCCGAATTTCTATCTCATATAAAAGGGAAGAAAGTCCATATCACTATCCCCAAGCAGGGCGAGAAGAAGGCACTTCTGGATCTGGCCAAAAAGAACGTAGAAATCGGCTTCTTCGGAGATAGAAAAAAGCTGGAAGCACTTCAGGAAGCCCTCAAGCTTCCGAAGCTGCCAAATATCATCGAGTGCTTCGATATCTCCCACCTTGCCGGCACCTCCACTGTCGGATCGATGGTGCAGTTCAGAGGCGGGAGGTCAGACAAGCACAATTACCGCCGCTTCAAAATCAGAAGCGTTGAGGGCATCGATGACTTTGCATCCATCGCTGAGGTAGTGCACAGACGTTATTCCAGGCTCAAGGATGAAAGCCTCGAACTGCCGGATCTGATATTAATCGATGGAGGAGAAGGACAGCTATCCATGGCCTCGAAAGAGCTCAGAGATCTGAGAGTTATGGTTCCTATCATTTCGATAGCTAAGGAGAATGAAGAGATTTATATTCCCGGGCAACATCAGCCTTTGCCGATAGGAAAAGATGAGAAGGCTTCGCTCTTTCTCCAGGAGATAAGAGACGAGGCTCACAGGTTCGCTATAAACTATAACCGCTTGCTCAGACAGAAGGATCTATATCTTAATAAATCGAACGAACTCAAACCGCAAAGATACAAAGGGCATAAAGGACGATTAAAAGGAGTTTTTGATAAGGCATGAGAAGTTATAAGGTAAAATGCTGGGAGAAGCACTATAAAGACAGCATTTTTGTGAGGTTATAGCCCTATACGAATATGCTTGATCTCCAAGTAGCTTTCCAGGCCAAAATGTCCAAGCTCCCGTCCAAGGCCGCTCTGCTTCCAGCCTCCAAAGGGCGCTTGAAGATCCATAACATTGTTCACATTTACTCCTATGCCGCCTGCCTCCAGCCTTTCCGCCATGTAGATCGCCGTCCTCAGGCTGTTTGTGAATACATAAGACGCAAGGCCATATTTGGTATCATTTGCAAGGCGGATGGCCTCATCCGGCGTCTTGAACTTCATCACCGGCGCAATAGGGCCAAAGGTCTCCTCACGCATTACTATCATGTCATGATTGACGCCTTCGAGAACTGTGGGCAGGAAGAAGAATCCCTTCTCATATTCCTGGCCTTCAGGCTCGCGGCCGCCGCAGAGAAGCTTCGCGCCTTTTAAGAGGGCATCGGCAATATGGTCCTTTGTCTTTTGGCGCTGTGCCTCACTTGCCATAGGGCCGAGATCAATGTTCGGGTCCAGGCCATTGCCTATTTTCAATCTCATAGCGCGCTCAACAAGCTTTGAGGTGAACTCCTCTGCAATCTTCTCTGCTGCGTAAATCCGATTGACGCTGATGCAAATCTGGCCCATGTTGGCGAATGCTCTCTGAGCGCAGGATGCTGCTGCTTTGTCTAAGTCTGCATCCTCACAGACTACGAAAGGAGACTGCCCCCCAAGTTCGAGGGAGATGCGTTTGATGCTTTTTGCAGCCTTCTCCATAATCCATCTTCCAGTCTTCGTCTCGCCTGTGAATGCAATCTTTCGGCTAATTGGATTTTCGACAAGCTCTGCCCCAACTTCGCTTCCTGGTCCATGGACGACATTCACAACGCCCGCTGGAATACCCGCATCATTCACTGCATTCACAAGCGCTGTTGCAGCCAGGGGCGCAAGGCTCGGGGGCTTTGCAACAATTGTGCAGCCCGCTGCAAGAGCCGGTCCTAACTTCCAGGACAAGAGATCGACAGGAAAGTTCCATGGAGTAATGAGCGCTGCAACGCCTATGGGCTGACGGATGATGATGCCCCTGCTGCTTGAAGATGCTGATGCTGTCCACTCGCCGAAGTTTCGCTTGCCCTCCTCGGCGTAATAGTCCAGGACATCCGCCGAGTGCAGGACCTCCCGTCTTGCATCCTTCAAAGGCTTGCCCATCTCCAGGGTCATGAGGCGAGCGATCTCCTCCACTCGCTGGCGGACCAAATTTGCACCCGTTTGCAAAGCTTCGGCTCGCTTCTGGGGCGATGTCACTGACCATATGGGGAAAGCCTTTTGTGCAGCTTCAAGCGCAGATCTTGCATCTTCTCGTGAGCCGACGGAGACCTCTGCGACAATCTCCTGGTTTGCCGGATTGCGAATGACCTCAACTTTGCCGGAGAGAGCATCCTTAATCTCCCCGTTGATGAGCATTTTTGAGCGCAGCATGAGTGACCTCTTGATGACTCTATATCAAACACTCCAAGACTTTTAACCATTCCTACATGAAATTGCCAAAAACCGCTCAAGCCAAATGATCATTATCAACCTGCGAGCCCAGCCCTAAAGGGAGATAGCAAGAGTAATAAAGCAGTAATGGATAAAAAAATTGGGGATAAGAGATATGATCGAATCCTTTGCTGCAGATATCGAAGCCTGGCATGACTTCTATATGCTCGCAGGCTCTGCAGCGGCAACACTCCTCGGCCTTCTATTCGTGGCAGTATCTCTTCATATTGATATCATACCCAAAATAGGAAGATCCGGGGATGTGATGGCTTTAGCACTTCAAACTTTCGTGAATTTCCTGATAATTCTATCATTTGCATTTATATTTATGATTCCCGGCCAGGGGCCTTCGGGGACAGGCATTCCTCTGCTATTTATAAGCTTGTCAGAGCTATGGCGTACGGCAAGATTGTGGAAGAGTTTTGGGTTCGGTGGCGGTAAGGAACGAATTCTGGATATCTGGGATTTTCGGTTGAAGCTTCTTATTCCGAATACAGTATGCTATATAGCGCTAATTTTCATATCAGTAGAGCTTCTTCTTCGAAATACTTCCTATCTTGGCTGGATGGTGATGATTATAATATGGCTTTTGATCGCAGCCTCCCAGAACGCATGGATCCTCATGCTTCGCCTGGCTGAACTTCGGCAAGAGCATAAAGCAAATGGCTAAATCAGCTATTTAGGACAACCTAGAAAATTAATGATGCCTTAAAACTCCGGCAAGGCATCAGTTCAACATTAAATACAGGCTTAAATTTTAACTAACAAGATGCATCCCCGATTGCTGCCAAGCTTGAACGCCGTCAAGGAGTACATATGCCTCACGGTTGCCGAAGAGTGTCAGTGCCATAACTCCAAAGGCAGCCTCGGTATTTGTAGTGCCGCAGACTGCGATCTTTTTGCTTGCAGGAATTGTGCCCATCATCGAGATGAGGTTGCTGATGGGCACATTTATGGCATTTTGTATATGGCCTGCAGCATATGTACGCGCGGGCCTGATATCAACTATTACCCAAGCAGTATCGATCTTAGTCCTATTGATAAATTCTGGAACGGTCACTGCATAATAATTGCTTGCATCAACCTCGTTCAGGAAATCATTGGCTTTAGCCGTATAATCTGGAAACCCGCTTTTAAATGTTTGATCGCCTGAGACTGATGCAGATGCCTGCGGTCTATCGGTCGTGCCCTGATAAACATTTTTGAATCCTTCGAGAGATTGCTGCATTTCATTTATTGCCGGATCGGCGTAAGTTATGCTCGGGCTGCCTGGATAAGGCTGAGAATATGCTTGAACAGCCAGACAAAGCAGCAATGCTGTGCACAGTAGCGTCTTTCCAAGTATCATTTGATCACCTTTCAGCACTCGATTACTTTGAGATATCGGATTGTTATATTTGGGTTATTTATTATTAAGATTTCCTTAGTCATCATAATATAACTGATCATAGATAGGTATTACGGTAGAACAAAGACCGCTTGTCCACACCTCATTTGAGATTCTGGATGATCCGGCTTATAAGGAGAGGCAAAAAAAGGAGTTTATGATCCCTTGTTCCTGCCCCTCATCTCCCATATATCGCCATGGCTTCGCCTTGTTTGATAACATGTCCGACCATAGCTTTCTCTAGGCCAGTTCTATTTGAGCCCGGTCTCAGATCGAGCATGCTGTCCAGGCCGTAAAACCTGAGGAAATATCTGTGTGGCTTGCCAGGTGGAGGACACGGCCCAAAATACCCAATCGTTTCTTCCGAGTTCTTTCCCTGAACCGCTTCTATTGGTTTAGTTACATTTGCCGTATTTGGAATGCTTCCCGGTATGACCTCAGTGGGTTTGATATTCCATATCACCCAATGCGTGAATGTTTCAGGCGATGCATCGGGATCATCCATTATTATAGCAATCGATTTTACATTCATGGATTCAGCATTCATGGATTCTGCGTTCAGGCCGGATAACCCGATCTTCGGCGAAACATTCCTGCCCTTGCAGGTATATTCAGCAGGGAACTGACTGAACCCAAGCTTTACTTCAAGATTTTTCGTGCCCATACCATTCAATGCTCCTTGCGCTATAATTAATGCTGGAATAAATGGGAGAGCTTTTCATAGAGATTGATCGAATAAAGAATAAATTATAATCAGAGCCATTTATCCCTCAAGCGCGCCCTTTTCCAAATACTTTTTTCAATATTCCGCTGCCTCCTTTCTCATTTGACCTGGGGCTCTTGAGACTTGGCTCGGGTTTCAGAGCTTTTCTTGGCGCCTTTGTGGGCGAAGCTGGACTTTTGGATTCCTTGGATACAATCTGGGTGCTTACTCCGCCATGCCTTGACTTCCTGGGCCGGATATTCACTGTTATCGGCCGCTCTATCTCGTTGCTCACAATCATCGCTACACCTGGCGGCAGCCTTTTTATCTCCTCCTCAAGCTCCGATGTCATGCCCTCCAGCCCCTTGGATAGAGCCTTGAGATCGTTCGGATTTGTGACCCTCATGATGATCTGAGTATTGCACTGGGAGATAACGTTCTTATCCACACGTGCAGGCCTCTGGCTTATTACCATCAGTCCCAGGCCGAACTTTCTGCCCTCAGCCGCAATAGTCCTGATGATATCAGTGCTGGCTGCGGTACCCGATCCACGTTCCGGAATATAGTTATGCGCCTCCTCGACCACAACCATTCCGGGAGATATCTGCCTGCGCTTCCTTGCCTCGAAGATCTCTGTAAGAAGCCTTGATACAATCATTGCCTGAAGCTCGGGCACAACTCCTGTCATATCTATAACTGATGCTTTTCCTGGCCTGAGGAGTTCATCTATCTGGGTAGCGGTGCCGGAGAAGAGCCCGATCTCCAGCAGAGATTCAAGCTGGCCTACAAGGTTCCACTTCACCTTTGATGTGCTTTTCACAACCTGATCGATTATATCCTCAAGGGTATAAACATCAGTCTCTGACTGAAGTGCGCTGATGGCCTCATAGAGCAGGCCGATCTGGCCGCTGGTCGACTCATGGGGAATCATCTTGGCAACCTCGCGGGCACTGAGGTTGAGGCTGTTGAACCTAAACGGCCTGTCCGCTCTGGGGTTAAGGGACATCTCTGCAGGTGTATATATTGTGGCATTATAGCCCCGTGGCTTAACCTTATACCTGCCGAAATCGCCGACCTTATTCGGCTCCTTCATTGATGCATACTCGCCGTGAGGATCGATGATCAGGAGAGCCACATTTTTCTCAAGAAGCTCCTCAAGAATGACCCCGGCAGTATACGATTTTCCGCTCCCTGTTTTTGCGAGAACACTGCAGTGCTTTTGTACGAGTGTGTTGGCATCAAGCTCCACCCGGATATCGTAGCCTCTCATCAGCCCGATATACATCTCGCCTTTCGACAGCCCCAGCGTGGATTTTATCAGCTTTTCATCCGCCACAAACACCGGGTCTCCAGGCCTCGCAGGGCTCATCGGCAAGTGAAGCTTGCCATTGCTTACAATTCCTATAACCCGCGTCTCAGCTATCATCAGCTCCTTGGCCTCATAATCTTTAGGAGCCCCATTAAGCTGGCTCATGCTGTAGGCTGTATTGGATCGCTTCACATCGTCGATCTGCGCTAAAATCCAGTCCCTGCCGTCAGCCTTTACCTTGATATAAGTGCCTCTTCCCACATCTCCGCTGATTAAGAACTTGAATGCCAGAGGCGTGGTCTCTCCAACGATTGTGCCCACTGCGCCCTTAACTATCGACCTCAATGACTATCACCGTTGAGGCAGGCATCCCTGCTACTCTATTACAATACTCATTATTTTCATCTAGAAGGGAGCTATCCGCCTGTACAATATATCTATAATTCCCCATTGCCCTTCCTGCTACATCTCTAAACTTTTATTTAGACCTAGAAGTATAAAAAGATTATCCAGCGTCAGATAGCTTTTTTCCATTTCTCTTTATTTTGTAAATTAATATTTGGAAATATTCTCAAAACGATAACATTCTTAATGACTATTAAACAACAAAGGGCTTAGTCAAACGCTTGCATAAAAAAATTATGAACAATTTCGGATACTGGTTCTTTGGAGATGACATAGCCGACGTAGAAGAGGGCGCCATAGATGATATAACCGCTGCTATAGCCTGATCTCATTTTAAATAGTAGCAATGGTCTCTAGATAGTAATTCAGACCCTGGCTGCCAACAGGAGAAGCATGACACGATGTTTTGATGAAACATACGACATAAGCGTAGGCTTAGGTGAAGGAGATGCCGCTTATCCTGGCGATGTGCCCTATTCAAAAGAGGTGACATCGATAATATCAGCTGGCGCTAACTATAATCTGTCAACGCTCAGGCTTAGCGCTCATTCAGGCACACATATTGATGCACCCGCTCACTATATAGATGGCGCAAAAACGCTTGATATGTATCCCCCGGAAAGATTTATCCTCGCCGCCAATGTCATATTTACTGAGGATAATGAATCCATAAAACCAGACGTTTTAAGGCATGCCGACGTCAAAGAATGTGATGCCGTTCTTTTTAAGACACAGAACTCCATTAGTGGCCTTTGCAAAAGTGGCATATTTTCAGAGAAGTTTGTCTATTTATCAGAAGAGGCTGCAAAACTCTGTATTGATCTGGATATAAGCTTAGTCGGAATAGATTACATTTCCATCGATAGATACGAAGATGATGCCGCACCTGTGCACCACATGCTTCTTAAGAACGATGTGCTTATTCTTGAAGGTATAGACTTAAGCCGGGTCGCACCTGGAAAATATATGCTGGCAGCATTGCCGCTGAGGATCAAAGATGTAGAGGCAGCCCCCGCAAGGGCAATACTGCTGCGATGAATACCATGAGGATATGAGGAGCATATGAACCTCAATCTTGCGTATAGATCGATCCTGGACTATATGGATGAGGCCGTCTGCGTACTGGACTTGGAATCGAAGATCAGATACATGAATCCTGCAGCCGAGAAGCTGGCGGAATATGGGATTTTGAAGCCTTTGGGAAAGACTTTCGATGAGGTCTTCTGCGCAGTTCCTTTAGAAAAATCAACCAAACGTGATATATGCAAAATTGCAGATAATGGGCTTGAAATCTCAATCTCGCCCTTGTACGATGGAGAAAAACCGGCTGGATCGATCGTATTTCTGAAGAAGGCTTCTTTATCAAGCAATAGTTGTGGAAAAACCTCGGGAGACGATAAAGCAGATGCTGCTCTTGGCCCTAAAGCCCTGATCACAAAAAACGCTTATGATGAAGAGGTCAAGAGAAGAGATAGATTTCTGACAGGTGTCGCCCTGGCTACGAATCTGTTGCTCACAAATAGGGATGACGATCTGATAATCGACCAGGTCCTGGAGCTTTTGGGCTATTCTGCCGATGTTGATAGAGTCTTCATATTCGATAATTGCGATGAGAACGGAGAACATTTCTATAGACTTCGATATGAGTGGGCACGAGATAAGGTCAAACCTCAAATGAGCTGCCCTGAAACATACCACGGCTCATTCAGCTCCTTCCCGGGGTGGTACGAGACACTTGCCGAGGGAATGCCTATAAAAGGCTTAACTCGAGACTTCCCGGAGAAAGCAAGAGATTTTTTAGCCAGCATTGGAACCCTTTCCCTTTTGATTGTACCCTTATTCATCGGAGAGAACCTCTGGGGAGCCATAGGCTTTCACGACTGCCGCTCTGAAAGGAGATGGACCTGGTGCGAGGTATCGATCCTCCTGACGATGGCAGGCACTATCGGCGGAATATTGCTTTACCAAGAGGCTGAGGATGCACTGAAGAAGGGCGAAAGAAATTACAGGGAGCTGGTTGAGGGCGCCAACAGCATCATAATGCGGAGGGATATCTCCGGAAAGATCAACTTTCTGAACAAATTCGCCTTGAAGTTCTTCGGATATAAGGAAGAGGATCTCATAGGCAAGAACGTCGTAGGGACTATTGTTCCTGCCATCGATTCAGCAGGGCATGATCTCAGGAAGATGATAGAAGAGATAGGAAAGTACCCTGAGAGCTATGCGATGAATATCAATGAGAACATGCGTTCGAGCGGTGATCGTGCCTGGATCGCCTGGGCAAATAGGCCGATATTGAACGAGAAAGGCGACGTAGCTGAGATCTTATGCATAGGAAACGACATAACCGACAGGAAGATCGCAGAGGAGAAATTAAAGGCCGAGCATGAACGGCTCCTTGGAATTATTGAGTTTCTGCCCGATGCTACTTTTGTCATAGACAAGGATAAGAAGGTCATTGCTTGGAATAGGGCCATCGAGGAGATGACCGGCATAAATAAAGAGCATATAATCGGCAAGGGCGACTACATTTACGGATTGCCGTTCTATGGTGAACCGAGGCCTATGCTCATAGACCTAATAGACAGTGATGATAAGGAAATAGAATCAAATTATATATACATTGATAGAAAGGATGGCAGGCTCTATGCTGAGGCATTTGTGCCGTCTCTGAACTCCAGCAAGGGAGCTTACGTCTGGGCTACGGCCTCGCCGCTTTATAACGATAAAGGCGAGGTCATTGGTTCTATTGAATCTATCCGAGACATCACACAGCAGAGGATATCGGCGGATGAGATAAAGCGCAGAGACGTCCTCCTCTCAGGCATTGCCGCTTCAGCCAATGCTCTGCTTATCGCCCGTGACGACGAATCCGACATCATCCAGGCACTGGAAATACTTGGCCTGTCTGCGAATGCTGACAGGATTTACATCTGTGAGAACGTTGATCCTGAAAAGGATCGCATTATGAGCAGGGTTTTTGAGTGGTGCAGAGAGGGCATAGTGCATCAAATAGATAATCCGTACGCCAAAAACATCTCATATGGCCATCATTTTCAAAATTGGTATAAAGATCTGGAGATGGGCAAGACGATAAACGGGTCGATTAAAAGCCTAACAGGCTCTGCCAAAGACCTCACAGAGCCTGAAATATCGCTGCTTAAATCTCAGGGGATACTCTCTCTATTGATAGTGCCGATAACCATTGAAGGAATGCTCTGGGGCTTCGTAGGCATAGACGATTGCCGCTCTGAAAGGATATGGATGCAGAGCGAGATATCAATAATCAGTGTGGCCGCAGCCAGCATAGGAGGGATGATGGCCCGCCGATCTGCAGAAAAAGCACTTCAGAGGTCTGAGGAGAACTATCGGGCACTGGTAGAGAACATAAATGATGTGATCTTCAAACTAGATGATAAAGGCTGTTTTACTTACATGAGCCCTGTAATGGAGCAGATATCGGGTTATAAGCTGAGCGAGATATTGGGGATGCCCTTTATAAACTTTATCCATCCCGATGACCTGCCTGGCCTTACGGCCAGCTTCGAGCGCCTTATGTCAGGCCACCTTGAGCCGTATGAGTTCAGAATAAAAGATAAGGCGGGTAAATACCGCCATGTTCGGACATCGAGCCGCATCATGATGGAGAACGGGCAGCCCGCAGGATTCATAGGAGTATTGACCGATATCACGAAACGCAAACAAGCCGAGGAGAAGCTGCGAGAGACACGCGATTATCTCGAGAACCTCATTGATTATGCCAATGCGCCCATTATAGTCTGGGACCCGACATTTCGCATAACCAGGATCAACCACGCCTTCGAACGCCTTACTGGACTCAAGGCTTCCCAAGTGCTGGGCAAACCCCTGGATATTTTGTTCCCTGATGCGAGCAGGGATGAATCTATTGATCATATTCAGCGGACGCTATCCGGAGAGCGCTGGGAGACGGTCGAAATACCGATAAAGAGAAATGATGGAGATGTGCGCACCGTTCAATGGAACTCGGCAAATATCTACGATAAAGATGGAACAACAGTTATAGCCACAATAGCCCAGGGCCAGGATATAACTGAACAGAAGATGGCACAGGAGCAGGTCAAATTCCAGGCATCCCTGCTCGACCAGGTCCACAATGCTGTGATAGCCACAGATCTGAATGGAAGGATAATATACTGGAATAAGTTTGCCGAGACTTTGTACCACTGGAAGGCCGAAGAAGCCATCGGCAGGAATATCTCCGATACAATAGTGCCCGAGGATAAGATTCCTGCTATATATGATGTCATCTCCAGGATAGACAGTACGGGCTACTCGGATGGTGAGTTACAGGCGAAAAGGAAAGACGGCAGCATATTTCCTGCATATTATACATTCAGCATTGTTAAGGATATTAACAACAGGAAGATCGGATACTTGGGCGTAAGCGTTGATATTACAGAGCGCAGACGGGTCGAGGAAGATCTACGAAAGGCGAAGGAAGCAGCCGAATCGGCTACCAGAGCGAAGTCCGATTTCCTCGCAAATATGAGCCATGAGATACGTACACCAATGAATGCGGTGATCGGCCTGACTGGACTGATGCTTAATATGGAGCTTACATCCGAGCAGAGAGACTATATCGAGACTATTCGAAGCAGCGGAGAAACACTTCTTGCCCTTATTAATGATATTCTGGATTTTTCCAAGATAGAGGGCGGCAAGCTGGAGCTCGAGTCTATGCCGTTCGATCTGATAGATTGCATCGAAGCATCCTTGGATCTTGTTGCACCAGCCGCAGCCAGGAAAGGATTGAGCCTATCATATGCCGTAGATGAGAGTGTTCCTACCAGCATAATAAGTGATGTAACCAGATTGCGCCAGATCCTGGCGAATCTTCTAAGCAATGCAGTCAAGTTCACCAAAAAGGGAGAGATCTCTATACTCGTCTCATCGAAGAAAGAAGGCGATAGCAACCTTATTCAATTCGCTGTCAAGGATTCTGGGATTGGGATACCAGAAAGTCGCATGGATCGACTCTTCCAATCCTTCAGCCAGATAGACACCTCCATGACGCGCAAATACGGTGGGACCGGCCTCGGCCTTGCAATAAGTAAAAGACTTGTCGAACTAATGGATGGGAAGATTTGGGTCGAGAGCAAAGAAGGCATAGGATCTACATTCTTTTTCACAATCAGTGCTAAGAAAGCTCCCTGTGTATCCGTATCAGAGCTTGAGAGGAGAAGGGTCCTGGTCATAACAGACGATGAAAGCATAAGGAATGCTGTTATCGGCCATCTTGAATCATGGTCAATGCAGCCCGAGGCAGCAACATCCAGCGCTGAGGCTCTGGAGGTTGTTGCTTGCGATAAGTTCGATATGGCCATTCTGGATATGAAGATGGAGGGAATCGAGAGATTGATCAAAGAGCTGCATGATGATAGATCTATACCCATTATCGCACTAGGTGCACCGGAGCATAGCGAGAATCTGTTCGCCGCCATTGTTTCGAGGCCCATTCTGCCCTCCAGGCTTTGCGATGCTCTATCCAAAGCTGCCAGTAAAGCAAATATTGGAAGGCATCTGCCTTCTTCTGATACGGATAGGTCGCCACTCCGCATACTCCTTGCAGAGGATAATCCAGTTAACCAGAAAGTAACCCAAAGGATGCTCGAG
>JBHGAU010000031.1:0-29139 GCA_041946675.1 Methanotrichaceae archaeon | reverse complement strand
TCCAGCGCTGCTTGCGGATCGTTATATGAGTATGGATTCTGGAGTGCATAATATGGATTTGCCCAGACCGGCCTGGCCTGAGAAGAATTATTCTCTTCGCTCTGTATCGCCTTGAACAGCTCTTCGCGCTCCTGAGGGGTCTGAAGGGCGATATTAGAGTAAGGATAATAGTAGCTCTGTGCAACGCCATTTGCACACAATCCAACGGCGAGAAGGATCGCAATGCAAAGGCCAGCTAATAGGAACCCCGATATCTCCTTAGTTGTCATTTATCATCACCTGCTATCGATTTTCTCTTAGGTTTTCTCTATCTCTATATTAGTATCTTCTTTTGCGTTTTTATCTGCGATTACAGTCCTTCATTACACTTCGAGGATAAGAAGGTAAACATCATATGAGCTCTCCACGAATCTCATGTAGAGTTGGCAGTGTGCTTTTAAGACTTGAATTGACAGGTTGAGACCTTTCAAGAGCCCGGGCAACCGGATATCTCCATTTCAGCCAATGGATTGAGAAGAATCAAGGCATTGATACAAATTTTATTGCCTTGAAAGGATTGGTCACATTTTTGGTTGCATTTAGCGGCATGGTATCATTTGTGATATTGATGGAGGTAATATTAGTCTCATTATTTGTTGTATTGGCTGTGCTCGTCGGGCTTGCCTCATCTTTCGATACCTCTGCAAAGACCACTCCTAATGAGAGTGCCAGCAGGAGAGATATAAGGATCAATCCGGCAGTCATAGAGCTTTTCATAGCATTTCCTCCTATTTCCTCGATTATATTTCACATTGAATTTAAAGGTTTCTTAGGGCCAACTTCTTCGAGGCTATCACTCGCCATTAGCAAACGTCTGGCTGATTACATAAGTAGATGACACAAGGTTTGGTGAAAATATTGGATGCAGTCAAAGGATGCGGAATCATAACAGCCCATGATTCCGGTCTTTAATCAAAAAATGATGAATGCCTATTCACATCTGGATAAAGAATGAAAGCTCGACGTAAGAATATAGGTAGAGCGAGTACTCGATTTATGTAGCTTTATGGAGAGTGATTGCTCCCTGCCCTAAAGAGCAGGCTGGTGTTTTACGCTCCTCTGCACTTCTCTTCTCTATGAGATAGGATCACTGGATGCTGATCAGATGAAGGTGTTGCCCGGCTCTATGAAGATCTGTTCAAGGATATGGCGGCGGAAGATATCAATCAGGCAGATGGCTTGCTGGCAGAATTGGATGGTGTAGAAATAATTTATAAAAACAAAATAGCATATACAATCATTATGATTTTGTAAACCATGATGGCATGCTATAGAAAGCGGCATCTGAAGCTTTCAGAGTACTGGAATAGGGATGTTGGTTTCCTCGACAGAACCATATCCGCCTGTGGCCTTTGGTACGCGATATCCTATATCGACCATAGCGGAATTCGGGATCTTCTTGACTATAGCAAATTCATCGTTATTATTTTCAATACTTTTGGTTGCTGCGGTTGACTTCCCAACTTTCATGGCCGGAGGAGGCTGCCACCAGACAGTTGCATTGAACTCATTATGCCTATCATCGCTGAGGGTCGCATAGCCGGAATCCACAAGAATCCTGTTAACGCATGGCCAGACAGGGCGAGAGTTGGAGTCCATCAGATAAACAATGCACACGAGTTGGCCTACATCGTTCCTTCCGCTCGTAGTATTGTCATCGATATCAAGAAATACAGTTTTATTATTAAGAATAGATGTTGTGAACTTCTTAGAGTCTTTCCCTTCAGGTGTTAAAGTCGATGGGACAGCTATATCTGCAAGCTTTACCTGATCTATATGCCGTGTCCTGGGGTCGGGACTAGAAAATTCTATGCCGAAAGTATCACCTGTAACAACGGTGACTACACGCCCGATGGCCTCATCCGGCAAGGCAATTGCGGCTTTTATTAATATGAAGGCTAATAACAAAGCCAGTAGTTTATTCATGGATCGCCTATTACAATGGACATTTTATTTGAACTTTATTAAGGCAGCAATCTGGAGAGCCAATAAATTTCATGGAGTCTAACACTCTATCATTAGCTGGCCATCCTTGATTATATATTTGTAACTATTAAGAGGATTTTTTGCTGGTCCATTGACTACCGAGCCATCTCTGACATTGAATTGAGAGTAGTGCCAGGGACACGTGAGAACATCCCCTTTAATAGTTCCCTCTGCAAGAGGCGCCCCTGCATGTGTGCACCTGCCATCGAGGCAGAAGAACTGGCCTTTTAGGTTGATCACCAGATATTCGTTATCTCTGAGATCGAACTGCTTCATACCGCCTTCCGGAACATCCTTAATATCGCACAACTTGAGATACATGATATACTCCTAGCGTGGGCTAATTGCAGCAGAGATTATTTCATTATACTTATTCAAATATTCGTAGACGGTAATGACAAACTCGGCATGGCTCCAGGACAAAGGTGAAACAGATAGTGGCGATCCAGTATACGGATGTATTTGTTCTGCCATCATTCCAGAGGGTTGAGAATGTTTTACTGCCCAGAGGAGCAGATCCAGTCCCCCTTTGAGCTGGTCGATGCTGGTAGCTCTGGCTATCTTCCATCTGGCAAGCCATAGAGTGCATATGAACCAGGGGTTTCCAGCAACATCTTTTGATACTCTGAAATAATCATCATTTTCATAGCGTGCCATGCCTCCGATATCGGTCTTTATCCAAAGCTTCTCGGCTACGGCATTCATGGTGCCCTCGACGACTTCATCTGCCGCTCCGAAGACGCGGAACAGAAAGATCGAGGAAATGCTGCTGTCTACTGTCATATCCCGAGATCCGCTCTCATAGATTGCTTTCGCAAACCTATGCTTATCACTATCATATAAATGGCTCAACATGGCCCTTTTGATATCTTCTGCAGCTCTGCTTAAGGTCTCCTGCCGATCGCGGTCGAAGAATATCTTCGAGAAACCGGCAGCCGCTTTGAGAGCTGCATAAACCGTTGAAGTTGTCCAGGTGAAGGTCCCTACCTTCTCCTCCCAGGGATCAAATGACGGTCTTGGAAGTCCAGTGTCCGGATCTATATAATCCAGGAGAAACTCAGACGGCTTTACCACCAGCTTATCATAGACACCATTAATGAACTCAATATCTCGATATTTCTCGAAATGCCTCCACAGAGAATAGAGAACAAGAGCAGTCTCATCTTCCTGTATTGGGAGCTGCACTCTCCCGTTCTGGCCGATGGACGCAAGCCAGCTACTGCCGACAGAGCCATCCGGCGCGTACTTGTGATGGAAGTATCCCTTATCGGTTATGGTATCACTGCAGAACCTGAAGAACATCCTGGATACATCCTGAAAGCCAGCCAGGTCTAATGCGCTGGTTATGACTGCTCCATCTCTCATCCAGATATACGCATAGGTATCTCTATTGAATTGAAGGTTGTCTGAATCGCATGAGGCAATTATGGCGCCGCCGTTGTCCATCCCGGCTCTCATAATTAACAGCGACTCCTTGAACATCCTGATTACCTCATTAGGAAGGATGCTGAGGTTCAAGTCCTTTTTATTGACCCAGGCTGCCCAATAGTTCTCCGTTTCCAGAAGCAGCTGATATACGCCTATCCTTTTGATCCTGCAGTCCAGCTTCTGGACATCCTCCATCTTCTGGCCGCAGGCTATCCAGTAATAAAGCTCCTGGTCAGAATTATCGGACCGTGGGAGCAGATCTATCTCAAAGGATACTGTCGAGTCTACTGAGCCCTGAGATATTGGAAAGTTGCCCAGAATGCCGTCCTCTGCATCTACCCAGGTGCCTGATATGCCCGGTATCTCTTTGGTACCTGTGGCGAATTGATAGATACCCCTTCCTTGACTTGTAATGCCGCCAATCAGAAAATATCGCTTGCGTTTATAATGAATAAGGGAATTCAGGGCAGAATCATACATCACTGTATCGCCAAATGCATCTCCATAGATATGGAAATCATGGCTGAAAAAGAGTCTGATCTTCCTTTTATTATCCCTAAGATTCCGTATTATCAACCTTTTTAAGTAAACATCCAGCGAGCTATGGATTGCCTCATTGGTCTCCAGGTATATCCCTAATTCAGGATGGATCGCCTTTGTCCTGCTGACCAGAGTTTCCGGCATGTATTCCATCTTTATGTCCCAATCAGTATCGATCCAGCTGAAAAGACCATCTGCCCAGATGCCGTTCCTGAATATGTGGCCTCCGACGTGGTTTTCCAGGCCGACCTGAGGATAATAGAGATCCCTGATCCTTGATCGGTTATCACAGCAGATAGCGAGCTTGCCATTACTTATTAAGGTCTCTCTGGATATTTTTCCACCTCATAAAGAAATCTTAGCTATATATTAGCTATGCCCTCCTATAAAATTGTAAAGTCTATAAATTCCGAAACAATTAAAGCCTACAGGAAGATATATTCAATAAGAAATCCGTAAGCATTCAATACAATCAATAGCTAATAATGAGGAGATAATGAATTTTGAAACCGATGTAATTGAGACGGTTCATAGAACATCAGACGTGAAAAGCATAAGGTTCACAAAACCTCAGGGCTTCGATTATCTGCCTGGTCAATACCTATTCATGACTTTAGGCAGCGATTCCGATCAGATGACCAAGCATTTCACAATATCCAGCAGCCCAACCGAAGGCTTTCTCGAGATCACAAAAAGGCTTACCGGCCATCCCTTTGCCAATGCTCTGGCCAATTTGAGGAAAGGAGATAAGGTTTCCATAATGGGTCCTTACGGCGATTTTACCTTTCAAGGGGAGCACGAAAAGATAGGCATGCTGACGGGCGGCATAGGAATAACGCCACTACGAAGCATGATCAGGTATTCGATCGATAAGGATCTGAGGGCCAGCATGATCCTGCTTTATTCCAGCAGCCATGAAAACGATATTGTCTTCGGAGATGAGCTGTCTGAGATACAGAGGCAGAGCGCTAACATAAAAGTGATTGAAACAATCACCCGGCCAGGATCTTCCTGGAGAGGGATGACTGGCAGGATCGATGCTGAAATGGTCATGAAATTTATGCCTGATTATTCTGAGCGAGTATTCTATACCAGCGGTCCACAGAAGATGGTGGATGTAATGGTTTCTATTCTAAGGGAGCTGAAGGTGCCGGAGGCCCAGATAAAGCAGGAGTATTTTCCAGGCTACTAATGGCTTGCTCTATGCCGTAAGCTGCAATTATCCTTTAGGCTTTTAAAGGATTTTCAAGGTGCAGGAACATTCTCCGGGATAATCTCGGCACCTAGAGTGTACTTCCCATCTTTGATAGCGATTATGGTTATGCTCTTCTCAGGCACATGCGTCCCGTTCATATAGCTGATACTGCCGGTGATGCCAGGGAAATCCGATGTCTCCTGTATAGCCTTTCGGATTGCCTCCGGATCGGTTGAGCCTGCACGCTTTATTGCATCGGCCATAAGACGCATCGCATCATATCCGAGCGCTGCAAATGCGTTCTCGGGATTATGCCCATATTCTTTGTTGTATGCGGCGATAAATGTTCTAATGCTCTCACTGCCCGTCTTATTATCCATCAGAGCATGGGTGCTGAAGAAGATGTTATCAGCAGTTTTTCCTCCGATGCTTGTGATCTCAGGTATATCGTATCCATCTCCGCCTATAATTGGCCCAGTCAAGCCAGCATCTCGGAACTGCTTGATAATGGATACAACATTATATGGCATCGCTGCAATGTAGTAGAAGTCTGGCTGTTTAGGCAAATTCTTGAGCTTAGCTATCTGTCCAGAGACATTTGTCGTATTATCGCTATAGGAATCCTTGAGCACTATTTCGCCGCCCAGCTCGCCAAAGCTCTTGTTGAAATAATCGGCCAACAGAACCGTATAATCAGTGCTCGTATCCACTAGAAGATATGCACTCGTGCCGAAGCTCCTGGCGCCATACTCTGCGCCTGCGGCAGCCTGTGCATTATCGCCGAAGCATGCAAGATATATCATATCGCCGATTTGACCTGGGATCTTAGGAGAAGTCGCACCTACAGTGATGAATGGAATGCCGGCGCTCTGGAAGACAGGCCCTGCAGCTAGCATTGAATTAGTATCGGAAAAACCGATACCTCCTACAACCTTATCATCCTCGATGAATTGCCTGGCGATCCTGGCAGTAGCGCTCATATTATAATCGGCATTACGAATTATCAGGTCCAGCGGTCGCCCCATCACTCCGCCGGATGCATTTATTTCCTTTACAGCAAGCTTGGCACCGTTCGCAGCAGGCAGATCAAGCGATGACTCACCACCGCTCAGATCAAAACCGCCAGCGATTTTGATGGCCTCACTGATGGTTGATTGATTGGTTGATCGATTTGCCAGTTGTCCGCTGCTTGGCGATGCGATAGCAGTATTCGCGCCCATGACAGTCATAGACAATAACAGCATAAATACAATCAATACAGGAACCGATATCCTTTTCATCTTTTATCCCTCCATTCAATACCTAGTCAGACAGCTAGATATACAATTCCCTCTTTCTAGGGTTTTTTAGACCTTATGATCTTATGGATAGAGGCTAATAAAAAGCTATTCAAGTTAGACCAGAATGAATGTTCAAAGAGGAATCCGATGAAGAAAACAACGCAGCTGAGAACGCTCATCGATGATGATGAGATCCTCAAGATCCCAGTAGTTCACGATGCGCTCTGCGCCAAGATCGCAGAGCAGTCAGGGTTCAAAGCTATCTTCACCGCCGGCTATGCAAACAGCGCTGCCCTTCTGGGAAAGCCCGATGTGTCACTGCTTACGCTGACGGAGATGGTGGATGTTGCATCCAGAATAGCGGATGCGATCGATATTCCCGTATTTGCCGATGGGGATACGGGCCACGGCAATATCACCAACGTTATAAGAACAGTGAAGCTCTTCGAAAAAGCAGGAGTGGCAGGGCTTTTCATCGAAGATCAGGTGGAGCCCAAGCGCTGCGGCCATATGGCGGGCAAGCAGGTTATCAGCCCCGAAGAAATGGTCGCCAAAATTAGAGCTGCGCTGGATGCGAGGTCAGATCCTGATTTTGTGATAATGGCCAGAACTGATGCCCTTGCTGTCAGCGGCATTGATGATGCCATTTACAGGGCCAAATTGTATAGAGATGTCGGAGCCGATCTGATATTTGTGGAAGCACCGGAATCTGTTGACCAGATGAAGAGGATAATCAGAGAAGTGGACGCTCACCACATGGTGAATATGCTGCCGGGAGGCAGAACTCCCATGCTCACTGCGAAAGAGCTGCAGGAGATCGGATATTCAGTTGTTGCCTATGCGACGGCATGCACATATACAATAGCCAGGGCGGTCAAAGAGCTCTTTGAGACACTGTGCAGGACAGGCACTGCAGAAGGCTTTGAAAATCGCATGATGAATTTTGACGAATTTAACAGGTTGGTGGGCTTGGAAGGGATCAGAGAGATTGAAAATGAATATATGGGATCAGGGATTATAAACTCTAGACGATAAGAGCCTTACACAAATAACTCTCAATGACTGTAATAATCAGCTCATCAGATCGGAAAGGACTGATAGCAACGGCACCGAAGATCGCCTTAAGCTTAATAAACCATACGCGATAGTTGCTTAATCCGTGGAATCAAAAAAGACTATAACTTTGTTTATTCTCGTGCTTGGAACCCTTATGGGTGCTCTGGACAGCACAATCGTAATACTTGCCTTTCCAGTGATCGCCGAGAAACTTCATTCGGATATCGCAACGACAATATGGATCATCCTCATATATCTCCTGATCGCAGCGGTTGCAACTACGCCCTTTGGAAGGCTGGGAGATATTTACGGCAGAAGCAAAATGTTCAATGCAGGATTTGCCATATTCACCCTGGGATCAGTATTCTGCGGCCTTTCTACAAGCATTAATTATCTGATATTATCGCGTGGGCTGCAGGCACTCGGCGGATCGCTCCTGCAGGCCAACAGCGGCGCAATAATTGCCGATGTATTCCCCAGAAACGAGCGGGGAAGAGCATTTGGATACAATTCTCTGGGCTGGACCTCCGGCGCAATGATCGGCATAGTTCTTGGCGGATTGATCACGACATTCTTCGGATGGGAGTATATCTTCTTCATAAATATCCCCATTGGAATTATCGCCGTAATCCTCGGGATAATTTACCTGAAAGATGCTGCCCGCGTCGATGTAAAGATGGATCTTTGCGGAATGGCACTTTTGGCAAGCTCGCTTTCGCTTATATCCTTCGGATCAGTGAACTTCGCTGGCGAGGGCCTCACAACATTCAACACGATATCCATGATCGCAGGTGCAATAATCGCCCCTATCTTCGTAATTTATGAAAAGAGATCTGAAAATCCGATGGTCGATTTCGGCGCATTCAAAGATAAAATTCTAAAATACTCGATCATGGCATCATTCTTTCAATCGCTGGGCTATCTCGCCGTCGTCTTCCTGATAATCATGTATCTCCAAGGTGTGAGAGGCCTCACGCCACTGAATGCATCTATGCTCCTCATACCCGGTTATGTGGTCGGCAGCCTGCTTAGCCCATTTATGGGAAAGCTATCGGATAGATATGGAGCCAGACCAATTGCCAGCATCGGTATTGCAATCATAGGCGTCGCGATTCTCGTTTACCTGATGTTGAGGCAGGATTCATCGCTTTATCTTGTGATGTTGGCTTCAGCCATATCAGGTTTCGGGACATCGATGTTCTTCCCTGCGAATAATAGCGCTGTAATGGCCAGCGCCCATGCCGGGTCCTATGGAAGCATATCCGGTTTACTGAGGACGCTGCAGAACATTGGAATCCTGGGAAGCTTCGTCATGGCCATCTCTGTTTCCTCTGCATCCATCCCTAGAGATGTGGCATTTGAGATCTTTATAGGAACGACAAACCTTTCAGGCGGCATTTCAAGGGAGTTCATAGCAGGAATGGATTCGGCCCTTTGGGTCTCGCTGATATTGCTTGTAATAGCCGGATTACTGTCGATAGGCAGAGGAGAGGAGACGAGAAGCTGAACAGTTGGGATTTTTTGGATCTGGTCCGAGGTCTCAACCACAGCTAATCGCATGATAACTGTGTTTGAATATCGAAAGGGTTAAATACTATGATGATTACTCTCTTATTATTAATACTAAGTGGGAGGGACAAGCCACCACAAACGGCTCAGGATCATAGATCCCCTCAGAGATCCCTAAATCCCCTCATCCTGGGCCGTCTCTTCTTTTAATTCAGCTCCGAAACATTTATTGGTGCTTTGTCCTAAAACACATATAAGATGTATAATGATTGCAAAAAGAGCTGAAGAGATCAATCCCTTCATTGTAATGGAGGTGCTTGATCGAGCCCATGCTATGGAAAAACAGGGAATTGACATCATTCACCTGGAGGTCGGCGAGCCTGATTTCGATGTCCCTCCTTCTGTCAGAGATTCGATCCTCAAAGCATTGGATGATGGACGCACTCACTATACCCATAGCTGTGGAGATATTGCGCTTAGGGAGGCTATCTGCAAGCATTACATAAAGAAATACGGCGTTTCAATAGAACCTGATCAGGTAGTGGTCACCTCGGGCACTTCACCTGCAATGATGCTTGTGTTCTCATCATTATTGGAGAACGGCGATGAGGTAATAATCTCGGATCCGGGATACGCTTGCTATCCCAACTTCATAAACTTCCTTGGCGGCGTCCCTATAAGTGTGCCTGTTTATGAAGAGAACGGATTCCAGTATCATCCTGATGCTATCCAGAAGAAGATCACAGATAAGACAAAGGCGATCATAATCAATTCGCCCTCAAACCCTACAGGAAATCTCCTTTCAGAAGAAACCATGTCATCCATAGCACAGCTCCCGCCCTACGTTGTTTCTGATGAGATATATCACGGGCTGGTATACGAAGGCAAGGAGCACTCCATCCTCGAATTCACTGATCATGCCTTCGTCCTGAACGGCTTCTCAAAACTTTATGCGATGACTGGTCTGCGGCTTGGCTACCTGATCGCGCCCAATGAGTTCATAAGACCTATACAGAAGATGCAGCAGAACTTCTTCATCTGCGCAAGCTCAATTGCTCAAGCAGGGGCAATTGCTGCTTTGGTCGATTCTGATAAGGATATATTGCGGATGAATCAGATCTATAACGAGCGGAGACTCTTTATGATCAAGCGCCTCAAGGGTTTAGGCTTCGGCATAACGGTTGAGCCTACAGGGGCGTTTTATGTCTTCGCAAATGCGAGGCACATCTCAGCCGATTCCTATAAGCTGGCCTTCGATATCCTGGAAAAGGCGCATGTCGGGGTGACTCCAGGCATAGATTTTGGGCGCAATGGGGAGGGATATCTTCGATTCTCCTATGCGAATTCGATAGAGAGAATCGATGAAGGATTGAATAGACTGGAAGATTACCTTCGCAATCGAGGCTGGGGTTGTCCATGAATTATGTTCAGCCTTTGATCATGGCATCCTCTGGCGCCGTGAGACTGCGATTGGTTAGGTGCGGTACATATATCTTAAGTTAAAAATTAAATAACATGAAATAAATATTAACTTGAAGTTCAGAGAGGATATTTCTTATCTATCAAACGATAATGTGGCGAAAGATTTTTCTACATCCTGTATATAAAAAGACTATCTTAATTATAGACTCTAGGGGGTAAGATGTTGAGGATGGCAATGATCTTGGTTATGATGCTGCTGGCATCAACCGCTTATGCAAGTAGTGGATCAATAAGCATAGATGTTGTTGGGAGCAGAATGGGAAACGCAGATATATCAGGTGGTGCAGGCACAGTAAATATGGACGTCGTCGGCAGCCTGATGGGAAATGCCAATATCATATCTCATGGTAAGGTATCTGCGGATGTAGAGCTTGTAGGGAGCAGCGCAGGAGATATAAATATCACCTCAGAAGTTCACAAGCATAAGTCAAGTTCTTGTTGCGATATGTGGTGCAATTTTAATAGACCTCTATGCTATCCATATAGCTCATATATTCCTTCCAGATACTGTCAATCTAACTGCTATCCATACAACTACAGCCAGCATTTTGGCGTAGACGCATGGCATGGATGTTACTGGTACTCTCCAATATATCTGCCTAAATGGCCGCAGCTGTAAGGTAACCAGAGATTACTGAAATGAAGATCGAATTGTAATGGGCCTGAAGATAGGGATATTATTTTCAGACTCAGATTTTTCCTGGAATCATATGATGCTTGCTTATTTCAAACGGTCCATTCTCGACAGCTTTCTCTGTCACTGAGACAGCTACTTCTCCCCTATCTGTAAACTTAACAGCATTGCTCAGATGGTTTACAAGAACCTGACGAAGCCTTGTGACGTCTTATTAGATTATCCAAATGCCGTCGCAGCTTCAAAATTCTCTTCGAGGCATCGATGTAGCCCATCATTTCACCTTGGGCCAAGAGCTTATTTGACGTAACCGCTCACTTCGACCAACAAATATCACGAAGAACGCAAATCTGCCGGAGAATCTGCTTAAAATAATGTCCGGTGTTCAGAATGAACACTCAGCAATCAATATGGTTATGATAATATCATTATTTTATTATAACGGCTGCTTCCTGAGCGTATGCTATCCGCACATAGTAGAAATTTTTAAATAGAATTAAATCTTATAATATAACATTCTACCATAAAATATTGGTAGATATTAGGTTAAACCTAATGTTAGGCTTAATCCTATCTACGGTTTTGCTATTATAGATAGGCGGGACAAATAAAAAAATGAATGGAGTTGAAGAAAATGGCTGAAGAAAGAAGAGAGAGGAGCAAAGAAGGAAAGGGCGAGATGACTGTCGCAGAGGCTGGACATAAGGGCGGAGAGAGGACTGCCGAGACCCATGGGCATGAGTTCTACCAGGAGATAGGCCATAAAGGCGGAGAGGTAGGCGGTCCCAGGGTCAGAGAGCTCATAGAGGAAGGCAAGGAGCGGGAGAGGGAGAGCAGCAAATCCAAAAAGGGTTCCACTTAAGAAAGGAATAACGGGAATCAACTCCTCCTTAGCCGCTTCCAAAAACCATTCTGCCCGGGAGGACACTCACATTGCGAAGGTTTATAAAGCATAATTAGCTCGGCCGAAGATTGAAGATGCTTCCGATAATCTCACGCCGCAGCAATGATTTTTTATTGCCGTAAGAAGGCTCCCGGCCATTGATGCCCTGAAAAATCTGCTTTTATAATCCCGATGGCAATCTAGGCCAGCTCGAGGTTTAATTGGAATAAGTTATTGATCCTAATTTTGTTGAATCGCTTATTGGAGCCATTATACGATCCATGATGGATAGAACATAAGGCATCGCCCTTTAACTGGCGCTGATGCTATTATCCAATCTATAAAGCCAGGTAGCTCATTAATTCTTTTCCTAAGAGCTTGCGATATTGTATATCGTTCGCCTTCGAGGTATTTCATATAGATCTCTCGTTTTATTACGGCATTTTGTAAATCACTTTGAAACTCGGAGACTAAATTGCCCTCAGAATCATGTGTCAATCCATCTATCTCATGAACCTTAATATCATTCCCGCAGTTATCACATGTTTGGATACAAAGAGCTGCATGGCCCTCGGTTATAAGAATGAAAAAGTATCTCTCAGGATGCATTGAGAGCTGGTTAGATAGCTCATCCACGTCGGATTCTATCCCAATCCTTATCAATTTCATCTCCCCCGTACCTTCTAACAACTGCCTCTAAGGAAAAATATAACAATAAAACATTATGTATTTGCAATGATAAATCTGACGGTTAGAGAGGAGATTAAAAATCGCCGAGAACTGTAATCCTTTCAACTTATTGCAAGACATTATATGAATTGTTTAGCCCAATTCACAGCAAAAATATGGGCATAAAAAGATATTGGGTCTCTTGAGCTCTTTTATTTTTCACATTAGTGTCAGGATTGGAACTCCATCCAATCTATGAGGGATCATATTGGTATAGGGATGTAATCCCTACTTTCAATGGGTAAACAGGACTTCTGGAAGACTGCAAAAACAGATTCCATACATTCCAAAAGTTTAAAATAGAAGAGCGGACTGCATCTGATTTCCATTGCAGCTGGTGTGTAGCGTTATCTGCCAACCATATTGAATATGCTGGATATCTTTGTGATCAGGTCCAGCATCATTTTTTGGGGAGTCTGTACTTTCTTTTTAGGCTTCATCAATCCAAGAATAGCAGCTGTCAGTATAATGACCGCTATGAATATTTCCAAACGTTTCATATAAGCCTCCTGTTGCAGTTCTTAAGTATAATAATCGTATGCATACTATTTAAAAATTATGGAGTTAATACTTTAAAATTAGGTAAAGCTTGATTAGAATATCCCAATCATATTAGGCCTAACACTTTTAGTATTCAAGCCAATGGGCACCGCAAACTATAGTAATATAATTAGCTATTTTCGACACCTTTGAAATCCATTCGCCTAATACCGCAGGTAGAGAGGCTCATCATTCATTTATTCAAAATTTATAATTTTGGAATATAATATAGAATTAAATAGTTGATGTTCAGGATGGTATGAAATGGCAAAGATATTGCAAATGGCTAATTATCTTCTTCGTTATCCTAATGATAATATCGATTCTGCTTGGACGCGGTCAACGCTTGGGTTTAATGCGACAATAAGTTATATAAAAAATGCCGCCCGGCATCCATCCTATCTCCAAGCGTTCGGAAGATTGGGCACAGAAAAGTCCTGAAACTCATTTGATGTTGCTGCCTTTAAAGTGCTGCTGGATTTCGAAATATGTTCAATAGATTTGGTATTGGGTCCTGCATTTTCCGATGTCTTTTGGGTTGCTACAGAATATGCCATGCCGTCAGTGGTCACTACAATATCGCCGTCCGAATCAGTCCTGTAGATTTTTGAACCCACTGATTGCAAAGCGCTGAGGGTCTTTTGTGAGGGATAACCATAAACATTATACTTCCCCACCTCGATAATGGCTACTCTCGGTTTAACTTTGCTTAGGAACTCAGAGCTCGTGGATTTATCACTACCGTGATTCCCAACTTTTAGGATATCGCTTTTCAGATTAAAGCTCGAGTTAAGGAGTCTCTTCTCAGGCCCGAACCCTGCATCCCCCATAAACAGGAACGATATATTTCCATAAGTTACTCTGAGGATCACCGAGTTATCATCCGGATTATCGAAGTGGGCAATAGGTGATAGGACTTCAATCTTTACGGCACTATCGAAGTCTATCATCTGGCCGGCCTCCGCTATGTTGTGAACGATTTTCTTTTTGGCAATTAGATCCAGGTATGCATCATAGATCTTGGAGGCAGGGGCTTCACCGCCATCAATAGCCTGCCCAACCTCAAAGGTGTTCAAAATCGTTTGCAGGCCGCCCACATGATCCGGGTGGCTGTGAGTAGCAATAATAAGGTCTATCTTTTTGACTCCATTGGATTTCAGATAGGATGAAACCTTTGAACCTGAATAGGAATCGCCGCCGTCTATAAGCGCGTTCTTGCCTGCAAACTGAATCAAGATGCTATCGCCCTGGCCCACGTTCAGGAAATGGACAACAAGGTTATCAGAAGCCGCGACTGTTGCTGTAATAATTATGATGGACAGCAATGTGAGAAGATACACCCTCAGGCATGATTCTTTCATACCCCATGACCCCTGGCCATATTATTACTGATACTTCAAAAGAGTTGCGCTGGCTCAGACCATTCCTAAATCGTACATGTTATTTCCTAGATCATTCCAGGGCAGATAAAAAGGCTTGTATGAGGAGAAAGTGGAATGGCTGCAGAAGTTCGGCCTGACAGAACAGTCTTAAATGCCCATTTTATTCTCGGCAATACAAAATAGAATTTATCTGAATCTAACCATAATTTATATTTCTTCTTACTGCTCATATAACTATATGGAAAATATGGGACTATGTTATTTGTTGCTTCTAATATTTTTTGTATTGGAAGCAGCATCTGCCCAATATGCAATCGAAATACCTGTGAGCAACATGAACTCAGCGGCTCTGAAGGAACTGATAACTGAATCGGAAAGGAATCTGGTATTATATCGCTTCACACTTGTACAAGATCAGCGAATAGAAACCACAAACCTAACGACTGGCAATATAACATATCAAGACTTTACCATTGGATCTGGAGCCTTCAATCTTACAGGCAAATCCGCAAAGGTAGCAGCGGCTTTATTTTCTTATCCGGTCGGCCATGAGGAAAATGGGACTGGAGCAACCTATGAGGCATATGTGCTCAACGATACTCTATACAGCAAGATTAACGGCAATTGGACGGCAGTGACTCTGCCGCTGGCTGCGAGCATCTGGACTACGCAGGACAGGCTCAACCGATCTGCTGAGCTGGCAAATGCATCAGATATCAGGCTTCTCGGCGCAGAGGTCATAGATGGCGAAGGCGTCTATGTTGTGGAGGTCATTCCCAGGAGCGGAACGGTCTCCTCTTTGATCAACAATCAGCTGGGTCCTGGCTTCTCAATCTCTTCCATAAATCTAAGTACCCTCTTCAACAACACCCAGGTGAGATATGTTATCTGGATCTCCATTAATAACCACGTACCTCTGGCTGAGTATGTCCAGATGAACATGACTATAAGTCCCGGAGTATTCGGCCTGTCCGGCAGAAGGAACATAATGGACCATATTGGTTCCGCCACCACAATTGTATTCAGCGATTTCAATAAGTCCGTGAATATTGTGCTGCCTTTAGCCGGCGCCCGGATACCATCATCAGAATCTGCAACATCTCAAGGAGTTTCTACGCTGGATCCGCCGCCCAGCTATACCAACACTTTGACGCCAGATATACAGCAGGAACTATGGCTGGCGGAAGCATATGCATTCCTCAATGGGGGCTATTACCCTTATGGCAGCCTAATCTATAGTTCCACTAATATGCCTTATTATGTAGGCTTCTATTCTCCCTACTATTCTCCCTACGTGACGAACAATGCGCCATACACATTCCCTGCACAGGGATATACACAGGGATATACTACGCCTACACAGGGATATGCTATAATGACTGTCGGCAATTCATCGATAGGCACTTATTTGATAGACGGCAGAGGCATGACATTGTACCATCTGTTAAGCGATCAAGGCGGCTATACCAGCAGATGTATAGATGCCACATGTACGGGGATCTGGCCTCCGTTCTATGCCGGGAATATCAACGTTCCAGTTAACCTGAATCCGGCAGATTTCAGCACAATAACCGTTAACGGATATAAACAGTATCATCAGACCGCTTACAAGGGATGGCCGCTCTACTATTTCTATAGAGATGCTAAACCGGGGGATATCTACGGCCAGGGCATAAGCGATAGCTATGGGATCTGGTCTGTAGTAAATCCCGAGATCCCCAGCACCTTTCCGGCAAACTTCCAATACCAATCAGCAGCAGCTCAATATCAGCATCCAATACAGCAACCATCTGCAGTGCTAATATCGCCTTCGCTGCCAGCCTATACGACACCATCGCTATATCCATCCGTTCCCACATCCAGACCTGTAACTACACCGATATCCGGCAATGTGCCAGTGACTATCAGCTTCCCTGGATCAGGTCCTTTTGACGTATATTTGGATGGGAACTATATCGGCACTGGTGTGGGGGGCAGCTTCAGTTTCAATGCATCGGCAGGAGCTCATAATGTGAGGGCCTGGGACGGCAGCTTCGACTATGAACAATCTGTGCTCTTCCAGAATGGAGTGCCTAAAATAATTTATGTGCAAGCTGTATAGCAGCGCCAGTATCCTTTTTTATAGCTTATTTTATCCTTTACTTATTTATCTTTCGTATAGCAGTGAATTTTCTCAGCTGCTTGATAAATAAGGCACTTCAGTGTTATCCCGGCTATCGAAATCACTTAACACCAATATATCTTTAACCTTAACATCAATTCTGGAACTGGGCATGCGCTCCAATCCAATATCTATGGAGTCGGATATTAAGGTGAAAGCTATATCTGCGTCCATCTTTTTCGGTATGCACTTATCGACAGTCAGCCAAACAGTATAAGAAAGATCGCTGCTTCCCGATAAGGATTGGGCTGACTGAATTGATGATGCCTGAGCTGACAGTATGCTGCGAACTGCATTCATTTCGGGCCTGACCTTCACCTTATAACAGTTCTGGCCATCAACTATCTCAGTGCCAATCATCTCGATATTTGAGCTGCTGATTAGATTTACCAGCCCTTTGAGCTTATTTCGCTCATCAAACGATCTGGCAGGATTAGAAACCACAGACATTGTCCACTGGCCGTCAATTTTATTATATAATTTGTCATCGATAAGATTGGACACAATCCCTTGCTGATCGAGGATATTGCCATATCTATCCAGTTTCATAGAGCTGATGGATTGTCTGGCACTATTCTCACTCAGATCAATTAGCCCCATTTCATCTTTGGATATAATTTGCACATCTTCAGGACATGAATCAACAAATACGATATCCATTTGAGCCTTTTCAGAATATCTGTAGCAGCTTATGCTCTGGACAGAGGATAGCATAAGTCCCTTAACATTCTCAAGGCAGTTGCTCTGTGGCGCGACACTGCAGGGTGGGCACACCTGGCTTTTGCTGCTCGGGCAGACGGCTCTGCATTTACAGCTTGTGCCCGATATGCAGCCACTCCCAGTGGGACAGGCTGATCTGGTTATGCAGCCATTTACAGTCGGCGCACTTGAGCCGGTTATTATTTGACAGCAGCCGGATGCAGTCGGACAGGATGGGCCGCTCACACAGCTGTCGCTGGTTGCACAATCTGCAGTAGTCGGACAGGATGAGCCGGTTATGCAGCCAGCTCCTGTCGGGCAGTCAGCTCCAGTAACGCAACCTGATCCCGTTGGACAACCGGTACCTGTTGGCGCACTTGAGTCAGTTATTATTTGGCAGCAACCTGATACAGTCGGGCAGGATGCACCGCTTGGGCAATTGCCTCCGGTTGAACAATCCGCACCAGTTGCGCATGAGGAGCTCGTAACACAGCTGCTGCTTGATGCACAGAGAGAATTGGTTGTGCAGCCGGTTCCTGTCGGACAATCCGGGCCTGTCGTGCAGCCGGTTCCTGTCAGACAGCCTGTGCCGGTTGGTGCTTCCGAACTGGTTATCACTTGACAGCAACCGGATGCAGTCGGGCAGGACGGTCCGCTCGGGCAGCTACCACTGGTCGCACAATCTGCTGCAGTTGGACACGCAAGATTGGTTGTACAGGTATTGCCGGAGGGACATGTTGTGCTGGTTGTGCAGGTTGTCCCCGTTGGACAGGTTGCACCTGTCGTACAGCTATTTCCTGTAGTACAACTGGAGTCAGTCGGGCAATCGGCTCCGGTTGGAACACCTGAACTGGTTACTATTTGGCAGCAGCCTGACATAGTCGGACAGGTTGGCCCGCTTGGGCAATCGGCACTGGTTACGCAATCAGCACTAGTCGGGCATGCTGTGTTCGTTGTGCAGCCGCTATTTGAGGCACATATAGAGCTGGTTGTGCAGGTAGCACCTGTTGGACAGCTTCCTCCTGTCGTACAGCTTGAGCCGGTCGTACAAGCGGAATTAGTTACACAGCTGCTGCCTGTTGGGCACGCCGAAGTGGTCTGACATCCGCTTCCAGATGCACAGGCGGAATTTGTAGCGCAGCTACTGCCCGTCAGACAGCTTCGGCCGGAGATACAGCCTGTACCTGTTGCGCAGCTGGAGCTGGTTGTGCAGCCGCAGGCTGTAGCGCATCCTGATCCTGTCGTACAGCTTATTCCTGTAGGACAGGCTGCGCCTGATGCGCAGCTTGTTCCAGTGGCACAACCAGCTCCAGTAATACAGCTTGAGCCTGTTGGGCAGGCTGAGCAGGTTATGCAGCTTCTGCTTGAAACGCAAGCAGAATTAGTTGCACAGCTTGCACCTGTCTGACAACTTGAGCCTGAAGCACAGCCTGCTCCTGAAGTGCAGCCTGAGCCTGTCGGACAATTGCAGCCGGTTGGAGAACTTGAGCTCGTTATACAACTAGATCCTCCTGGGCAGTTTGCATTGGTTGGGCAGCTTGACTGGGTGGGGGATGCACTGCTAGTTGGGCATATGGCGCTATTGCCAGATCCTTTGGCAGGACCTGAATCTTTTATAGCGCTCGTTTCTCCGATAGTGCTGCTTTCTTCCTTGATGGTATTCTGTTTTTCAATAGCGTTTACTTCACTGTGAGTGCTTGCTTCGTTAATAGCAACTGATTCTTTATCAATACTTGGTTCTTTAACGGCACTCATTTCTTTGATGGCGCCCATTTCTTTGATGGCGCCCATTTCTTTGGTGGCGCTCATTTCTTTGATGGCGCTCATTTCATTGGCAGCATTTGCTTCATTAATAGCCATCGATTCCTTGATGGCCGCCGATTCTTTTGCAAAGCCAGAATCCTTAGCGATGTCCAGTCCATCAGTGGCATTCAATCCCTCTGCGCTAGTATAATTTAATATAAGAATAAGAATAACCAGCAGTAATAGTATGTGCCTCAACTTCATAACCGCCCACCCTAGTAACTACTAAATTTTATTTGAACTATATATTCGTATTTTTTAATTAAGTTACAGGAATTTCGGGTGCTTATGACAGGTCATTAGAAGATATCCATATGGCAGGTTCTTAGTTTTTAGCGGAATAAATAGGCAGGGTACTCAAGGCAGGGCGCTCAAAATAGTTATTGCACTACAATTGGTAATATCAGAAAGCAAACGTCTTCAAAGCATTGATGAATATAGTAGACATTGCAGATAAAATTCAAGAGCAGAGGTTCTAATCGAAGAACCCCGACTCCTTAATTATATCTGGCTCCTCGCTGTTTTGTGTGGGAAGTTGAAAAAAACCTATACACCAACTTCAACTAGAAAATGTGCTGTGTCAATTTCACAGGAAGATCTCTTTAAGATAGCATTGAATATCGAAGGTCCGTGGTTCATCACATCAATTGATTTTAACGCCGAAGGGAAACAACTTGATATCCACATAGATTTCAAGAGCGGGAGTAAATTTCCTTGCTCGAAATGCGGCAAACAAGGTTGCAATGTTCATGATACAATCGAAAGAACCTGGCGTCACTTGAACTTTTTCCAGTTCAAGACCTATATTCATTGTCGAGTTCCCCGAACTGACTGTGAAGATTGCGGAGTTAAACAGGTAAAGGTTCCCTGGGCAAGAAAAGGCAGCGGATTCACGCTGCTCATGGATTCCTTGATAGTCTTAATGGCTCAACATATGACAATCAAGGCGATCGCTGATATGATCGGTGAACACGATACCCGATTATGGCGGGTTCTAGAGCACTATGTCCTAGAAGCTAGGTCTCATGAGGATTATTCAAAGGTAAAATCAGTAGGCGTAGATGAAACATCGAGGGCAAAAGGACATAATTACGTTTCTGTATTCATAGATCTTGATAAATCCAAAGTAATACATGTATGTGAAGGAAAAGATGCCTCAACCCTTGATTCGTTCAAAACTGATTTAGAGCTGCATAAGGGATCTAGTCAAAATATCGATAACTTTTGGGCTCTTCGCTGTTTCGTATGGGTAAGGTAAAGCACTTATGGCGTCATGTTTTCTTCGGTTCTCTTCTCATGCGAGGGTCTTAGAATTTGTAGGGTCTGCCCTCATCCACAAGTATTACATTCTCGAAGTTCTGTGAGAACCAACCTCTTCCCTCAGTATGAATGGGAACTATATGCTCTGGATCTATCTGATCGATCGCCCAGATGATATCTTCTTTGGATGCGTGGCCGGAAGCATGGAATCGTCTATCAAAGAACGGCTTATATTCGCCCCCATCATTTTTCTCAACGGAGAATCCAGCCGGATCTATCCTGAAGCGTTTGAGCCAGTGCCAGAGCCTCACAAAATCTATCTCCATTTCCTCATTGAACGCCTCGCAAGCTGAATAGATATATGTCCCGCCATTCGGCTTGATATCCAATAAGTGCTTCATGTCAAAGAATGAAAAGCAGACAATGAAATTATCTGGATTTTTTCGAATAGCCTCGTGCCCAACATATCGGCTGCCATAAAACGAATGCACAACCTCTTGATCCCATTTTCTGCTTCTGTTCCCGACCTCTCTGTAGACTTTCAGAGAATGGGATACATATGCGCTATCAATGCTGGAGAGCGCATGAAGCATGTAGATATCTTTTGCAGGAACGACAAGCTCTCTGCCTGTCTTCTCCGCAATGTCCTGGAATGATTCGAGGCGCTCAAAGTTCCTTGCAGAGAAATCGGCAACAACGAGGCCAGACGAGGGCTCTACAGCTTCTTTACATGTCTTGCAGACGGATTGTTCCGTAATTTTTTTATCCTCAGCCGGATCATCCCGCCCTACCCTCGTTCCTTCAATTATGAGAACCGATGCTTCCTTTGCTTTACGGATGAACTTGCGCGTCAGCTGACCGTTCATCCCATGTAGGCGAAAATCGCCAGTATATGCAACCGTCGTGCTTTTACCTCTCAAAATATAGGCAGTGGATCCAAATATGGAATGATCCACAGGGTGGGCTGAAATTTCGAAGGGAAATGCATTGTTATCAAAAGGGCAACATCTTCCAGGCTCAAGCTTTTTTGCCCTCTTGCCATCCTGACCCGGCCTTCGAGAGAGAAATGAGATTAACGCCTCAGAGGGTTCTTCAGTACAGCAAAAGTCTCTGCCCTGATAGTTCTCAGTAGCAATGGATCCCAGGTAAAGGCCTGAGCCATCTGCAGGCTGCCTTGGCGAAAAATAGGCAGTGTCACCTTCAATAGAGGCACTGGCTGTGTCCTGCATTCCTTTCATGATAACTATGGATTCAGGCGAGGCAACAATCGGGATGTCCTTTCGAAGCAGCCCAATATTGCCGCAGTGATCCATATGAGCGTGGCTTAATAGAACTGCAGATACATTGAGCGCCGGAAACTGGCTCATGGAAAGATCTGCAGGTATGAGATCCTGTCGATAGATATCGAGCTTGGGCAGCAGATCGAGGTACATCAGGTCATGGATGCCGCGGGTGTCACGACTTTGCAGAAACTCCTCAAAGTAGGTCCTGTATTTTCCAAAGTTCTTTCCGAAATCCAGGAATACACCATGCCTGCCTTCTTTAAGGTAGAGCTTATTCCCTCCAATACCTGTAGCCCCATCATAGACAGTAAGCGATACCGCTTTGATCCCTCCCCAGCCGGATAGGAGATATCTCAGAAACAATATAAACTTTTTCTAAAAGCAAACGCCTCTTAAAGAAGATGATGGAGAGCTTCTGACTGTTCTTCCTGATGACTATATTTTTGACTTACATTATATTTCTCAATTTGTGCTATACTTCTTATTATGTGTCATAAAACCCAAATATACAGCATGCATATTAGAACTTGATGAGATAGAGCAATAGCTGAAGATCTCCAAAATCTCAAGAACTACTCTAAGTATTGTTCTATCTTATAATATTTCAAAATAAACAGGAGGATCGAACAATGGCAGAGAAGACCAAGGTAGAAGCGGAGAATAAGGATAAGTTCGTAAACGATTGCCAGTTTAAGGGTCACGAGTTGCAGGAGAACATTGCCGATGCAAAAGCCAGAGCGGAGCTGACGAGACCTGATGTAAAGGGAGAATGCGAAGAGAAGTGATGCGTCATGTCCTGAAGGGCAGGATTTCTATCGATTCGTTAAAGCTTCAAGGCTAGAGATAAGAGCGCCAGAGAAAAGTATGAAGCCATATCTGGCGCTCTCCTTGTGAAAAATAAGATCAAAAAAGTGTATATGGAATATTAGCCGCCGCCCGGCCTATCGATGGTTTTACAGTGGGGATCAAATACGCATCATGCCATCAGGGGCGGACGGATTATGTGTAGGTTATCTATTAATGTTGTTGAAACGCAGAAGCTGCGTCGCAGGAGCTTTTTTAATCTCAAGTGAATTTACAGCAATTCTAGTACACTACCCAAATGCGAAGCTTGCCAAAAAGAATAAAAACCTAAAAACAAACTCAGATCACTTCAATCGGAGAGTCAGATGATTCGATTCATTTCACTTGATATGGACGGAACCCTCGTCAACTCGAAGTTCGTTGACCTTGTATGGATGCAGGGCGTGCCCGAGCTTTATGCTGAAAAGAGCGGCCTGAATTTTGAGGCTGCAAAGGAGTATGTGGTAGGTGAGTACATGAAGATCGGAAGCGATAAGCTCGAGTGGTACAGCCTGCCTTACTGGCTTGAGAAATTCGGCCTGAACGTGGATAAATGGGACCTGCTCAGGAAGTATGAGGATGAGATCGAGTTCTACCCGGAGGTAAACGAGACCCTGGATTCCCTTTCTGGCGACTATGAACTGGTAGTGACCTCAAACGCTGCACGCGAGTTCCTTGAAATAGAACTTGAAGGCTTTAAGGATTACTTCCGCGAGATATTCTCTGCGACAAGCGACTTCCGGGATGTCAAGAAGTCGCCCCATATTTATGGAGCCATCTGCAGAGAGCTTGATGCAAAGCCGTTCGAAGTCTTACATATCGGGGATCATTATAGCTACGATTATGAGTCGCCGCTTCAAGCTGGGCTGGATGCTCTGTTCCTCGATCGAAAAGGCACTAAAAGCGGGAGTGAGGTCGTGGGCAACTTACTTGAAGCCGTAGAGCAGATCCGCGGATCGGCCTGAGCGAGATAAATCTATGAAAAAGAACACGCAACTAATCCTGGCGCTTGATGTCACATCCGGAAAGCGTGCACTCTCGTTGGCGGGCTCGCTCAAAAATTATTTCGATGCAATCAAGATCGGTTATCCCCTCATACTTTCTGCAGGGCTTGACATAATTCACGAGATCTCTGCAATAGCTCCTGTCATCGCAGATTTGAAGATAGCCGATATTCCAAATACAAACAAGCTCATCTGCGAGTCTGTGCTCGATGCTGGCGCCGAAGGCATAATCGCGCAGGCATTCACAGGTCGTGATTCTCTTCAGATGTGTGCAGACTGTGCAGAAAAATATGACGCAAAACTTTTCGCTGTGACCGAGATGAGCCATCCAGGTGCGAAGCAGTTCATGGCGCCGCTCGCAATCGAGCTTGCAAAGCTTGCAGTTGAGGTAGATGTAGCAGGTGTTGTGGCTCCAGCGACTCGACCGGACAGAATCAGGCTGATCAGATCAATTATCGGCGATAGATTGATAATTTCGCCTGGAGTCGGCGCTCAGGGAGGTTCAGCCTCTGCCGCAGTATCCGCCGGCGCAGATTACCTGATTATTGGAAGATCTGTCATCGATGCCGCCGATCCTGCAGGCTCTACAAAAAGGATCTTATCAGAGATCGGTTAACAGCTCAAAACTTTTCTATATCATCACATCAGATAATATTATTATGATAGTGTCAGACTTTGCCCTTGTTCCGATGGGCTCAGGAACCAGCGCAGGCAAATATATCAGAGCGGTCTATGAGATGCTTTCAGAATCGGGAATAAAATTTCTTCCGGGGCCAATGACCACATCCGTTGAGACTCAAAGCTTCGATGAGCTTTTTGATGTGATCAGAAGATCCAATGAGAAGCTGGCAGAGATGGGCATTAAAAGGATTATAACTACAGTCAGGATTGACTATCGTCTGGATAAAGAAATATCCATAGGCTCCAAATTGAGTGCTAGCAAAATCAAGTAATCTCTTCCAATCGGGCACCCATGAGTATGAAAATGCTGGGCATAATTATATTTTATGATTACCAATAGGCGGTTATGAGATAAGCATTATGGGCGAGAGTATTTGGAGATCGTATTGACTCGTAAGTGAAGGAGTTGCTTTACCCGTCTCAAGGAGTGGATGTTTGCATAGCCCATGGATCTTTAGATATAGGAATCATTATCAGCTCTCTAATCTCTATCAGAAAAGGATTTCTTCGTGCCAATTTTAACAGGCTTCTTGGGGCAATCTAGTTTCGTTCCTTCTCTTTCTCCATCGCCTCTCTCGCCAGCCGTATCGCACAGAGCTCGCTGCACATCGTGCAGGTATCAGTCTCGACGCCTCTGCGGTGCCTGATCTGCCGTGCTCTCGCGGGATTTATCGCAGCCTCGAACTGACCTTCCCAATCCAAATTCGCCCTGGCTTTAGACATCTCCAGATCCCAGGCCCTAGCTCTCTCCTTGACTCCGGGCCTTGTAAGATCTGCAGCATGTGCAGCAATCCTTGTCACATACGTGCCCTCGATCACATCATCCTTCGTCGGAAGGTCGAGGTGCTCGCTCGGAGTGGTTGCACACAAGAAATCCGCGCCTGCCATGCCTGCGATCACACCGCCCATTGCAGCTGTAATATGATCGTAACCTGGAGCAATGTCTGTCACAAGCGGCCCCAATAAGTATAATGGTGCCCCATCAGTCAGGTGCTTCATCGCCTTGACGCTCGTCTCGATCTCGTTCGCCGGCACATGCCCCGGACCTTCGACCATCGCCTGAACGCCCGCAGCGCGAGCCCGCTTCACAAGCTCTCCAAGAATTATGAACTCCATGTACTTGGCCCGGTCTGATGCATCCTCGATGCATCCCGGTCTTAGGCCATCGCCCAGGCTTAGCGTAAGCTCATATTCTTTGGCGATCTCGAGGAGATAATCGTATTCTCCGTAATAGGGATTCTCCTCGCCTGTCTCAGAGATATACTTCATCGTGAGCGACCCGCCGCGGCTCACAACTCCCATGATCCTCGGGTCATGCCTGAGGCGCTCGAGCGAGTTCTTGTTCACACCGACGTGGACTGTAACGAAATCGACGCCATCCTTTGCATGCTTCTCCAATGCATCGAACATGCCCTGTGATGTCAGATCCTTCTTTACGGCCGCCTGGTAAATGGGAACTGTGCCTACCGGCACTTTGATTTCGTCGAGCACTTTGCGCCGGATGAGATCGATGTCTCCGCCCGTGGACAGATCCATCACAGTGTCAGCGCCGGCCTGGACTGCTGCTAAGGCTTTTTCTATCTCCACTGCTGGATCGTCCAGTGCCTGTGATGTCCCTATGTTCACATTGACCTTTGTCTTTAAGAGCTCGCCGACTCCCATCGGCTCAATCTTTCTGCGAACATTTCTGGGTATGACTACGCGGCCTCCAGCCACGAGCCTTGCGAGCTTCGCAGGCTCGATCCCTTCACGTTCCGCAACAAAATCGATTTCGTCGGGCACGCGGCCCTTGAGTGCCTCTTCCATCAGAGTCATGGTACTGTACCAACTAATATATCGTAAGAGCGAATTCGTCCTTAAGGTGTTTTCATGGTTGAAGTGCATAAGGTTAGCGGTGCCGCCTTCGATGGAAATGTCTACCTCGTTTTAGATGAGAAGCCGATTCTCGTCGATGCAGGAATGATTGCAGGCCCGACCTTAAAAAATATAAAGAAATATATCGATCCTAAAAAGATCCAGATGATTGTTCTTACCCACTGCCATCATGATCATTCGGGAGCTGCCCCGGCGCTCAAAGAAGCCACCGGCGCAAAGCTTCTCCTCGACAGAAAAGAGGAGAGTTGCGTGGGCGATGATCTTACCACTGTCGCATATCTATTCGGGATGGAGGCGCCCGAGTATAAAGTCGATGGCACCCTATCCGACGGCATGATCCTTGATTTAGGGAAATGGAAGCTTGAAGTTCTTGAGACCCCTGGGCATTCCGAGGGGAGTATCTGCCTTTATGAGAGGACTGAGAAGGTGCTCTTCTCAGGAGATACTGTGTTTCCAGATGGGAACATCGGAAGGACGGATTTGTATGGCGGAGATACCATCAAGCTCATCAAATCGATCGAGAAGCTTACGGAGCTTGATGTGAAGACCATGTATCCCGGCCATATGGAGATCACGAGCAGGGATGTCAATCGGCAGATACAGATGAGCTTGCGGTTTGCCAGGAGCGTTCTATAAGTACCGCCTAGTTTACCAAGTAGATGTTGTATTGCATAAGTCCAAAGCCAATGGTCCGCTTTATATTGAATATTCGATTTTACCTATAAATCCAAATAGGATCTATACGGTATTGGTTTACGTAAATTATGCAATACAGCACAAGCAGGATAGAAAGAATTATGCTTGATAGTACATGAGTTGGCGAGATGGTAGCGAAGTACACGATATATATTTATATTTATGCAGTGCAAAGAAGATGGGCTATGGTGAGCCTTATAGGGCAAAGGAGATGAAGGTTGGAGCATTTGGGGATACACCGATAATTTGATGAGACTTATGGATGGACCATATTAGGATGTAACAGGGTCTTTATCCATCAAAGGGGCATTTATGCATGGATTTGCATTCCTATTCTCCAGTTACATTATATGGTATAACAAAATGGTTAAGTTCTCCTCTTTTTAGAATATCTCTAAGATCCCTTTTAAATGTATCAATGAATCGATCCTTCGTAATAACGCCAGATTGATATGCTATTGATAAATCTAACATATAAAGTGGGCCTTGCGCCCCTAGCATACTCATATGTGTTTTATATCTAGTTAGCCCTGTATCGTGAATACATCCATAAATAAGAAGATTCTTAAATCTATCTATTTGACTGCGGTTTATTGTAAAATATACAGTGGCTTGGTTGGAATCTCTGTTATTTACAAGTAGCATATGAATTATTTTATCAAGTAATTCTTCGTCTAATTTGGATAAATTTCCTGGGGCTCTGACCTGCTGAGAGGCTATTAAATTAACACTTCCATGTACATCACTTAAGGAAATTTTTTGAGTTGGTCCAGGTTTGTTTCGTGATCGTGAACGAAGGTCTTCATGACTTTGCATTAATATTTCTAGATATCGTCTAGGAATTCCATTAGAGCAATATGCGGCAAGCAGAAAAGCTTCTTCACTTTCAAACGCTTCATCAATAGGGTTTTCGATAGTTTTATCGAAATTTTGCTCTAGTCGTTTCCTAGTTAATTCAGAAAAGAAGGTTGTGTAATACCCTGCTAGTTCGTTTAGCTGTAAATACTCAGATCGAGCATCATGGCCAGCATGAAAATCAAATTTATCCCCTTTTGATAGAGCAGGAAAATTAGTGGCGAATGGTGGATAAAAGGATGCCCAGAAGTAAATATAATTTCCACATTTACTATTATGAGTTCCACTTCGTATTATTTTCAATAGTTCAAATATTTCTAACTGCTTTTCATGGTCACCGATATTGCACTCATCTAGCAATAGTATTATATTGCGTATGCCCATGATTTTTTTAACCTGATCAAAAAACTTATATAAGAGGTTTGCCGGGTTATGATATAATAAGTTATCTATTAGCGTATCTATTTCCTGCTTTTGATATATCCCGCCTTTTCCTTTAATTGAGGCTTTAATGGTTTTTAATAAATTTAACTCAACATTAGCCTGGGATTGGTTAGTTTTATATTCCATATTCTTTACACTTTTAGCTATTGATGTGAAATCGCTAATCAATTCATTATGTATAGACTTGATCTCTCTAAGGATTACATTAATGTCATTGCTCGTCTTTAAGCCAAACATGCTCTGAATTGAATTTATGGGTTCCTTCTCATCTTTGTCCAGTTTAGCGGGTTTTATTATATTTTTATATTCTTCTATTATTGATATGGCTTCATTTATAATATTGGCATATAAATGTACGCGATAAATGCCAATAGGTTCATCTACCAGCCATGTTAATCTACCCAATGAAAAATAAATCGGCAACACTTTATTCTCAATATAAGTGCTTAGAGAAATAGATTGAACCATTTTTAATATATGTGTTATCCCTGTGCCTCTTATGCCCTGTATTAGGATATTTGAACCAGATTTTATCAAACCATCAATATCAAGGCCCGAATCTATATGTGTTGATGGAGAAAACTTAACTTGGGCATCATGGTTGAAAAAATCCGTATTCAATGAGATCGCAGGCATAGCGATCATCCTGTTATATTCGTTATATATGTCTTTCGATACAATTTTTGCAAATAATTTATCTTAGTTCATCCTCTGTGGAATTGATATTGTAGATTGCTTTTTTGATTTTCACTCAATCTATATATCATATTGCTGTGTTGGATAACTATATATACTTAACAATATAGTAAATATAGAATGGTTGAAAATGATAACAGGAACTGGCCTGAGTAC